>PKCS01000044.1 GCA_002862305.1 Phycisphaerae bacterium | reverse complement strand
GGGGACCCGGGTCCCCGGCATGAAGCGGCTGGCGAGGATCGCGGTCCAGCCGTGGGCGTCGAACCAGGAGCGCAGGCGTTCGGCACGACCCGGTGGGAGTCGACGGGCGAGCCAGCTCCAGGAAGTGAGTGCCCGACCCGCGTAGCGCCCGATCAGGTAGAGCCCGACGTCCCCGAGGAAGATCCCGAGCATGCAGGCCAGCACTCCCGGGACCGGGGCCACGCTGCCGGAGCGGATGAGCAGTCCCACCGCGATGCTGGTGGGATCCTCGAGGACGAAGGTCCCCAGCACGATCAGCACCATCTTCCAGAGGACGCTGGCGGAGGGATCGAACTCGACCCCGGGAAGGGGAAGTCCCGAGGCGCCGGGGGGCGACCCCGGGTCGGCGAGCAGCATCAGGGATTCGAGCATCATGCGTCGACCACGGGGGCGGTTCGTCGCCCGGACCCGCGAGCCATGGGAAGCAGGAGGGACTCGGGAGTCGGCGATTCCCGGGGCGGAGCGGGGTGATGGCTCAGCCGGGCCTCGGCCTCATCGACCTCGATCACGGTCCAGCTGACGGTGAGGGCATCGGCCCTGGACATGTCCACCGAGCAGTCGTCCCGGCCCTCGAACCGGAGCCGGTGGTAGGCGTCCTGCGCCTCGGACCCGATGCGGGCACCGGGGGGAAGCATGCGGTCGAAGGCCTCTTCGCGCAGGGGTTCCACCACGTGGTCACCGAGCCCCGAGGAGCACCTCATGAATGGGGCCTCGAGCGGACCGAGTGCGGAGGTGACGCCACCCGCGGCACCGGTCGCCTCCAGGACCTCGAGCCCGTCGGTGACCACCAGTCGGAACGGTCGCCGCACGGGCTCCGCCAGGGCCGGGAGCCGGGAGCCGACCTCGGCCAGGGAACGTGCGGGGAGCAGCCCGGGAATCAGACGACCGCGGCTGAGGCCACCCTCGTGGGACGGATCGTGCGCCCTCGGATTGACGTTGAGGAGGCAGAACACCAGTCCGTGCTCGGTGACCGCGATCCAGGTGCCCCCGCCCTGTGGATCACGGGGGAGGACGCTCCGGGTGCCGTCGTGGTCCTCGAACCGGGGAGGGGTGCCGGGGGTCCGGTCCCGCTGCTCGTCGCGACTGAACGCGACCCGGAAATCCACGGCTGACGGGCCGAGCGAACTCCGGGGCAGGATCGTCAACGTGCACATCAGTGGTCCTGGTCGGCCGCCAGCGTGGCAGGTGCCCGGCCGAGATCGTGCTCCATCGAGGCTCCGAGGTACTCGGCATGCGCCGCCATCAGGGCCAGGTGGTGGATGGTGTGGTGGAAGACGTAGAGCGTCTCCCGGGCGCCGGTGGAGTCGAAGAGCTGTTCGGGATGCTCGGGGCTCACCATCGCGAGCACCCGGACGGGATCCGCGAGGGCCGAGGGATCGAGGGCCAGGACCTGCTCCCGACGATTGGAGCAGGTCTCGAGCGCATGCCCGCGATCGGTCTCGATCCGGGTGCCGCGTTCACGGCGGTCGTAGCGGATCTCGCGAACCGGCTCGCCATCCTGCAGGCCGAGCAGCAGGGCGTCGACGTGGTCGACGCAGTGGCGGACGTGCGCGGCGATGGGACTGGAGAAGCCCTTCATGCCGGAACGGGTGTACTGTTCGTCCGAAAGCCCCTGGATCAGGCCGTGCAACCTGTCGAGGGCGGCAGCCAGCGCATCGCTGCACCTGGTTGCTTCGGATGACGGCTGCTCTCGTCCGGCCATGTTCGGGACCTCCTGGTGGCCACTAGGATACCAACAACGATCCCCGGGGGCTGGGAACCCGGTTGGACGGCGAGGAAGCTGGTTCCGCGCCCCGAAGCGGTCCATGCGGTCACTCGATCGGCATTCGCTGCAGCGAGAAGCGCAGTCGAAGTGAGTTCGAGACCACGGAGAAGCTGCTCAGCCCCATGGCCAGCCCCGCGACCAGCGGCCCGTGCAGGCCCAGCAGACCGAAGGCGGCGGCGGGGATCGCGCAGGTGTTGTAGAGCAGGGAGAGGACGAGGTTCTGGCGGATCGTCCGTCGGGTCGCCCGGGCGATGGTGATGGACTCGATGGTGCTCAGCAGGCGATCCCCGGGGATGACGACGTCCGCGGACTCCACCGCGACGTTCGCACCGGATCCGATGGCGATCCCCACCCCCCCTCGTGCACCCGCCTCGGCAAGGGCCGCGGCGTCGTTGATGCCGTCGCCCACCATCGCCAGTCGACGCGGATCGCGGCGCAGGAAGTCGACCTTCGCCTCCGGAGAGCACTCGGCGTGGATCGATGCCTCGCGGAGCCCGAGCTCCCTGCCCAGCGAGCGCGCGACCCCCACGCGATCCCCCGTGAGCAGGTCGGGTTCGAGCCCCATCCCCCGGAGTCGCTCCACCAGCCGGGGGGCCTCGGGACGAGTCCGGTCACTGAAGGTGATGAAGCCCTCGGGCACCTCGTCGCGGACCAGCACCGAGCAGGTGGTCGCCTCCGGCGGTTCCGCGGCCTCGACCCACCCGCGGCGGCCGGCGACCGCGAGGGAGACCAGCTGCCAGCGGGCGCCCTCGAGACGACCGGACAGGCCCACGCCGGGCTGCTCCTCGATCGACTCCGCGACGGGCGCGTCCAGTCCTCGACCGAGGAGCTCGGAGGCGATCGCCACCGAGAGCGGGTGGTTGGAGCCGCGGGCCAGGGCCCCCGCCATGCGCAGCACGTCGTCCTCGGCCTCGAGGACCTCCGGACGTCCCTCGGTCAGGGTCCCGGTCTTGTCGAGGCAGAACCCCTCGACCGTCGCCGCGCGTTCGAGGGCGTCGGCCGATCGAACCAGGATGCCACGTTGACTGGCGGCGCCGGACCCGGCCATGATCGCGGTGGGCGTCGCCAGCCCGAGGGCACAGGGGCAGGCGATGACCAGGACCGTCACGGCGTTGACCACCGCCTGCTGGAGTCCGTCCGCCGGGGCGAGGACCAGCCAGAGCACGAAGGTGGTGGCGGCGATCAGGAGGACGATCGGCACGAACACCGACGCCACGGTGTCGACGAACTTCTGGATCCGGCTCTTGGAGGCCTGGGCCGCCCGGACGATCTCGACGATGCGGGAGAGACTGGTGGAGTTCCCGTCCACCGTCGCCCGCACGGTGACCAGGCCGTTGGTGCTGATGGTCCCGGCCAGCAGTTCGTCGCCCTCCGATCGCTCGACGGGAAGGGGTTCGCCGGTGATCGAGGACTCATCGACCGCCGTCGCACCGCGGACGATCAGGCCGTCCACCGGCACCCGTTCCCCGGGACGCACCCGCAGGAGATCACCGGGCACCACCTCGGAGGTGGGCAGTCGATCGCCCCGGTCCGCGTCCGGTGAACTGACGCGCTCGACCTGGTCCGGCTGGAGTTCCAGGAGGGCCCGGAGGGCTCCGCCCGCCTGCGCGGTGGTGCGGGCCTCCAGGAAGTGACCCAGGGAGATGAACGCCAGCAGCCCCGCGGCGTCCATGAAGTAGGTCGCGAACTGGTGGGTGCCGGAGGAGGTCTCGAGGACGAGCACCACCAGCGAGTAGACGTAGGCGGAGATCACCCCGATCGAGACCAGGGTGTCCATGTTGGAGGTTTTCGCACGGAGGGCCTCCCAGGCCGACTGGAAGAACGCCCAGCCCACGTAGAGGAACGAGATCGAGGCGACGCCGGCCAGGATCCACCGGAGCGCGAGGTCGTCGTGGGTGGAGGGACCGAACCAGTGCATGCCGGCCAGCGGGATCCAGATGCCGATCCCGACGATGGTCCGGAGGCGCCAGCGGTCCACGCGGGCACGGACCCTTCGATCCAGGTCGTCGCGTTCGTCGGCGAGCGAACGGGACTCCTCGATCGGGACCGCCTCGAACCCGGCGTCACGCACCGCGCCGGCGAGCCGGTCCGACACGAGCCCGGACCCGGTGACCCGCGCGGTGGAATCCGCGAGACTGACCATCGCATCCTCGACCCCGTCGACGGAACGGAGTGCGCGTTCGACGTGACTGACGCAGGACGAGCAGTGCATCCCGCCGACCTCGAGGCGCACCGAGTCCGTCGAGGCGTCGTCCTTGTCGGGGATGGGATTCATGTACGAGCCATTCTGAGTATCCTGCATCGAGTCATCGAGTCATCGACGCCGTCCATCAGCCACGAGTATAGAGCCGCCGACCATGTCCATACACGAACTCGCGGGCAAGCCCGCGCCCCGCGAACTGCTGATCTCCGTCGACAAGCTGTGCGAGGACTACCTCGGCACGACGCCCGATCCCGGCGTCGCGGAGGAACGCGTCGCCTTCGGGACCAGCGGGCACCGGGGGACCCCGGGGCGCAGGACCTTCACCGAGGACCACATCCTCTCGATCACCCAGGCGATCTGCGACTATCGGTCGGCCAATGGGATCGACGGACCGCTGCTGATGGGCAAGGACACCCACGCACTGTCGGGAGTCGCCCAGTCGACCGCGGTGGAGGTGCTGCTGGGCAACGGCGTGGAGACCCGCATCCAGGCCGAGGATCGACCGACCCCGACCCCGGTGGTCTCGCATGCGATCCTCGAGCACAACCGCGAACGGACCACGGGGCTCGCCGACGGGATCGTCATCACGCCCTCCCACAACCCCCCGGAGGATGGCGGATTCAAGTACAACGCGGTCAACGGCGGGCCCGCGGACACCGTGGCGACCAGCTGGATCGAACGACGTGCCAACGAGATCCTGGAGGGTGGGAACGGATCGGTGCGTCGGGTCTCCCGGGAGGGTGACTCGCGTCACCTGCTCCGGGAAGTCGACTTCCACGGCCCCTACATCGCGCAGCTCGACCAGGTGATCGACATGGAGGTGATCCGCGAGGCGGGCACCCGCATCGGGGTCGACCCGCTCGGCGGCGCCTCGGTTCCGCTGTGGGCCCCCATCGCGGAGCGGTACGGGCTCGACCTCGTGGTGACCAACGACCGGATCGACGGGACCTTCGGGTTCATGCACGTGGATCGCGACGGGAAGATCCGCATGGACTGCTCGAGCCCGCACGCGATGGCCGGGCTGCTGGAGCTGGCGAGCGGGTACGAGGTGGCCTTCGGCAACGATCCCGATGCGGACCGTCACGGCGTGGTGGTCCCGGGAAGGGGGCTGCTGAATCCCAACCACTACCTCGCGGTGGCCATCGACTACCTGCTCGCGACCCGCGATCGCTGGCGGGAGACCGCGGGGATCGGCAAGACGATCGTGACCAGCGGGATGGTCGACCGGGTCCTCGGACGGCACGGGAGGGTCCCCTACGAGGTGCCGGTCGGCTTCAAGTGGTTCTCGAGCGGACTCTTCGAGGGCAGCCTGTGCTTCGGTGGGGAGGAGAGCGCCGGCGCCTCGTTCCTGAGGTTCGACGGAAGCCCCTGGTCGACGGACAAGGACGGGATCATCCTCTGCCTGCTCGCGGCGGAGATCACCGCCCGGACCGGGACGGATCCCGGCGGGCACTACGCGGCACTGGAGGCGGAGTTCGGGGCACCCGTGTACCGGAGGATCGACGCTCCCGCCGACCTCGAGCAGAAGACACGCCTGAAGGCCCTCTCGGAGGCGGACGTGCACGCGGACGAACTGGCGGGCGAACCGATCACCGCGAAGCTGGTCGACGCGCCGGGGAACGGGGCCCCGATCGGCGGGTTGAAGGTCACCACCGAGCATGGGTGGTTCGCCGCCCGGCCCAGCGGCACCGAGGACATCTACAAGATCTACGCGGAAAGCTTCCGCGACGAGGACCACCTCGAACGGCTGCTCGAGGATGCACAGTCCCTGGTGGACGCGGCACTGGGCTGAGCCCGCGCGCGATCAGGCCCGCCAGCCCCAGTCCACGATCCGGTTCGTGAAGGTCCCGTCGGAGTACAGGTCGATGATCGCGTAGGCGGGGGGGAACTCGTCGCGAGGGCCGTCCCACCACGCCCCGCACACCGCGTGGTTGCAGGCGTAGGTGACCCCGAGGTACTGCACCACGTCGGCCAGGTGCACGTGCCCGGAGACGCAGAGCCGGACCCCGGGATGGCGGAGGAAGAGATCCTTGATGCGCCGGGCGTCGATGTGCATCCAGGCGCCGGGCACCCTCCAGTCGCCGCTCTGCTCGTTGTCCCCGTCGAGGAAGGTGCAGGCCGCGAGGATCGGGATGTGGCTGGCCACCAGCACCGGGCGGTCGGAGGGAGTCGACGCCAGCGTCCGCTCGAGCCACTCGAACTGCGCCTGGTCGAGGCGGGCGGTGTACCCCCCACCCCCCTCGACCGGATGGGTCGAGTCCAGGACGATGATCCGCCAGCCCCCGCGATCCACGACGTAGTACGGGGACGCGAGGTCGAAGACCTCCATCGCCCAGCGCTTGCCGTAGCCCTGGTCCGAGGGGGTCACCCCGTGCTTGGCGGAGTTCCAGCCGTAGACGTCGTGGTTGCCGATGACGTTGAGCATCGGGAGGGAGCACTCGTCCTTCATCACCGAACGCCAGAGTTCGAACAGCCGGGTCGACCGGGAGCGGTCCGCGCTCATGACGTCCATGACCTGGTCACCCCCGTTGAGGACCAGGTCCGGCGAGAAGTGCTCCTGTGCGTGGCGAAGCGCGGCGGAAAGCCCCCCCACGGCCTGCTTCTCCGGCTGGAGGTGGACGTCGCAGAAGTGGGCGATGCGCAGGGTGCGAGTGCGCCCCGCGGGAGGCGACTCCGGGTCGGCGAGCGGATCGTCATCGGCCAGCAGCACTCCCCCCACCAGTGGAAGCCCCGCGGCCAGGAAGTGTCGTCGATCGAGTTCGGGTGGCTGCGGGCTCATGCCACCAGAGTACGGGCCGGGGGGTGACTCGCGGGGACAGGGTCCTGAATCGGGTTCAGAAAGTCCACCCGAGGCCGAGGATCAGCTTGAGGTCGTTGCCGGTCTCGTCGGCCCCGGGCTGGGAGTCGTAGATGTTGAGGACCGAGGCGTTGAAGGTGAGCGGGGAATCCTCGAAGAGCTTCAGGGCGTAGACCGCGGAGAGGGTGAGCAGGTAGTTGTCGAAGTCGCTGACGTCCGGTGCGAAGGAGAGGGATCCGGTCAGGGTGGAACGGGGGTCGATCGTCCAGTCGGTGTTGACCTCGAACAGCAGCTGCGTGTCCCAGGACCGGTCGCTCTCGCCGTACTCGTAGGTGCCGCCGGCGCCGAGGCGGAGCTGGGTCTTGAGGTCCTCCTGCTTGATGATCGCGTATCCGAAGCCGCCGTAGGGACTGACCCGCTGCTCCCAGATCTCGAACTGGTCCCACTGGTAGGTACCCTTGGCGAAGATGCTCCAACGCTGCGCCTTCGAGAGGAACCAGGTCTGGTCGGCGACCACGATCACGTCGTTGTCCGTGACCGCCGTCTCGTCGCGGGAGTAGAAGTACTGGCCGTTCAGGCTGAACTTGCTGAGTTCGGTGTCGTACTTGATCGTGCCCCCGACGTTGAGGGTGAGGTTCTTGGTGGAGGCGTCCGCGTAGGTCATGCCGATGTTGAGGGATCCCGAGAACGGTCCGGCGGGCTTGTCCTGCTTGACCTTCTCCACCGCGCTGGACGCACTGTCGGCCTGGTCGGGGTCGGGGGCCTTTCCGGTCTTGGGATCGAGCTCGTCGACCGAGTCCACCTGGTCGCGGGGCAGGGTCACGGTGCCCAGTATCGGGGACTTGATGATGATGGAGTCGTCGTTCTCGCCGCTGAGCGATCCGCGGATGACGTCGCCGTTCTTGAGGCTCACGGACACCTGCTTCGGGGTCGAGCCGTCCTGCGGGGACTCGGCACCGGACTGGGCACCGGCCCGGGGAAGGCAGTCGGGGAACGCCAGCAGCGCGAGGATGAGGAGGCAACGGGGTCCGAACATGCAGAGCACCTTCCTGGAGGGAGCGGTCAGGCTAGCACTTGCCGGGGGACCGTGTGCCGGGCGGGGATCAGTCGTTCTGGTCGGGATCGGATTCGGGGTCCTCGGGGACCTCCTCGATGCTCCGCCAGAGCACGGTGACGAAGAACAGGGACACGCCACCGAGGATCAGGCCGACCGTCGCGCCGAGGGCCACCAGCACCAGGAATGAAGTGTTCGACTCGTCCAAGGGGGTCTCCGTTCGTCTCGTGGACGGACATCATATCGGAAGGATCGCCCGGTATCCAAGAGGAATGGATGGAGTCGGGGTGATCTCCCGGGATGCCGACTAGAGGGCCAGATAACAGACGCTGGTGATCAGGAGGGCGCCACCGAGGTTGAGGGACAGACCCTCGAGGTTCATGCGGCGCATGGGGATCAGCCCGGTGCTGTAGACGACGGCGTTGGGTGCGGTGGCCACCGGCATCATGAAGGCGCAGGAGGCGCTCATCGCCGCGGGGATCATGAGTTGCGCGGGATCCATCTGCGCGGCCTGCGCGACGCTGGCGAGGATGGGCATCAGGAGGACCGTGATCGCGGTGTTGCTGGTGACCTCGGTCAGGAAGGTGACCAGCAGGCAGATGATCAGGATCATCAGGAACACCGGGAACTCGGTGATCCCGACCAGCTGGCCGGCGATCAGGTCGCTCAGGCCCGAGGCGACGAAGCCCCGGGCCAGGGCGATGCCTCCCCCGAACAGCAGCAGGATCCCCCAGGGGATGGTGGAGGCGCTCTTCCAGTCGAGCAGACGCGACCGGTTGCCGTCGGGGACCAGGAACATCACCACCACCATGAGGGCGGCGATGGTCGAATCACCGATCTGGCGCGGCTCGGCCCCCAGGAGGCCGGCCCAGCCGCCCCCGGGGTTGGACCTGAAGATCCAGAGCGTGGCGGTGATCGCGAAGACCACGAGCACCCGCCGCTGGGCGGTGGTCCAGGAGGTCGGCTCGGGGAGGGGGATGCCAACGCCCCCGGAGAGTCCGCGGGTCAGCCACAACCACATCAGCGGCAGGAACACGACCACCACCGGGATGCCGATCAACATCCACCGGGAGAAGGACCAGGGGGTGAGCTGCGGATCCGCCCCCTGCTCGATGAGCTCGTCGAAGGCCCCCATGAAGATGAGGTTGGGGGGGGTGCCGATGGGCGTGCCGATGCCGCCGATGTTGGCGGCGAAGGCGATCCCCAGAAGCAGCGGCACCGCGACGCGGTCGTCGCGCAGCACCTTCAGGATCGCCAGGGCCACGGGGAGCATCGCCAGGGTGGTGGCGGTGTTGCTCACCCACATCGAGACCAGCGCGGTCGCGACCATCATCCCCAGGACCAGTCGTCGGGGACTGTCGGAACCGACGATCCGCATGATCAGCAGCGCGAGCTTCTCGTGCGCCCCGGACTTCTCCATCGCCCTCGAGAGCATGAAGCCACCCAGCAACAGCAGGATCAGGTAGTGGCCGTAGGCATTCGCCACGCTGGCGCGGTCCAGCACCCCGGAGAGCGGCAGCATCGCCAGGGGGATCAGGGAGGTGGCGGGGATGGGGATCGGCTCGGTGACCCACCAGGCCGCGCAGAGCACGGTGGTGGCGGCGACCCAGCAGACCGGTCCCGGCTGGCCGGACAGGTGCAGCAGGACCCCGGTCAGGAGGGAGAGCGCGGGACCGATGAACAGCATCGCGGTCCGGAACTGGGTTTGTTCGACGTCGAACTTCACGGTCCGCCGGTCACTCGTGACCGGTGATGGGTCGGAGGGTGACCTTCCGGAACTCGATCGGCACCCCCTCCGACTGGAGGGCGATGGATCCCTTCACGAGGGCGCAGCCGGTGGCGGTGTTCTGCACCAGTCCGTTCACCTTGAGCTCGAGCTCGCCCCCGTCGAGGGTGATCTCGTATCGGTTCCACTGTCCGAGCGGCTTCTCGTTGCTGGGTGCGCTCTTCTTGGTTCGACGTCCGGAGACCCGCTCCTGCACGGTCTTCATCGGGAAGTCGCCGATGTTCCAGATGTCCCCCGCATCACCCGAGTTCAGCTGGGCCTCGATCGACTTCGGCCACACGGTGTCCGGACCGTCGAGGCGCATGAGCACCCCGCTGTTCCCCCCGCCGGAATCCGGGTCGAACCGCCACTCCACGACCAGCCGGAAGGACTCGTACCGGGCCCGGGTCCGTATGTAGCCGATCGGGAGGCCCTTGCACTTCAGAAGCCCGTCCTCGACCCGGAACGCCTCGGAAGGATCGGTCGAGCCGCCGATGAAGAAGGCCGTCCAGTTGTCGAGGTTCGAACCGTTGAAGAGTTCGACGGGATCGCCGAGGACCGGTTCGCCGCGGGGATCCGCCGACTTGACGGCGGGATCCGGCGCGGGCTTCTCCTGTGCCGGGCCGGAGCAGGCCAGGAGACCCAGCAGAGCGATGAAGGGCAGCAGCAGCGTGTGGTTCCTCATGCGCTGAGCATACCCGGTGGGCCGGACTTCGTCAGATGGTCTGGAGGGCCCCGTTGGAGTCACCGAAGGAATCGGCGTCCACCCCCATCCGCTGCAGCATCGAGACGAAGAGGTTGCACATCGGGGTTCCGGGATCGTGGCGCACCAGTCGTCCCGGGGACAGGGTCCCCCGGCCCCCGCCCGCGAGGATCACCGGCAGGTCGTCGTGGTTGTGCCGGTTGCCGTCGGCGATGGCGCTCCCGAACAGCAGCATGGAGTTGTCCAGCAGGGTGCCGTCGTGCTCCTTCACGGATTCCATCTTGGTGAGCAGGTCCAGCAGGACCTCGCTCTGGTAGTGGTTGATCCGACGGATCTTGTCGATCATCGCGGGATCCCCCTTGTGGTGGGAGAGGTGGTGGTGCCCCTCGTCGACCCCGATGAACGGATACCTCCGGTTCGAGCCCTCGTTGGCCAGCATGAACGAGGCGATGCGGGTCTGGTCGATGCGGAACGCGAGCACCAGCATGTCGTTCATCAGCGAGACGTGCTCGCGGTAGTCGGCGGGGATCCCGGCGACGGGGCGGCTGGACTCGAAGGCCTCGGGATCCAGGGTCTCGCTTTCGTAGCGCTGGATGCGTCGCTCGACCGCGCGGACGCTCTCGGTGTACTCCCCGAGCCGGTGGCGATCATCCGACCCGAGACGGTCAACGAGCCGTCGGGTGTCCTCGCGCACGAAGTCGAGGATCGACTTCCGGGTGGCGAGGCGACGCTGCCGGGCGGGCGCGGCCTCCCTCGCGGGGCCGAAGCCGAAGAGGCGCTCGAAGACGTCGCGGGGCCTGATCTCCTTGAGGTTGGGCTGGGATTCGGATCGCCAGGAGATGTTCGCGCTGTAGGCACAGGAGTAGCCCGAATCGCAGTTGCCGGACTGCAGGGCGGGCTCGCAGCCGATCTCGAGGGAGGGGAGGGTGGTCGCGCCGC
Organism: Phycisphaerae bacterium; assembly: GCA_002862305.1. GTDB lineage: Bacteria > Planctomycetota > Phycisphaerae > Phycisphaerales > SM1A02 > UBA8087. The sequence continues at coordinate 88,622 of PKCS01000044.1, read as the reverse complement.
CCACGTGCCGGGCCGCGAACTGATCGACGGAGACGCCCACCTGGAGGTCCCGCCCGGCGGTCTTGTAGGGGTGGGCACCGGTCAGGAAGCAGGCTGCGGAGCGCGCGTGGTCTCCCGGCCCGTCGCCCAGCGCCTTGGCGTTCCGATGGTCGAGGCCGGCGAGGATGCTGAACTTCTCGCGCATCGGGGCGAGCGGGGCGAGCCCCCCGGAGAGCTGGTAGTCGGCACCCTCGCCGGAACAGTACCAGCCGTCCACGTCCACCCCGTTGGGGATGAAGAGGAACGCGCAACGGAGCGGGGAGGCCGCGGCCGGGGTGACGGGCGAGAGCAGGGAACCGGCCGCCGCGAAGCGATCCGGGGTCATGACCTCCAGCCAGGGCAGGGCGATCGCGGCACCCATTCCTCGGAGGACGGTGCGTCGGTCGATCCGGTTGGACTCGTTCGGGTGCATGGCAGTGGCTCCCATGTTCGCAGATCAGGTGCCGGAACGGTGGAGAAATGATCGGCTGCGGGTGATTTCGACGACCATGCGACGCAGGGTCGCCCGGTTCCCGAGTCGCGAGGCGAGTTCGACCAGCTGGGGGTCGTCGCGATGGTCGACCTCCCGGCCGAGGGCGTACACCAGGAGGTTCTTGAGCAGGGTGCGGCGGAATCGACGCAGGGAGTCGCCCTGGAGCAGCTGGTCGCGAAGGCCGGGGGCGCCTGCGACCACCGTCCCGTCGGGGAGCTCGCCTCGATCGTCGATGGGCATGCCGTTGACCTCCATGGTCCTGGATCGACCGACCGCGTCGAATCCCTCCAGCGAGAAGCCGAGGGCATCCATCCTCAGGTGGCAGGCGGCGCAGTTGGGGTCGGCGCGATGCTGCTCGAGCACCTTGCGCAGGCTCGCTCCCTCGGCGAGGTGGCTTTCCTCCGGGAGGTTGGGGATGCCGGGCGGCGGAGGTGGCGGGGCATCGTCGAGGAGCGCCTCCAGGACCCACTTCCCCCGCTTGACCGGGGAGGTCCGGGTCGGATTGCTGGTGGCGAGGAGGATGCTCGCGTGCCGCAGGATCCCGGTCGACTGCTCGTCCCCCTCCAGCGCGACCTTCCGGAAGCCGCCGGAATCGATCCCCGGTATCCCGTAGTGCTGGGCGAGCTCGGGGTTCAGCCAGGTCCAGTCCGCGTCGAGCAGGCTGGTGATCGGGAGGTCCTCGGCGATCATCTCGCTGAAGAAGCGTCGGGTCTCCTCGTGCATCGCGGAGAGCAGCGAGGGCCCCACCCCCGGGAAGAGCGACTCGGCGGGCCGCAGTTCCGGCAGGGTCCGGATCTGGAGCCACTGGCTCGCGAAGTGGTCGCCCAGCGCACGGATCCGTTCGTCGGCGAGCATCCGATCGACCTCCCGAGCGAGCCCGGAGGGGGTCGTGAGTTCCCCGCTCGCGGCGGCACGGCGCAACGAGTCGTCCGGCATGGTGGACCAGAGGAAGTACGACAGCCGGGTGGCGATCTCCCAGTCGTCGAGCGGACGACCGCCCGGGTCGTCGGCGTCCTGGGGTTCGATGCGGAAGAGGAACCTCGGATGGACCAGCAGGGCGGTGACCGCATCCCGCACCCGCAACCAGGGAGGATCACCGGGGGGGCCGAGGTCCAGCAACTGGTCGACGAATCCCGGCTCGACGGGACGTCGGAAGGATCGATCCGCGAGCTCCTGGACGATCGAGCGGAGGGTCGCGGGACCGCGCAGCGGACCGAATCGATCGATCAGCCGGCGCTGGGCGCGCGAGGGGAACGAGGATTCGTGCGGACCCTCGAGCTCCAGGGACTCGACCATCACGTTGCGGTCGCGCTGGGATGGATCGGGATCCTCCGGGCGGTAGTAGTCGTTGACGAATGAGGCGGCCAGCACGTGGGCGCCCTCGTCAAGTCGATGCTCGAGCTCGATCACGAAGGGCTCGCCGGACGCCCCGGTCACCTCCACCACCCCCAGGCGCGCACCGTCGAGCGAGATCGCCATGCGCACCGGGTCCGGCCCCGCCTGTTGCGGACTGACCACCACGCGCAGGGTGTAGGGGCCCGGGGCATCGAGAACGAACTCGCCGCGAACCGTGGCTCGTGAGCTCATCCACCAGCCATCCCCGCGACGTGCCACCTTGCCGGAGCCCGAAAGGTCCCCGCCGCGTCGGACCAGCCGCTCGGGAGTGGCGCGACCCGGGAGCGGGAACGATCGACGGGCCAGGAGTTCGGCGATCGTGAAGTACTTCTCCAGCAGCAGCGGGGAGACCGAGAGCACGTCGCCGCTGTTGTCGAAGCCGTTGCTGATCTCGTCGACCGGGAGCCAGTCCTCGGCGTCGAAGTCGAGTTCCAGCAGGTCGCGCACGGTGTTCCCGAACTCGTGCCGGTTGAGGCGACGCGCGATCGTGCCCCGCGGGCGATCGGGCTGGAGCGCGGCATGGTCGCGGAGCGCCTGTTCCAGCCCCTCGACCACCGCCCGGTACTCGGAATCCGGGGGTCGATCGAAGCCGGGCGGAGGCATGTCGCGACGAACCAGCCGGTCCAGCATCCTCGAGAGCGAATCCGGCATCTCGCCGGCATCGACCCGGTCCATCAGGACCGCGAGGTCGAGATCCGCCTTCGCACGCGGCTCCTCGTGGCAGTCGATGCACCAGGCCTGCACGAATTCGCGGAGGGAGTGCGGGGCGCTGTCCTGGAGTCCCAGATGAAGGATGAGGAAGGCGATCACGATCATCTGGGCCCGAGGCTACCGCTTGGGGGGCGCACAATCAACGAATGGGGCCTGGGGCGGGGGAAGTTCCCATTTCACGGGAAGAAAGGTTTGCCCGGGCCCGGGATTCGGGGGACTATTGTCTTGCTCACCCCCCCACCCCCGACGGCTTCCGCGGAACGCGACCCGCCGGAATCGACGGCCACGAAAGGGCACCAGATGAGGAACAGCCAGTCACGGCTGCCGGGAATGCTCGAGGTCATCCTCGCCACGCCGCTCGCGATGTTCGGCCTCGTGGTTCCTGCGGCGGCGCAGGTGGCGCCGGACCCGGTGGGCGAGCAGCGACCGGTGCGCTTCGACGGCCACGCGGTGGTCCGGGTGGAGATCGACACCATCCGCAAGCTCACCACCATGATGGTCCTGTCCCCGGACTGCTGGAGCGAATCCGTGGGACTGGCCACCCTCGACTTCCGGATCCCGCCGGACCGGATGGGCGCGCTCGAGGAGAGCGGGATCCCCTTCGAGGTCCTGATACCCGACGTCCAGAAACTGATCGACGAGGAGAAGCTGTGGCACGAGAACCACAGGTGGTTGCCGGGTGCGGGGACGGGGACCCTCGCGGGCGGCGCCGACTTCTTCGATGACTTCCGGAGGGTCGAGGAGATCGACGCCTGGTTCGACCAGCTGCTCGTGGCCTACCCGGAACTGATCACGCGGAGCCAGGCGGGGACCTCGATCGAGGGTCGCCCGATCTGGGCCTACCAGATCACCGCCCCGGTCGACCTGGAGAAGCGCGGGGTGTGCATCAATGGGATGGCCCACTCCCGGGAATGGGTCTCGCCCATGACGGTCTGCTGGCTCGCCCGGTCCCTGCTCGAGGGGTACGGCTCCGATCCGGAGATCACGCCGCTCATGCAGGAGCTCCGGTGGCACCTGATCCCGGTGCTGAATCCGGACGGCTACGCCTATTCATGGGACCAGAACCGCCTGTGGCGGAAGAACCGTCGAAACAACGGGGACGGAACCTTCGGGGTCGACTGCAACCGGAACTTCGATGCGAACTTCGGTGGACCGGGCTCGAGCGGGAACACCGCCTCGGACATCTACCGGGGAACCAGTGCGTTCAGCGAGCCCGAGACCCGCGCGCTCCGGGACTACATCCTCGCACGGCCGGAGATCGCCGCCCACGTGGACGTGCATTGCTACTCCCAGCTCATGCTCTATCCCTACGGGTACCAGGAGTCGATCCCCCCCGGATCCGAGGGACTTCTGCACGCGGAACTGGCGATCGACCTCGTGCAGGCCATCGAGAGCTACGAGGGAAGCATCTACATCCCGGAACCTGCGCACTCCCTGTACGTCGCCTCCGGAGCGGCGGACGACTGGTCCTACGACGCCGCCAACACGATCTCCTACACCCCCGAACTCCGCGACACCGGCCAGTTCGGCTTCATCCTCCCCGCGGCCCAGATCGTGCCGACCGGGCTCGAGATGCTCCGGGCGTTCAAGGTGCTCGGGGAGATGGTCCGCCAGCGGGTGTTCGTCTCCCTGCCCGGTGGCTGGCCCGAGACGGTCGAGGTCGACGAAGCCGCGGAGGTCTCGGTCGACATCGCCCCGACCTGGAATCGCAACGCGACGATCACCGCGGTCAGCCTCCTGACCCCGGGCGCGACGACCCAGCTCTCCACCTTCGGGGGAGGACGCTGGGTGGGGGCGCTCCCCGCGCTGGCCTGCGGGGAGAGCATCGAGTCACGACTCCGGATCCAGGACTCCTCGGGAGCGTCGTTCGTCTGGCCCCGGGAGGGCGGCCTGACCACCAGCGCCGCGTCCACCAGCGTGCTGGTCGAGGACGACCTCGAGACCGACGCGGGCTGGCAGGTCACCAACGGCGCGGGACTCACCGCGGGCGGGTGGCAGCGAGCCGTGCCCTCCACGGACGCGGTCTCGGTCTCGGACTGCAGCGCGCCTGATTCGGACGACGACGGCAGCGGGACCTGCTGGCTGACCGGCAACGGGCCTTCGGAGTTCGCCTGCCAGTTCGACGTCGACGGGGGGACCACCCTCCTGACCTCCCCGCGATATCCGGTCGAGGACGGATCGGCGTCGATCGGGTTCTCGTGGTGGTACGACAACACCAGCGGGAACAACACCGAATACGACGACGTCTTCGTGGTCGAGATCTCCGGGGACGACGGCGCGACGTGGAGCCCGCTGTTCAGTCGGTCGAACGGCGACAGCGCCCAGACCGGCTGGAGCCGGGAACTGTTCCCCATCGCGGACTACGTGGGGGACACCGACGGGGTGCGCCTTCGGTTCCTCTGCTCGGACAACGACCCCGGGTCGGTGGTCGAGGCCGCGGTGGATCGCGTCCGGGTGGTCACCAGCGGGTGTCCGGGCGGGCTGCCCGGGGACCTCGACGGGAACGGTTCCGTGAACGGGGCGGACATCGCGATCCTGCTCGCGGTCTGGGGACCCTGCGAGGGATGCCCGGAGGACCTCGACGGGAACGGTTCCGTGAACGGGGCGGACATCGCGATCCTGCTCGCGTCGTGGACCGGTTGAGTACCGTGAATCCCCCCGGCAGTGCATACTGTCACTCATGAACAGACCCACACGCCTGCTGGCCCTCCTCGCAGTCATCCTCCTCGCCCGACCGGTCGAAGCCGAGTTGCGCCTTCCTTCGGTCTTCACCGAGGGCATGGTGCTGCAGAGGGAGCGGCCGGTGCAGGTCTGGGGCCGGGCCGATGCCGGCAGCCAGGTGCGGGTGGTGCTCGAGTCGGCGGGGGCGAAGGGGATCCGCACGCTGACCGGCCGCGGACTGGCCGACGACACCGGTCGCTGGATGGTCCGACTCGAAGCCGATCCCGGGAGACCCCTGGACACCGACGCCACCTGGACGCTGGGGATCTCCGAGCACCACCGGACGGCCGGCGTCGAAGGCGGGGAAACCGCTGCGTGGTCCCCGGCGGTGGATCGAATCACGATCGGCGACGTGCTGGTGGGCGAGGTCTGGATCTGCGGCGGGCAGTCGAACATGGAATGGTCGATCGACGCCTCCGACGGAGACGGACGGAGCCGGGACCGGATGGCCAATCCCCGACTCCGGCTGATCGACGTACCCCACCGGGTGGCCACCTCCCCCCGGGAAGACGTCGAGGCGCGCTGGGAATCGTGCACCCCGGAGAACCTGGGGGACTGGACCGCGGTCGGCTACTTCTTCGGCGAACGACTGATTCGGGAACTCGACGTGCCGGTCGGCCTGATCTCGAGCAACTGGGGGGGGACGAGGATCGAACCGTGGATCGACCGGGAGGACCTGGCTGCGCACCCGCGGTTTGCGGAGCGCAGCGCCGCACTCCAGGACCAGATCGAGCGGTGGAACCGGCTCGACCGGGAGGAACTGCGTCGGCTTCGATCCGAGGCGGAGAGCGCGCTGGCCGACGCGAGGCGGGAGTACTGGGAGGCGATCAACGCCGGGGATCCCGGCCATCGCCAGGGGTGGATGGCACCATCCACCGACGACTCCGGCTGGGAGGTGATGCAGCTGCCCGCGGAATGGGAGCGTGCGAGCGAGGAGCTGGCGGACTTCGACGGGACGGTCTGGTTCCGTCGCACGGTGGAGGTCCCGGAGCACTGGCGCGGGCGTGGGGACGTGGTGCTGGATCTCGGGGGCGTCGATGACTCGGACCAGACCTACCTCAACGGCCGTCTGATCGGGACCAGCACCGACCTGGTGGGCACCAACCGACGCTATCCCGTGCCGCCGGAACTGCTCGAAGGAGGTCGGGCGCAGATCACCGTCTGCGCACTCGACCCGCACGGCGCCGGGGGGATGATCGGCCCCCGTATCTCGCTCGGGACCCTGGACGGGGAGGAGGCACTCGACCTGCGTGGTCCCTGGCGCTGGCGCCGTGGGTACGCGACGAACCGTACCGTGCGTCCGAGCGTGAACGCCCCGGCGAACCCCGGTGCGCGCTCGACCGCCTACGGGGCCCTGAACGACGCGATGATCAGCCCCTTCGTCCCGTACTCGATCCGGGGTGCGATCTGGTACCAGGGCGAATCCAACGCCGGGCAGCCCGAGGAGTACCGCGAGCTCCTGCCGCTGCTGATCGAATCATGGCGTGGTGACTTCGGGGAGGAGATGGCCTTCGGGATCGTGCAGCTGGCGGCCTTCAAGGCACCCTCACCGGATCCCGACCAGGGAGGGTGGGCGACCCTGCGCGACGCCCAGCGCCACGCCCACGACACGGTACCGGGGACCGGACTGGTGGTCACCACCGACGTGGGGGATGCCCGGGACATCCATCCCCGGAACAAGAAGGCGGTGGGCGATCGACTCGCGGGGTGGGCCCTGCACGACGTCTACGGGATTCCGGACGCGGTTCCCAGCGGTCCCATCGCGGTGACCGCGAGGTCCCAGGGCCCCGGGGTGCTCGTCGAATTCTCCCACGCCCGGGGCGGACTGATGGCGGCCGGGGGCGGACGCCACCCCGGGGGATTCGCCCTGGCGGGGCCGGATGGCCGGTTCCGCTGGGCCGAGGCCACCATCGAGGAACCGGGCAAGGTCAGGGTGGAGGCGAATGGGATCACCGAGCCGGTGCTTGTCAGTTACGGCTGGCAGGACAACCCCGTACGGGCGGACCTGGTCAACGGCCGCATGCTTCCCGCATGCCCCTTCAAGTTGCGGGTGCAGTCGGAAGAACGGCGCCCGAGCGAGTGAACACCGGCTCCCCCGCCGGTGCGGGGACGAGTCCATGGACGTACGCACACGCGGGCCGGCGCGCCCGAGGATGGTCATGCTGGATCCCGGGCTCGTCGACGAGGTCGCCGACGCGATCCACCGCGACCCCGAGGGGCTGTGGGCCCTGGCGGGAAGCACGACCCGGGACGCAGGTACGATCGCGAGGGGGATCCGGGGATCCCTCCGGAACGGGGCGCTGCTCTGGCGGGTCGAGGTGGGCGAGGATCCGTGTGCCGGACTGGTCGGGGAGGGGTCCTTCGACCCGCGAGGAGGAGCGAGGCTCGTGGTGTGGCTTGATCCCCGGCACCGGGGCCATGACCTCGGGGTCGGGCTGGTCGGGGAAGCACTGCGCCGCCTCGTCTCCCATGGTCGCACCCCCGTGCAGGCGAGGGTGCCGGCCGGGAGCTATGCCGCACTGCGCATCCTGAACCGCCTCGAGTTCACCTACCTGGGCTTCTCGCGCACCGTGCCGGGCAGGGTGCGCTACGAATACCGCGGAGCGTGACGGGGTCGCGCGGGAACGCCTCAGGACCCGGGGACCACGACCTTCCACAGCGCGCCCGGCCCCTGCTCGTCTCGTTCGAAACTCGTCACGAAGAGACTGCCGTCGTTGGATCGGCCGAAGCTCGAGATCAGCGAGCCGGGCTTCTTCGCCAGGACGACCGGCTCGGTGACCGAATCGCCTTCCTTCCGGATCCCCCAGATCGTGCCGAAGGCGTAGTCGGCGTAGAGGTAGACACCATCCAGCGCGGGGAACTCGGTCCCGCGGTAGACGAACCCGCCGGTGACCGAGAGTCCCTGGCGATGGTCGTACTCCGCGACCGGGTCGATCATCCCCTCGACGTCCCCCCCATCGGACTCGACCGGCTGGTTCCGGAAGAGTCGCCTGGGTCGGAAGGGATGGGACCCCTCCCGGCGATTCCACCCGTAGTTGCCCCCCTTGACGATGAGGTCGATCTCCTCCCACTTGTTCTGGCCGACGTCACCCGCCCAGAGGTCCCCGGTATCCGGGTCGAAGCTCATCCGCCAGACGTTCCGGAGTCCGTAGGCCCAGATCTCCCCGCGGGCGCCCTCCCGACCCACGAAGGGATTGTCCGGGGGGATCCGGTAGGCGAGTTCGCCGTCGGAGCCGGACACGTCGATGCGGATGACCTTGCCGAGCAGGGACTCGAGGTTCTGGCCGTAGTCGTGGGGGTCGTTGGCGGCACCCCCGTCCCCGATGGACAGGTAGAGCATCCCGTCGGGTCCGAAGGCGATGTCGCCGCCGTTGTGGTTCCAGTAGGGCTCCGGCACCTCGAGGATGACCTGCTCGGACTCCGGCAGGAACCGCTCGCGGGCCTCGTCCATCGAGAACCTGCTGAGCACCGCGCGACGGGGGCGAATCGCGGTGTAGTAGATGTAGACCTCGTTGTTCCGCTCGAAGTCGGGGTGGAACGACATCGCGAGCAGCCCCTCCTCGTTGCTGCGTGCGTTGACTCGATCGGTGATCTCGAGGACCAGCTCCGACTCCGAGCTCGCGAGGTCGGAACCGTCCACCGTCCGGATCCGGCCGAACTGCTCGAGGACGTACAGGACGTCCGAGCGATCGGGCCTGGAAACCAGCTGCACGGGACGTCGGGTGACGACCTTCGGCCACGCCCGTTCGAGGGCGACCGACGCGGGAAGGGCGCGGGCGGTGGTGGACTCGACCGGGGGTTCGGGATCCGTGCCGTCCCCGATCGCGGGCTGCGGAAGTGAGCACAGCAGGAGGGCGAGGGGCAGCAGGCGGACGCTGGATCTGGCGGTGTGGAGGTTCATGGACACACGATAGCCGCCTGCCACCGACCGGCGTGTGGTGAATTCGAGCTGCCGCACGATTCGGCCCCCGCCACCCGGGATCGGGTTCTGGACCCCCCCGCCGGGGGGCGGGTAAGCTGCTTCCATGCAGAGCACACCCTCCATCGTCCTCCTCGGCCTGATGACCCTGTGCGCGGGCTGTTCAAACACCCCCACCCCCTACCAGGGAGGGGGGATCGCCCCGGCGGCCGGGCTGCCGGGGGAGGCGATCGACCCCCAGTTCGCGGGAAGCGAGTTCCCCTACGACGGGGACCAGGACCCGGGGACCGGAGATCCCTTTCCCCCGGGCCAGTGACCACGAGGACGCCGAAAAGCGGTCCAGGGCGCCCACGAGCGTGGTGCGGGGGCCTCCCCCGGGAAAAACCGCGAGACCAGCGAACCTCCGCCGAAACCCGTCGTACCAAGGATGGCTGCTGACGACGCACCCCCCCGCTTGACGGGGTGCCCGGAAACGGCCAGTCAGTGACCTCTTCTCTTTCTTCTCTCCCCGAGGGGATGGAATCAGGGGTGCGGCGCAAGCGGTGATGTGGGACAGGCAGGCAACTGCCGGCAGATCGCGCGACCGTGCCCCTGAGAATCCCCCCGGCAACCGCGCGGTCCACCCCCCCCGGACGGCGCGGTTGTCTTTTTTGTTCTGCTTCGGCTTGGCGTAGGATGCGCGGATCATCCGGGCTCGGACCCGGACCCCCAGGACCGATCATTGAGAGGAATCGAACCGATGGACAACGACAAGACGGCACTGGTCGGCGTGGTGATGGGATCCCAGAGCGACTGGGACACGATGCAGCACGCCAACCGGACCCTCGACCAGCTCGGGATCTCCAACGAGGCGCGGGTGATCTCCGCCCACCGGACCCCGGACCTGCTCGAACAGTGGATAGGAAGTGCCCCGGAACGCGGCATGAAGATCATCATCGCGGGTGCGGGGATGGCCGCGCACCTTGCCGGGGTGGCGGCGGCCAAGACCTGCCTCCCGGTGCTTGCGGTGCCGATGCCCGGTGGAGCCCTCAACGGGGTCGACGCCCTCTACGCGATGGTCCAGATGCCCAAGGGCATTCCCGTCGGGACGGTGGCGATCGGGAAGTCCGGTGCGATCAACGCCGCGCTGCTCGCCGCCTCGATCCTGAGCCTGACCGACGAGACCATCGCCGCGTCCTACCGGGAGTTCCGCGAGGAGCAGACCCGCCAGGGCGAGGCGAACTCGGTCCCCGCCGAGTACGCGACCTGATAAACGCGGGCGGACCTGGCGACCCGCGAGGACCCTCCCGAACTCGAGGGCGGATCCACCGGAGAATTCAATCCACCCCCTGGATGTGACGATGTAGGGGGCATGCTCTGGAACATCCCCGGTGAACTCAACGTCAGGGAACGCAGGTTCGTGCGAGCCGCGCTCTGGAGGGTCGGGCCCGATCCGATCAACGGCACCACCGTGATGATGGTGGCGTGGCTGCTGGCGGGTGCCTCCGCCCTCGTGGCCCTCGGCTCGTCGACCCCGGGAGTCGACGTCGTGTTCTGGATGCTCTCGCTGGGGCTGCTGGTGACCGGCACCCTGCTGCTGGTCCGGGAGCGGAGGACCAGGCTGCCGGATGCGTTGATGGCGATCAACCGGTGCGGCCGTTGCGGCCACAGCCTCAACGGGACGGAGCGGATGGCCGGCCGGGGGGTCGACCTGCGCACCTGCAGTGAATGCGGCAAGAGCTGGACCAACCTCGATCGGCGATCCTCGATCGAGGAGGTGTACCGCTGAATCCCGGGCGGCGCGGCCCCGGCGGTGACCGGACCCTAGCCGGAGGCGCGTTCGCCTCGTCGACCAGGTGCCTCGAGCTCCTCGAGCTCCTGTCGCAGGTTCGAAGAGGGGCGATCGGAGACCTCGGTGTCGAGTCGTCGACCCGCGACCTCCAGGGCGGCGGGCAGGCGATCGATCCCCACCGCGCGGCGCTGCAGGTTGCGAGCCGCCTCGAGGGTCGTGCCGCTGCCGCACATCGGGTCCAGGACCAGCCCGCCGGGAGGACAGCAGGCGCCCACCAGCAGTTCGAGCAGCGCCAGCGGCTTCTGCGTGGGCCAGCCGTTGCGCTCGCGGGACATGTTGTTGATCGAGGGGACGTCGAGGACGTCGGTGGCCTTCTTCATCATCCCCTTCATCCGGTTCGAGGTGGCGGGCACCATGGGAGGATCGAAGTACCACTCCGAGGCGGAGCGGGTGAAGAAGAGGATGTCGTCGTGCTTGCGCGAGAAGCGCCGGGCGCTCGAACCCCCCAGCCCGTACTTCCACACCAGGTGGTTCTGGAAGCAGTCCGCGCCGAGCAGCTCCTCGAGCATCAGGCGTGCGTGGTGGCAGGTCCGCCAGTCACAGTGGAAGAGGATCGCCCCGGTCGGGGCCAGCAATCGAACCACCTCGCGAAGCCTCGGACGGATGAATTCCACCCAGTCCGCGGGGGTCTGCCAGTGATCCTGGAAGGATCGACCGTCCCGTCCGGAATGGGTGCGTCCGGTGGCGAAGGGTGGGTCCAGGTAGACGAGGTCGACCGGCCCGCCGGGGACGGAACCCGCGAGCTCCAGGCAGTCGCCTTCCAGCAGGACCACGCTCGAGGATGGGTCGGGGGACTGGGGCACCATCCTGTCTTCGGGAAAAGACGACGGGCGCCATCAGGAATTCGTCCGGCCCGACCAAAGACATCGCCCCGCTGCAGGGCAACGGGGCGACGACTCATCCACGTTTCATTCGGGGTGACTCAGGCGGATTCGGCCCGGGGGTGCGCCTGGTCGTAACCGTCACGCATGCGCTGCCTGGAGAGGTGGGTGTAGACCTGGGTGGAGCTCAGGGACTGGTGTCCGAGGAGCTCCTGGACGGAGCGAAGGTCCGCGCCGTTGTCCAGGAGGTGGGTGGCGAAGCTGTGACGGATGGTGTGGGGGCTGATCTCGGGGTCGAGTCCGACCGCGGCGAGGTACTTGGAGACCTTGCGACGGACCGAACGACTGCTCAGCCGTCCACCGTGCTTGTTGACGAAGAGCGGCGACTCGGGGGAGGCCGAGAGACCGGCCGCGGAGAGCTGCTTCTCGAGCATGCCCACGTAGTGCTTGAGCGCCTTGAGCGCGTGCGCCCCGAGGGGGACGATTCGCTCGCGCTTGCCCTTGCCACGGATGATCAGGGCCTCGCTCTGGTCGTCGATGTCGCCCCGGTCGATCCCGACGACCTCGCTCACGCGGATGCCGGTCGAGTAGAGGACCTCCAGGATCGCCCGGTCACGGGCGCCCAGCAGGTCGGTGTCGTCGGGGGCGGAGAGCAGACGCTCGATCTGGTCGACCGAGATCGCCTTCGGCAGGCGCTTGGTCTGCTTGGGGGTCCGGATCAGGACCATGGGGTTGTTCTTGATGATGCCCTTGCGTTCCATCCACTTGTGGAACGAGCGGAGGGTGGCGATCTTCCTGGCCATGGTGGCCGCCGAGTACCCCTGCTCGTCGAGGTGGGCGATGAACCCCCGGACGATCTCGATGTCGGCCAGGAGCATCTGGTCGGTGCAGGTGCCGGCATCGGTCCTGGGTTCGGCTCCCTTGAGGCGGGCCTCCAGTGCCGCGTTCTCCGCCTCCATGCCGCAGTCGATCTCGTACCGGGATCGGAGGTGGTCGGTGAACTGGCGAAGGTCGAGCCCGTAGCACCGTCCCGTGTAGGGGCTGAAATGGCGTTCTTCATTCAGGTAGCTGATGAAGCGGTCGACGATTGGAAGCTGCTCGCTCATGAGTGAATCCCTGGCTGGTCCAGCGCGTGGGCAGTGGTGCCTGCCCGGGGCTGGTGGTGTCTGGCCGCCTGGCTTGGAATGAGTGCTCCCAGACGGCCGGAGAGAGCCTCACCCGCGCCGGGGCCTTCGATCCAGGTGCGCGACCTGCTGGTCGCGATCCGGGAAGGCTGCCGGTGCGTCCGGTACATCGGAGGAATCGCCGGACGGGTTGAGCGGGTATCGGACGGTTCGCGCAAAAACCTTCCCGACCCCGCTGGGAGCCTGGAAAGACGGTTTTTGCGGGCTTAAGTTTTCTTGGGCCTTTTTATGACCCAGCGAGTGCTACGGCAGTTCCTGCCGACCGGTTCGGGCCGGCTTCCTCGAGCAGCCGGCGCAGCAGCTGGTGGAAGACGAATTCGGCGTAGTCGTCCATGTCGAGGTGGTAGAGGCCGAGGTCGCTGCGGGCGAGGTTCTGCGTAGATCGCCCTTCACTGTAGGCCTCCATGGCGATCAGGACCCCGTGATTCTCCGCGTCGAAGATGCCGGAGGCCTGGACCGGGGCTGACGGCCTGGAAACGGGCCCCAGGGAGCGCGGGGCCCCCTCACCCACCGCCATGGACAGGGACCGGGGGTCCATGACCACCCTCGAGTTGCGACCCTGGGGGCGCAGCAGCTGGATCGAGGAACCCAGCCTGAGCGGCTGATAGGGGTTGTAGGCCATGATCGTGCCGACGAGGATCGCGTCCGCGCCCAGCACCCGGCAGATCTGCTCGTATTCCGAAGTGGTGGGGATCCCGTCGAGGCCGATGTCGAGCGCGAGCATGACCTCGAGCGTCCGGTTCAGGGGCAGGACGTCGATGCCGTTGATCGAGGCGGTTTCCAGCACCAGCGAATCGGTGACTCCCAGCCGATCCACGTGACTGACCCCGCTCTCGTTCGCCAGGGGGGCGATCGCCCAGACCTCCTGGCGAGGCAGCCAGGGTGAATCCAGGGCGGTGGGCATCTTGTACTGGCACCCCCCCACCACGGTCATCCCGAGGATCAGGCAAACCATGCGGTTCAGCCGCGACAGGAGCGAGAATTGCCGGTCCATGCCTCCTCGGGAGGCCCGCAGGTCGGGGTATCGATGGCTCATGAACGACTGCGAGCAAGCGGGATTCCAGTTTGGCGAAATCGGACCGTGACCACCCCGGTCATCCGGGGCGGGTCGCGGGCCCGGTCGGACCGACCGGCCGCGAGGTCACTCCCCGTCCCCGCCATCGGTCGCGTCGACCAGGGCGGGCAGGGGATCCGGGGCCATGGCCGGGGTCGCGGGTGTCGACCAGATCACGTCGGTGCCGCCGCGGTCGGAGACGAAGTAGATCCGTCCGTCGGGACTCCAGTCGGGCTGCATGTTCCGGGCGTCCCCACGGGTGAGGGGAGCCTGCCCGGAACCGTCCACGAACACCCGCCAGACATCGGCCTGCACGGGCCACGCCCCGGGAGCCTCAAGGGGCTCGGAGACCAGGCAGTAGCAGATGGACCCGCCGTCGGGCGACCAGGCCGGATGCATGATCGCGGCGTCGCTGGCGGAGACGATCTCGGTGGGGTTCGAGCACCGACCGCCGTCGAACTCGACCGTCCAGATGCTGAAGAACCGGCTGCCCCGCTGCCGGGCGCGCTGGAACAGCAGCCTCGGGGTGGCCGAATCCGGCGACCACTGCGGGAACAGGCCGTCGCAGACGTAGGTCCGGGTACCCGGGGAACTGATCGCGTAGGACCAGATCTCCCACTGGCCGGAGCGGGCGTTCCGTCGGCAGTAGGTCAGTTCGGTCCCGTCCGGCGAGAAGCTCGGGTGCAGCTCATGGTCCGGGCCGAAGGTCATCTGGGTGGCGGCGCCACCGGTGGCGGGCATCATCCAGATGTCCCAGTTCCCGCTGCGATTGCTGGCGAAGGCGATCCAGTCGCCGTCGGGACTGATGCAGGGCATCGCGTCGTCCGCGGGGTCGAAGGTGAGCCGGGTGACCGTCTGGCCCTCGATCAGCTTGCGGTAGATGTCCGACCGGGTGGAATGCTGCGTTGAGGCATAGACCAGGGATCGACCGTCGGGATCCAGTTCGGGGTCGAAATCCGATCCTTCGGGGGCGAAGGTGACCTGGGCGAGGCTGGCCTGGCCCCGGTCCTCGCCGTCGCTCCAGAAGGCCGGATCCTGGGTCCCGTAGAACCCCGGTGCGGACGAGGTGGAGCGGGCGACCTTCACGGTGGCGGAGGAGCCGTCACGGTCCTGGTCCCAGTGGTGGTGGACCGCACAGCCGCTCATGGTCGGGAGGACGCAGAGGGTGGTGCAGAGGAGGCCGAGGGTCGGGAGTGCGGGGAGGCGGGTCATGGCAGGGCTCCTGGGGGATGGCGAGTCGTTCGTGGCCGGCGCGGGGCTGCCGGTCGATCCGGATGGCGGGACGGCATCGAGTACGAGCCCGGGTGGGCCGGGCGCCGTGGACCGCCCTCGTCCCGTACCGATCCATCGGCACACCCGGGAGGGAACTCCACTTGATCAGGTCAGATCCGCTTGAATCCCGCCGCAAGGGGCGGAAAATCCCGCATGGAGGTGCGAGGCGGGCGGGCGGATGTGGAAGAAACGCCAAGTGGTCCCTGCCACCCTGGATGCGCTAGAATTGGGGATTCTCGATTCCGTAGCTCAGTTGGTAGAGCACGCGACTTTTAATCGCTAGGTCCTGGGTTCGAGCCCCAGCGGAATCAGTCGTTCATGACCGGGTCGCGACGCGAGTGTTCGCACGCGGCACGGATCACGGGGCGGGATCCGTCTTCCACGTCCCCCCCCGGCCCCCGGAGGTACGAACTCAGATGCTGGTCCTCCACGCCGCATGGTCCCAAGGCTCCCTCCATGTCTGGGCTGAATCAGCCGCCCAGGCACGAAGCTCCCTCGAGGATCTTCTGGGGCAGCGCGGCCGGAACCTCACCGCCGAACCCGACCAGGACGAGCTCCATCACGGGGAACGAATCCCGTCGGAGCCCGAGGCGGCGATCGCCCCCGAGGTCGTCGACGCGACGACCACCCCCGGGAAGGCGCGTGCGACCGGCGACCCGGCGGAGGTGGCCGAGCACCTGTTCATGATCGAGCGAACGGGGCTCGAGGCATCCATTCTCGCGACCGGGGCCCTCGAGGGCCGCATGGTGCAGGGCCCCGGGACCCTGACCCTGCACCTCCCCCACCGTCAACACGTGGACCGGATGCTCCCGGAACCCAGCGAACGGATGGCGGCGGAGCTCGGCTGGTCCCACGACAAGGACGACCTGCAGCTGGAGCGGGTGAAGGTCGAGACGGTCATGGTGAAGCCGGAGCACGCAGCCGAGTTCCTGGTGCGTCTCGAGGATCGTCTCGGGGACGGGGCGATGCAGCTGGGCAACGACACCCGCTTCTGGATCGAGGCAGGTCGACTGACGCTGGACCTCCTCGGTGAACAACGGTTCATACCCACCATGATCCAGGAGCGCGACGGCGCGCTCCGGGCGACGTGGATCCCGTGGCTGAACGACCGGGAGACCTCGGCCCGGACCGCCCACCTGCTCTCGTCCACCCCCGCGGTGGCCTGCGCGATCGAGGAAAACCACGACATCGATGCCTGGGGACTGGTGGAGAACGCACTGCGCACGATGTGCGATGCCAAGGTCAGGGAGATCCTGATCAAGGACGACTACCCGGAGGCGGTCGAGGATCGGGACCTGCTCGCCGACCAGCACGCCGCGTGGCTCTCGGGCCTGCTGAACGGGACCAACGAGGTCAAGGTCCGGCATGGCGGCGAGGCGCAGATGCTTCGCAACGCGCGGCAGTGGATCTCGCACCTCGACGATCGGAGCGCCGCCCGGGTGGTCCGGCTCTGCCTGCAGCTTGCCGAGCCGCAGACCGACGGGCTGGGGCCGGACGTCACTCCCACCGGGAGCTGGCGGCTGTCCTACCACCTGATCACCACCGACGACCCCCCCATCATCATCGATGCCGAGAAGATCTGGGCCCCGGATTCCGCGGGCGACCGACTGCTCTCCCAGATCGGGGACGAGATGGAGACGGCCGCCGACGTGCTGCTGGCCGAGCTCGCGCGGAGCGCACGGATCTATCCCAAGCTGGAGCGCTCGCTCGAGGATTCCTCCCCGACCGGGCTCGACCTCTCCCTGGAGGAGGCGTACGAGTTCCTGCGGGAGCTCAACCCCCTGCTGCAGGAGAGCGGGGTCGAGGTGCTGGTACCCGGTTGGTGGGGGCAGGTGCAGACCCGACTGGCCGCGCACCTGCTGATCGATTCGGAGGCCATGGAGGACGCAGGTGGCCCCAACGGCGCCGCGGGAGGCGACGGCGATCTCGGGCTCCACAGCATGGTGGACTACTCCTGGCAGATCACCCTCGGCGACCGGCCGGTCAGCGTCGAGGAGTTCCGGACCCTCGCGGCGCAGGGAACGCCACTGGTCAGGATCAACGGGACCTGGGTGGAGATCAGGAAGGAGGACGTCGAGGGAGCGGCCCGCTTCATCGAGGGGCATCCCGGCGGGAAGATGTCGGTGCTCGATGCACTGAAGCTGGCCCACGGCGTCGACAACTCGGAGATCCCGATCCCGATCATGGGGATGAAGGCCAGCGGCTGGGTCGAGCAGATCTTCGGCAGCGTGGACGACGAGAGCCACGACCGGGGGCTGGAGCAGCTCACCCAGCCCGCGGGGTTCCAGGGCGAGCTTCGTCCCTACCAGCTCTCCGGCCTCAGCTGGCTGGCGTTCCTGGACCGGTTCGGCCTGGGTGCCTGCCTCGCGGACGACATGGGCCTCGGCAAGACGATCCAGCTGATCGCGCTGCTCCAGCACGAGCGTGAGATCCGCGAGCGACCGGAGGAGGTCGGCCCGACCCTCCTGGTGGTCCCGATGTCCGTGCTCGGCAACTGGAAGCGCGAGTTCGCGAGATTCTCCCCGGAACTCAAGGTCCACCTGCAGCACGGCATCGGACGACCGATGGACGAGGACTTCCTCGAGGTGGCGGCGACCCACGACGTGATCGTGACCACCTACGCGCTGGTCACCCGCGACCGGGAGATGCTCGAGCAGGTCCAGTGGTGGCGGGTCGCCCTGGACGAGGCCCAGCACATCAAGAACCCGCCGACCAAGCAGACCGCCGCGATCCGCGCGATGAGCACCCGACGTCGGATCGCGCTGACGGGCACGCCGGTCGAGAACCGACTGGCCGAGCTGTGGTCGATCATGGAGTTCTGCTGCCCGGGATTCCTGGGACCGAACCCGGACTTCCGCCGGCGGTTCGCGCTTCCGATCGAGCGCCACCGGGACGAGCAGCAGGCGCGAAAGCTGCGGGAGCTGGTGCAGCCGTTCATCCTGCGCAGGCTGAAGACCGACCCCAAGGTGATCTCCGACCTGCCACCCCTGGTCCAGAGCAAGCAGACCATTTCCCCTTCCACCGAGCAGGTCAAGCTGTACGACAAGGTCGTCGAGGAGATGCTCCAGAAGGTCGACAGCGCGGAAGGCATCCGGAGGCGGGGCCTGGTGCTGGCCTCCCTGGTGAAGCTCAAGCAGATCTGCAACCACCCCGCCCACTACCTCGAATCGGTGGGTGCGGACGCCGGGGAACTCGCGCCGGAGCGATCCGGGAAGTCCCTGCGCATGATGGAGATGCTGGAGGAGGTCATCGCCAACGAGGACCGGGCCCTGATCTTCACCCAGTACCGACGAATGGGGCACCTCCTGGTCTCCATGATCAAGCAGGGATTCGGGGTCGATCCCCTCTTCCTCCATGGCGGGACCCCCCAGATCAAGCGCGACCAGCTGGTGGAACGCTTCCAGTCCTACGACCCGGCCTGCCCGATCTTCATCCTGAGCCTGAAGGCCGGTGGGGTGGGGCTCAACCTCACCGCAGCCAACCACGTCTTCCACTTCGACCGTTGGTGGAACCCGGCGGTGGAGAACCAGGCCACCGACCGGGCCTTCCGCATCGGCCAGAACCGCACCGTCAACGTGCACAAGATGATCACGTCCGGGACGCTCGAGGAGCGCATCGACCAGATGATCGAGCAGAAGACGGAGCTGGCTGAACGGATCATCGGTGCCGGCGAGTCCTGGCTCACCGAGCTCTCCACCGGCCAGCTTCGGGACCTCCTCACCATCCGCCACTCCGCGCTGGAGGAATCCGCGCGATGAGCACTTCCATGGGAAACATGCCCCGGCCGAAGCCGGACGGCCCCCGAAGGGTCCGCAACGGCGTCCGGCTTCGCCGGAAGGAAGGCCTGGAGAACCTCTCCTGGCCGGCCTGCGTGTGGCGGGAGCGACTGCCGGTCGATCCCCAGGGCAGCGAGATGGGCCCGGCGCTGGAGTACGGCAGGATCGGGCAGACCGTGAAGTTCGAGATGGGGGCGGGCCTGGTGACCGCGAAGGTCCAGTGCATCGAACCGAAGCCCTACGAGGTCAGGATCGAGTTCCCGACGCTGAACGACGCCAGCTGGAAGCGAGTGCTCGAGCAGGCGGCGTCGGGAGCGATCTACTCCGCGAAGCTGCTGGCCGGGGAGTTCCCCGAGCTCGTCGGGGAACCCTTCGAGGCCGCCGGGCACCCCCTGGTGCCGGCCGCCGAGGAACTCATCATCACGTGCAACGGCGAGCGCGTGGACGACCGAGCCCCCTCCCGTCACGTGGTGCTGGCGTCGATGATCCTGCTCGAACGCCTGGACGAGACCCCGGAGCTGGCCCTCGCGCTTCGGGGGATGGAGGCCCGTTCCTTCCGGGACGAGTTGCAGGAAGCCAGGATGCTCACCACCCGGGGTGTCTCGCAGGCCCACACGAACCCGGACGTGGTCCAGCTCGCCTCGCCGGTGAACTCGATCGAGAGCCGGCTGCAGGACTTCTGGCGTCCCGGCAGCTCCATCCACGACTTCCGCAACGGCACCCTCCCCGAGCACGTGCCGCACGCCCTGCTGCGCCGGCTGGGGGCGTCCCCGCTCGAGGGTCGGTTCCCGATCACCGGCCTGCTGGCCAGCATCTACGACACCGTGGCCGAGGAGGCCAGGACGATCATCCATGATGCCGAGTCGGCGGGGCACTCGACCGCGCCGGACGACCCCGGTACCCCGTCGTAGACGTCCATCGCGCTCACGAGCCGTCGGGATCGAAGGAGTCGCTCCCGTACTCCTCCTGGTAGTCGGCGATCGAGGCCTCGACCACCTTCATCGCGTGGTCCCGTCCGTAGACGCCGGCCACCATCACCGAGGACGAGGAGCCAGGCAGGAGCTTGTAGGTGCTGAAGTAGTGCTGGAGCCGGTCGATCAGCGCCGCGGGGATCTCCCCGATGTCGGTGGCGTTCCCGTACACCGCATCGCGGTGCATCACCGCGATGATCTTGTCGTCGGCCTCCCCGTCGTCGATCATGCAGATGCCGCCCACGACGCGCGCCTGCAGGATGATCTCGGTCCGGTCCACCGGGCGCTCGGTGAGCACGCAGATGTCGAGCGGGTCCAGGTCCCCCCTGAGGCTGGTCGGCGAGAGGGCCGCCACCCGGCTCCCGCACCAGGTCCGGGGCACGAACCCGTAGGGCGTGGGCGGGGTCGCGCTGGTTCGCTGGGGCCGGTCCACCCGCAGGTAGCCGGTCTTCTTGTCGGCCTCGTACTTGATCACGTCGAAGGGGGTCAGTTCGATGTAGGCATCGACGTCACCGGGAGGGTCCTCGCCGGTGGAGAGTCCGTGCCACGGATGGGGACGGAAGCGGAACCATTTCTCGTGGCGATCACTCATCGTCGGCGGGCTCCATGGCGGACTCGGGGGCGGCCGGAACGGATCGGTCCGGAAGGCGATCCATGAGGTCCGCCAGGGCGACCCGGAGCTGTTCATCGTGGCCGCTCGCCTCGTCGGCGGGATCCTGGGGGACCACGATGTCGGGGATGGCGCCGTTGTTCTCCATGTCGGTGCCGTCGAGGAGGTACCAGCCCCGGAACGGAAGCCGGATCGAGGTGCCGTCCACCAGGCTGGTGCCGCCGGTGGAGATCACGCCCCCGTAGGTCTGTTCCCCGACCAGCGTGCCGCGCTTGAGGGTCTTGAAGGCGTGGGCGGTGATCTCGGCGTTGGAGAAGCTCTTCTCGTTGCACAGCATGTTGATCGGAAGCACGTACCGCTGGATGAACAGCCGATCCTGGGGATAGCCGCTCCGCATCGAGGGATCCGAGCCGCGCGGGACGGTGTAGGCATGGGGCATGGCGGTGATCGAGGAGAGCAGCCGGTCCGCGGTCCATCCGCCGCCGTTGTTCCGGACGTCGATGATCAGCCCGTCGCGCCCGTCCGCGACCGCGTAGAGGTCGCGCTCGAACTCATCCAGCGAGGCCTGGTTCATCGACTCGATGTGGAGGTAGCCGATCCGACCGTCCGAGGCCTCGTCGACGAGGGCCTGGGCCGAACGTTCGCGCTGGGCGCGACGCAGCCGCTCGTAGGCGGAGGCGGAGATCGGCTCCAGGATGGCATCGAGCTCGACCATGGTCGGCTCGGCGTCGGGGTCGCCCTCGCCCGAAGGCAGGGCCCGGCGGATGCCGACGATGACCTCCTCGCCGACCTTCCCCCGCAGGTGGCCCTCGATCGTCTCCCCATCGGCGATCCGGGTGCCGTCGATGCTCAGGATGACGTCGCCGGCCTGGAGGGGCATCGGCCCTTCCGCGGCCGGGGAGTTCTCGACCAGCTCCAGGACCTCGAAGCCCCCGTCGGGATGCACGGCGTGGATGGTTCCCAACCGACCCTGGGATCGGCTGATCGAGGTGGAGTATCCAGAGGATCGGATCCCGGTGTGCGACGCGTTGAGTTCGCCGAGCAGCCGGGCCGCGACCCAGTTGAACTCGTCACCGGTCCACGCCCGGGAAGCCAGTTCCTGGTAGTCGCCGGTCAGCCGGTCCCAGTCGACGCCGTTCATCTCGGGGTGGTAGAAGACCTCGCCGAAGATCCGGGTCGCTTCCGCGAACTTCCGACTCGACTGTTCCTCGAGGTCGATCTCGATCTCGGCGTCGATGCCGATGGTCTTCTCGCTGCCGGAGGGCATGGTCATCCAACCACCACGACCGTTGTTGACGGTGACGAGCTTGTCGCCGGAGAGCGTCATGTGCTGCATCGAACCGGAACCGATCCGCTTGGCACCGCTGCCGTCCCACTTGACCGACCAGAGGCCGGCATCGCCGGGGCCACCGCCGGAGTTCGAGTAGACGATCGCATCCCCCGCGGGGGTGATCATGACCTGGCGCTCGCTGCCGGGCAGGGAACTCATCCGTCGGACGCGCAGGTAGGCGTCATCGAGCGACGGCGTCCAGTCCGGCTCCGCGCCGGCATCATCCTTCTTGCCCTTGTCCTTGTCCTTGTCATCGTTCCCGTCATCGACGGGGAGCGGCTTGCGCTTCTTGACCGCCTTCGCCGACTCCTTGTAGTAGTCGGCCAGCTCGGGATCGTGCAGGCCCTCGAGCGACTTGTCGAGGTAGACGCGATAGACGTCGTACTCCTCGTCCTTGCGCTCGCTGGAGAAGGCGAGGATGCGGCCGTCGGCGGAGAAGCTCGGACTCATGTCGTTGTCGGGATGTCGCGAGACGTTCACCGCGGCCTCCGGGTCATCGACGGGGATCAGCCAGATGTCGGAGTTGAAGTTCCGGTCGTTCACGCTGAGGGCGATCATCCGCGAATCGGGGGACCAGATGAAGTCGGAGAAGAAGTCCCACTCCTTCCGGATCAGCCGATCCTCGCCGGTCGCGAGGTCACGGACGTGGATGTCTCCACCCCCTCGACGGTAGGCGAGCATGGTGCCATCGGGCGACGGGGCCGGCTCGCCGTTGTTGAATTCGTCGACGACCACGGGCTCGAGCTCGAACTCGATCGCATCGTGCCACCGATCGGGGTCGAGCATCGGATCGGGCTCATCGTCCTCCGCCGATTCCGCTTCGGCCGCGTCGTCGTCTCCATCCTCGGCCGGCTCCGGGGTCGCCTCCTTGAGGCGAATGCCGACCAGTTCGGGAGCGTCATCTGGAATCATCGGCGCACGCACCGTACCGGTGAATCGATCACCCTCGAAGGCCAGGGACAACTCGACCGGCATCCCCATGAGGCTCCCGCTCAGCACGCAGGTCATGGTGGTTCGGTCGAGAGGACCGGAGAACGTCAACGGCATGCCCTGCAATTCCGTCTCGAGGGTGAGGAAATCATCGGCGTCGAGCACAAGGGTGGCGATTTCACGATCAGAGTCATCTTCGGCATCGCCCATCTCCCATTCACCGGAGATCGGATCGTTCCCCGCGGCCTTGGCCGTGGACCCATCGCCCTCGGCGTCCGCTGATGCCTCGGCCTCCTCCGATTCCTCGGCGTCCTCCTCGGGGGGAGCGGTGAGCTCCGACCACCGATCCCGGACCTCCGCGCGCGTGCGAAGGACTCGCGCCCGGTAGATCCCGTTGGTGCCGTCTTCGTCGCTGGTGAAGTAGAGCGAGAGGCCATCGGGACTCCACGCGATCCCCTGGTCGTGGGCCAGGGTGTGGGTCACGCGGCGGGTCGGACTGGAATCCGCGACGTTCCGGACCCAGACATCGCCGTAGGCGACGAACGCCATGACCTTGCCGTCGGGGCTCAGGGCCGCCTCGGTGACGTTGCGGGAGACGTTTCGGGGGACGACCCGGTCCATGCCGTCCTGGTTCGCCTGGATCGAGAGGGGGACCGGGGTCGCGGACGGATCGGTCAGGTCCAGTGAGTAGAGGGTGTCCCACCGCTGGATGATCGCGGTGGTGCCGTCGTCGGAGAGGTCGAAGGCGGTGACGTCCCGATCCTCGAACGACGTCAGCGGCTCGGCCAGCTCCACGCCGGGAACCACCGCCTGTCGATGGAGGTTGACGGTGTCGTTGGTGCGATCGGACATGAAGACCATCGTGTCCTCGTCGAGCCACTGCGGCGATCCGTCGTTCCCCTCCCAGGTGGTCAGCCGCGCGAACTCGCCGTCGGGAGTGTGCAGCCAGACGTCCCGCGAGTCGGGGCCTCGATAGTGACGACGCGTCCACGAGCTTCCCCCGCGCTCGAAGAGGACCGCCTCACCGGAAGGTGACCGGGTCGCCGAGGTGCCGAAGGCATCGTGGACTCGCTCGGGGACGCCGCCTCCCGAGGACACCTCGTACGGCCTCGAGGAACGATAGAAGTCGCCCTCGTGCCTCGAGTCGTAGGTGATGGTGGGATCGCCGAGCCCGTCCGGGCCGGCGCCGTAGTCGCTCAGGATCGCGGAGCGGTCGGACTGGACGACCTGTCGCACGCCGGAACCGTCGGCACGCACGACCCAGATGTTCCGGTAGCCGTCCCGGTCGCTCTCGAAGGCGATCTCGGTCCCATCGGGGCTCCAGTCGGAGCGGGAGTCGATCCCGGGATGGACCGTCAGCCGCTTCGCTTCGCCTCCTTCGGTGGGGACCAGCCAGAGGTCGCCCCGCCACGAGAAGACCACCTGCTCCCCGTCCGGGGAGATCGAGGGATACCGTGGGAGATCGACGTCCCCGGCAAGGCAGGGCGCGGTGGCGAGCAAGGGTGAACAGAGGAGGGCGAGGACGGGACGGGTGAGCGGACGGCGCATGACATACCTCGGGAGGATTCGTTATCTGGACACTCCGGGGAGCGGAGTACCGCACAGTGTACCGCACCGGGCGAGGCCCCTCTTCGAGGACGGTCCAAAATGTCAGCCTGGGAGGCGGGTACCGGGTCTTTTGCGGCCTGTGCGGGCAGGTCCGGTCACGTCATCCCGAGGAGTGCGGAGTACGACGAAAGCCACCCCTCGACCGGGCCGACATTGGGACCAGGAGGTGAGCAACCATGAACTTTGCACACAACGACGACAAGCTGAAACGACTGCGAAACATCCTCTCGGCCATGGACCGGTCGATCGACCGTGCGCGGGAGCAGCGCGAGAACTTCGTGACCAACCCCCGACCGGTCACGGAGGGGGCCAGGGAAGTCCGAAACGAGCACGAGATGATCGGCGAACCCACGCTGCCGACCTCGATGTTCGACCACAGCGGCCCGATGCTGAAGGCCCGGCCCAAGCGCACCCATTCCGACTGAGGCGCGACCTCGGGGTCTCGCGGGCGGAAAAGAGGGAAAATGAACGACGATCATGACCGGCGGGTCCGGACATGGTCGTTTTCATTTGGCGGTCAAGTATGATCTGTCCATCCCAGGAGACCGCCATGGCCTTCATCCTCGAGGCAATCAGGAACATGCACCACACCGGATCGGTGTGGCCCTCCTCGCGTGCCCTGGGGATGGCGATGAGTCGATCCCTCCGCGACAAGGAGGGCCCCCGACGGATCCTGGAAGTGGGACCGGGCAACGGCCCGTTCACCCGGGTCATCCTCGAGTCCCTCCGGGACGGGGACGAGTACCACCTCGCCGAGATCAACGAGGTCTTCTGCGAGCAGCTGGAGGCGAACCTCCTGGCCGGGTACCGGACGCGCCACCCCGGGCGTACGGTGATCCTCCACCGCGGACCGGTTCAGGACCTCGAGCTCGAGGACCCGGTGGACTTCATCGTGTGCGGGCTGCCCTTCAACAACTTCCCCCCCGCCCTGTCGAGGTCGATCTTCAGGAAGCTGATCGCGTTGATCGCGGATCGGGGGGAACTCGCCTACTTCGAGTACGCCGCGGTGCGACGGATGCGGGCCCCCTTCGTGGGTCCCAAGGGCCGTGAGCGGATCAGGCGGATCGGGGCGCACGGGAAGTCGTTGAGTCGACGGTACAGCTGCGAGCGAGAGCTGGTGCTCGCGAACTTCCCGCCGGCGGTGGCCATACGGCTGCGCAACGACTGAACGACACCGGGGTGCCGCGCCGACCCGATGGGGGAGGCGTCGCGGGAGGATCAGGACCGCTTGTACTGGTTCAGGAGCTCGATGGTGAGCGCCTTGGCGTTGATGGGATGGATGTTCAGGCCGTCGACCACCTCACCGAGGTTCGAGGGCGGGGCGCCCTTGAAGCCCATCTTCTCGAAGATGCCGATGACCCGATCCGCGTAGGCGGAGGTCGGGAAACCGTTCTCGAAGGTCATGCTGCGATTCGTGTTGGCGGCCAGCAACATGGTCAGGTCCTGCCCGTTGATCACCCCGTCCTGGTTCATGTCGCTCTCGGGGGAATCGGTGCCCCAGTTCTCGAGCAGGTCGTGAAGGGGCTTGAGCTCCGTCTCGGAGGAGGACAGGGCGGGTTCGGTGGCCTGGGCCAGGGCGAGGGTGAGGTCGCTCCCGTCGACCACCTGGTCGCCGTTGAGGTCCGTCGAGGCATCACCCTGGCTGCCCCAGGACTCCTCGATCAGCGCGACGGGGTTCTCCTGCTGGGCGCCGAGCCCCAGGAACAGGGCCAGGTCCGCTCCATCGACCACTCCGGTGTTGTCGAGGTCGAATTCGGCGTCCTCGCTGCCCCAGGCGGCCATGAAGTCATCCATGTTGATCGGGTTGACGAACCCGCAGCAACCGTCCTCCGCCGCCGAGGAGGTGCTCAGCAGGCCGACGCTGAACTGCTCCTGGCCCTGGGCGGGTGGCGCGGTCTTCAGGGGCTGGGCCCCCGACTGGAGGTCTCCGAGGGGCAGCGGCTTGATCTGGGGGTTGGTGTCGATCTGCATGTGGTATCTCCTGTACTTCGATGATGCTGCAGGACCACAGCAAACCCGGCGCCAGTCGTGGTGGCCCCGATCGGCAGCAGCCAGCCCCGATCGGGAGGCCTGGACCTGGCGCATCGGCAGATACTGCCGGCGGAATCCGCGCGGCTCATCGGGGATCGAGGTGCGGGGTCACCATCCGGCGGGTCGCTGGGGACGGGGCCGGGCGGGCACGGAACCTGCCCCCGGGGCCGAGTCTCCGAGGAAGCCCGTGCAGACCAGGAACATCTCCACGGATTCCGCGCGGGAGGCGGCGGGCTTGTAGCCCTTGGCGCGCTCGAAGCAGGCCCCTGCCCGCTTGAGCAGCTCGGGGTACGCCTCCCCCTCGAAGACCTTCATGACGCAGGCACCGCCGGGACGGAGCCACCCGGGAAGCCGGTCCAGCAGCTGCTCGCAGAGGCGGGCGGACCGGAACTGGTCCGCCGAGGGGGAGCCGGTGGTATCCGGGGCCATGTCCGAGAGGACGGAATCCGCCTTGCCGCCGAGCAGGTCCGGGGCGTCCGCCTCGAAGACGTCACCCTCCACCACCTGGACGTTGCTGGGCAGGCCGTTGGGATCGATGGCCTTGAGGTCGATCCCGAGCACCCGCCCGCGGGGGCCGACGCGACCAGAGGCGACCTGCAGCCAGGAGCCGGGTGCCGCACCGCAGTCGACCACCAGGTCCCCCCTGCCGAGGATTCTCCGCTTGTCGTCGATTTCGATCAGCTTGTACGCTGCACGAGATCGAAAGGATTCCTTCTTCGCCTTTCGAAAGAAGTGATCGTGGAGTTCCTTCATGCCTGAAGAGTATTCGATCACGGAGGAACCCGCTGGGATCGACCGATTCGTCGAGTCGCACTGCACGGGGTGCGGCTACGAACTGACGGGGCTGGAGGCGCGCGGGCGCTGTCCGGAGTGCGGGGCCACCTACGGGGAGGAACTGGTCATCACCGGCTCCACCAATCGAGGCGGCCCGGCGATGCCTCTGGTACTGGGTGGACTCATCCTCCTGGCCGGACTCTCGGACCTGATTCTCGATCCACTCCAGGCCGGACTCCTCTCGGCGGTGAACGTGTGCAGCGTCACCGGACTCATCCTGCTCGGCTCCGGGCTGCTCGCGGTGTCGCACGGCCGGAAGCACGGTGGCAACCTCCGCTGGGTGCTCGGACCCAAGGGGCTGCACACCATACGGGGCTCGGGTGGCATGCTCACCGCGGTTCCCTGGGAGGAGATCAAGGGCTTCCGGACACCATGGCAGCTTCCCTTCATCCCGGGCGGGTGGAGGTTGCTGAAGCTCCGGAGGCGATGGAGCTCGATCGACCTGTTCAGGCGCCGAAGCCCCTCGCTCTGGCTCAAGGGGCGATCGAGGGAGGACATGCGCGAACTGGTGGCACGATGCAACCGGATCCTGCGGGAGCGGTCCGAGCACGGATCGGATCCGGGCGGGGGTCGTGAGGGCTGATCAGCGCCAGGGGCCGAAGGAGAGGGGCTCCTCCACCACCGCGACCCGGATGTCGCCTTCGGTGGTCCGGATCAGGACGGGGTTCCGGCCGCCGTCCAGGGTCGCATTGACCGTCTGCTCGTCATTCGGCCCGTCGGTGAAGCGCAGTCGTCCCTCGGTGACCCGGAGCTGGATCGAACCATCGACCACGGCGAGGTCGAATTCACCGGTGGAGCCGCCCGGCACCCGGTAGTCGACGCTCCCTTCCGAGACGAGGATCCGAGCCGCATCGCGGAGCGGATGCCGGGTGGCGATGGTGACGTCACCGAGGTTGGTCTCGATGTCGACCGGGCCGGTGTTGTTGCGCACCGAGACCAGGCCCCGGGTGGTCCGGACCCGGACGCGATCGAGCCGGGGGGTCTCGATTCGGAGGTGGGCACGCATGTACCACGGTTCGGGTCCCGAGTAGCTGGTCTCGATCCGCAGGGTCTCGACGGGGCCGGGCCCGGGATCGAGTCTCGAATCCCAGGACAGGTACTCGAGGGCCTCCACGGGCTCGAACCCCCGGAGGTAGCCGTGGTGGGCCTCCCGGACCAGCTGCACGGTGGTCACCTCGGTGCTGGGATCCGCGATCACCACCACGTCGCCCGCGAACGACTCGACGATCACGTCGATCGGGGTGCGCGCCCGGAACTGGACGAGGTCGTCCCGCTTCTGCTCCACGCCGGAAAGCTTGGCACGAACCGACCCGGTGGTGGTCTTGGCGACGCGCTCCGGGTGGTTGGTGCCGGTGCAGCCGACGGTCATGCCGGCGACGACCAGCAGCAACGGGCCGATGGGAAGGCGACGGAGTTGGTTCGGTCGGCGGTCGGGGCGCATGAGGGAGGTTCCGGGGGGACACCGATGACGAGGCGGTGGTTCATCCTGTATCGGCATCCAATTGTCCCACACTGTGCCATATTCCGCACCTCGGACGAGGAACCCGGGTATTTTGGTCTTGGATGACCTCCCTGCTCCTCCTGCTCTCGACCAGCCTGCTCGCACCCCATCCTCAGGTGGCGGAGCCGGAGCCGAGTCGGTTCGAGGTTGAGGTCCCCCCCACCATCCTCGCCCGTCTCGAGGGACTCGAAACCCTCGAGGACTCGAGAATGATCATCGACCTGCTGCCGGCTCACGGCGGTTACGGAGGCGGGGCCGAGGAGGAGGCGATCCTCCGCGTCAGCGCGCCGGTGGCCACCTGGGAGCTCGGCTCCGAGTCGGTGACGCTGGACCGGCTCCTCGGGTTGCTGGAACTCCGGGCGCCGGCACGAAGCTTTCCCGAGGACTGGAACCAGCTGGAGGGTGAATTCATCGCGATCCCTACCCTGGTGATCGTGGACGATCGGGACGTGGATCCGATCATGGTCCGGGGCGAGGGGAGTCGCGTCCTGCTGGGGAAGGACCGGGATGAGCCGGTCTCGCTCGGGCTGGATGACGTGCTGGTCGAGACCACCAGCGACCCCAGGCCCGATCCGGGCGTGCTGGAGGTCGAGCTGGGCAGCGAACTGCTTTCGAATCGTGGACTCCCGGGAGGACACCGACAGGAGGTGACGCACCGTGCCTACGTGGTCCTGCCCGATGGATACCACGATCTCAGTGCGGAGCGGCGGCTCTGGCCGGTGGTGTACGTGATCACCGGGACCGAGGAAGCGAGAACGCGTGCGGCGTCGATCGCGGACCTGGTCGAGATGCCGACGACCCGGAGGGTCCTTCCACAGGTGATCTGGGTGGTCCTCGAGAAGGACACCGAGCACGGCCACCACTTCTTCGTGGATTCCGACCTGCACGGCCCACGCGGACGCGCACTGGTCGAGGAGTTCATTCCCTGGCTGGACGTCCGGTTCCGTACCATCCCCGACGCTGACGCGAGGCTCCTGGTCGGAGAGCAGCAGGGAGGCCACGGGGTGCTGAATCTCCTGATGGAGCATCCGGAGGTGTTCTCGAACGCGTGGGCGGTCTCCCCCGACGCGACGTCCTTCGGGGCACTGGGGACCATCGACCTGTACCGGGATCGGGATGCCTTCCGTCACGAGGGGGGAACCTCGCGGCCGGCCCTGCGTTCCGCCCTGGGAAGCGAGCGCGAGCTGGTCCATCTCGACGTGGAGGGCGAGGTCATGCGGGCCCGCGTCCTCTTCGGCGAAGGGATTCCTCGATCTCGGTGGCACGAGCTCTGTGCGACCTTCGGCGGGCTGCCGGGACTCGACCGGCGGGCATGGTGGCCGTTCGATCCCTCGGAGGGTGGGATTCGACCCGCCCAGGTCGATCGATGGGCTCGACACGACCTCGCAAGGCGGGTGGCGGAGGATCCGCGGCAGGCCGGCCTGCTCCAGCAGCGTGCAAGGATCATGGTCGGGGATCGCGACGAACGGTACCGGGACCGGGGCATCCTGGTCCTCGCGGACTCCGTCGACCGATCGGCCGGCACCGAGGCCCGGGACTGGATCAAGATCGTCGAGGGCTCGGGCAGCCTCGAGACCGGGGTGATCGCCCGGATGTACGTAGGCGAGGAGGTCATCCGGGTCCTGAGGGACCGTGGCCACCACGAATGAAGGGGACCCTCGCGACCGCGGTCAGACGGTCGCCACCCCGAGCATGCGCGCCGCCCGACGCGCCACGTCCACGGATCGCAGACCGAGGTGTGCAAGCTCGTCGTCGACGGTGCGGGCGGACTTGGGGATCGACCGAACGTGCATCTGCTCGATGGTGAACCCGTCACCGGACTCGGTGACGGCATCCGCGACCGCGGAGCCGATCCCACCACCGTAGTTGTCCTCGACGGTGAGAATCATGCCGCCGTTCTCGTTGGCGACGTCGAGCAGGGCATCGACGTCGAACGGGATCGAGTAGAGGTCGATGAGGGATGCGTCGATCCCGGCCTTGTCGAGCAGCTCCAGGGCCTTGTTGCACTCGTGGAGCATGTAGCCCGCGGAGACGATCAGGAGATCCCGGCCCCGGGTCAGCACCTCGAGTCCGCCCAGGTTGAAGACCGTGGAGTCGTCGTAGAGGAACTCGACGTCGGGTCGAGCGGTGCGCATGTAGCAGGCCCCGTGGTAATCGGCCATCACCTGGGTCAGCCCGTAGGCCGCGAAGGCGTCGGCGGGCTGCAGCACGTAGCACGCGGGATTCCCCCGGTGGTCCTTGGTGGTCGTGAACGACCTGAACCAGGAGACGTCGGAAAGCGCCATCTGGCTGGGTCCGTCGGATGCGGGTCCGAGCCCGGAGTGCGAACCGACCATCTTGACGTTGGCGCCGCTGTTGATGGCGAG
The DNA here is from genome assembly GCA_002862305.1 of Phycisphaerae bacterium. GTDB lineage: Bacteria > Planctomycetota > Phycisphaerae > Phycisphaerales > SM1A02 > UBA8087. Next base: position 57,246 of record PKCS01000044.1, on the reverse strand, counting down.
CTCGATCTGGTCGTAGGAGCGGGCGAAGAACTTCGCGAAGGTCGCGGTGAACGGGACCTTGTCGCCGGCGGAGAGTCCCGCGGCGACGGAGACCATGTTCTGCTCGGCGATCTTGCACTCGTACATCCGGTCCGCGAGGTCGCGGTCGTTGCCGAACCACTCGGTGAAGGTCGAGTTCTTGACGTCCGCATCGAGCACCACCACCGAGGGGTTCACGTGGCCGAGCGCCCGGAGCGCGACCCCGAACGCACGCCGGGTGGCGAACTTCCCGGTGGCGAGGGTCGAGGACATGTCGAACTGCTTCATCGCCTCGGAGAAGGTCGGGGCATCCGCGGGGGCGGGCGACTCGTGGGTGCTCTCCTCCGGCGGGTAGATCGTCAGCTCGTCACCGATGCTCAGGGTCGAGGTGAGCTGGTTGCGCAGGCTCTCGAGCTCATCGATCGCGGCCTCCAGCTTCTCCCCGGTGACCGGCTTGCCATGCCAGCCGCCACCCTGGCAGATGGGCGATCCCCAGCCCTTGATCGTGTCGGCCACGATCGCGACCGGACAGCCCTGGGCCCCCTTCTCGGCGTTGGTTCGCGCGACTTCGACCGCGGCGAGGATGGCGTCGGGATCGTGGCCGTCGATCACCTGGGCGATGAATCCCGCGGCCTCGAGCTTCTTGGCGATCACCCCGGAGCTCTGCTGGTTCGAGACCCGGTCGGCCTGGCCGAACGAGTTGCAGTTGAAGATCGGGACCACGGACGTGAGCTGGTGGTCGACGATGAAGTCGACCGCCTCCCACACCTGCCCCTCGCGGGACTCACCGTCGCCGATGATGCAGTAGACCTGCTTGTCGATCTGGTCGTGACGGGCGGCCAGGGCCAGCCCGGCGGCGACCGACAGGCCCATGCCCAGGGACCCGGTCGCGGCGTCGAAGAACGGGAACCCCTCGACGGGGTTCGGGTGGCCGTCGATCGGGGACTCGATGTCGCGCAGGGTCATCGCGTCGTCCATGGTCATGGGGCGCAGGTCGCCGTCCTTGCCGATGCCGACGCCGAGGTCGGCGCAGGCGGCGTACACGATGGGGACCGCATGGCCTTCAGAGAGCACCAGGCGATCGGAGGAGGGATAGCGGGGGTGGGACGGCACCCAGCGCATGGAGTGGTACATCAGGACGGTCACGATGTGACCGAGGCTCATCGCGGACGTCGGGTGACCGGCGCCGGCTTCGGCGGTGATCTCGAGTGAAGTCCGGTCGAGCTGGATCGCCTTGGCGTGGACGGCTGCTGCAAAGGACATGGTGGACTTCCCTGCGCTCATGCGCTTGATCGAGTGCGAAGGTCATGCAGACGACTCCATGACGGTGAATGGAACGACTCCAGCTGCGGGATCACCGCTCCGGTTTTCGTTGATCCAGCTCGAGGCGGGAGACGAGCGGGCGGGGTGGGGCATCGGGCCGGCTCGGACGAAACTGAGGAGACTGCAGCAGCAGCAGCCGTTCACGGCTGATCGGGTAGTATCGGGTCAGACGCGCCCTCCCGCAACCGAGCGGGTCCGGAACGGCGGGGTCCGCGAGGGCGCCCGATCGCGGGGTCCGGGCGAAAATCCCGCGTCATCCTCCTGATCCGCCGCTCGCAGGCGGAAGCCGCCGCCGAACCCTCGCCGGGAGGAAGGGCCAGGAATCCTGAATTTGGCGGAACGGGGACTGTCCACAGCTCCTGCACACCGCCCGGGTCCCCGGGACGCAGGGCCGGCCCGGGGGTCAGGCGGGATGGAGCGAGGCGGGCACCTCGCCGTGCTGGGCGGTGATCCGGGAGCGGATTCCCCCCCTGCCCTTCCAGTCGGTGACCACCTGCAGCCAGACCGGGCTCATGGTGGCCGCCAGGTCGTCGCGGATCTGGTTGGTGACCGCCTCGTAGAAGATGCCCTCGTTGCGGAAGGACTGGTAGTACATCTTGAGGCTCTTGAGCTCCACGCAGACCGCCGCAGGCTGGTAGCGAAGGATGATGGTCCCGAAGTCGGGGTGACCGGTCTTGGGGCAGACGGAGGTGAACTCCTCGTTGACGTGTTCGATGACGAACGGGGTGTCGGACGGGGAATCGAAGAATTCGAGCAGCTGGGTGTCGGGCATCAGATCGGGTACTTGGTGAGGATCTCCACGACCTTGGGCTGGTCGGGGTTGACCCGGAGGCTTGAATAGAACGCGGAGCGGGCTTCCAGTGCCATCTCGACGTCGGATCGGTCGCTGCGCAGCCACGCGTTCAGGGCGTTGACCCCGACACCGTTGAGGCTGGGCCAGTGGTCGGGATCGAGTTCGACCGCTTCGCGATAGGCCTGCATCGAGGATTCGGAATCCCCGAGTCGGAAGAACGCGCGACCGAGGTGCTCGTAGGCGACCGGACTGGGTGCGATCTCGACCAGGGTCTCGCCGGCATTCGCCGCCTCCTGCCAGCGGCCTGCCTCGATGTAGGCGCCCACCAGCCTGAGCAGCAGGGCATCGTCGATCTCATCGAGTTCGACCGCGACCTCCAGTTCGTCGATCGCCTCGTCGGGCAGGTCGGCCCGCTGCAGGGTGTCGGCGAGGTCGATCCTGACCGTGACGTCTTCGGGGGCCAGGCGGACCGCTTCCCGGGCGAAGCGCAGCGCCGCCTTGGGTCGACGCATCTCGACGAGGGACTTCGCGGCGCCGAGGTTCGCCTGGAGGCTCGTCGAGTCGATCAGGAGTGCCCGCTGGTAGGCGGCGACCGCCTCGGGGTACCGCTTGAGCGACTGCAGGACCATGCCGTGGCCGGCCTGGGCGTCGAAGCTGTCCGGCTCGAGGCGGGCGGCCCGGGCGAAGTTGACTTCCGCCGCGGCGAGGTTGTCGGTGCGCTGGTAGACCGAACCCAGGCCGAGGTAGGCATCGACCAGGGTCGGGTTCTGGGCGAGCAGTTCCTCGTAGAGCCGGATCGCCTCCTGGTACTGCCCCGCCTCCACGAACCGTTCGGCGACGACCAGGTCCTGCACCTGGCTTTCGGTGGGTTCGGTGGTCCGGCTGAAGGCCGTCATCGCGGGTCGGGAAGTGCGCACCACCGCGGTGTCGGTGTTGACGCAGCCGGCCGTCAAGCAGGGACCGACGAGCGACAGGGCGATGATTCGGATGGAGGGGATGGCCTTCATGGAGTTCCTAGGGACGATACTCGCTTCGAGGTCGCCGGATCGGTCAAGACGATAGTTGATCTCAAAGACCCCGCAGGTATTCGAGATTCACTTCATCCCACTTTCGGCCATCGGGGGCGGGTTCCTTCGCCGTTTCCAGGATCATCGGGCGGGTGGCGAGGAGCGGATGGCCAATAACTGCGCGGAAGCAGCTCTCGCCACAGCACCCCTCCCCGATGTGAGCGTGCCGGTCCAGGCGCGAGCCGAGCGCGCCGACCGAATCGTTGAGGTGGAGGACCATGAGGTGCGCGAGCCCGCACGCCTCGTCGAATCGATCGAGGACCTCGGCGGCCGAGGCATCGTCGGCCATGTCGTAGCCCGCGGCGGTGACGTGGCAGGTGTCCAGGCAGAACGCCACCCGCTCGGGCTCCCGGACCTCCGAGCGGATGAAGCCGAGGTGGCCGAAGTCGTAGCCGAGATTGGTGCCCGACCCGGTCGTGGTCTCCAGGCAGGTGATGGTCCGTGCGCCGGACGTCTCCGAATGCAGCTGGTCGAGGGCCTCCACGATGCGCCGGAGTCCCGCCTGCTCGTCGGCGGTGGGGGCGACCCCGAGCCGATTGGGTTCACGTGGCTTGCGGGCGGCACCCAGGTGCGCACCGGGATGGGAGACCAGCAGGGGGATTCGCAACGCCTCGCATCGTTCGATCTCGTCGCGCTGCAGCGCCAGGGACTTCCGGCGGCCTTCGGGATCCGGGGAGGCCAGGTTCACCAGGTAGCTGTTGTGGCTGACGGTGCGCAGGTCGGCGGGATCCGCCCAACCCATCGATTCGAGTCGATCGATCCAATCGGTGACGTCCGACTGCGCGAGGGGCGGCGCGACCCAGCGGCGCTGGTTCTTGGTGAAGACCTGCACGCAGTCCATGCCGAGTTCCCCGGCCTCCTGGAGTGCGTTGACCATGCCGCCGGCGATCGAGAGATGGGATCCGAGCATCGTGGTTCCTTGCGGGTTGGGGCCGGGTCCGTTCAGGTGGTCCCGGTCAGTCGGGCAGCCGGGATTGCAGGGAGCGCTGGTCCCGACGCAGCCGGTCGAGTCTACGCATCTCGATCCGGTAGTTCTCGTGGTAGTGAAGCACGTTGGCAAGGGCCGTCTTCGCCAGGCAGGCCAGCGACAGGACCAGCAGGGAGAGCCCGATCGCGATGCAGGGGAGGCGGAGCGCGCGAAGGGGTCCGGACACCAGCTCGAGGCGACCGAACTCCGGCAGGCCGGCGGCGAGGCAACTCGCGAGCCATCCGAGGGCGGTCAGCAGGCAGGCCACCTGCGCGACGCGGAGTGCCTGCACCACGAGGGAGTCCCTCATCCAGCCGGCGAGGCGCTCGAGGACGCCGAGCACGCAGGAGAAGTGGAGGGTCCCCAGCAGCAGGAGCGCGGCCATGACCACCGCCGGAGGTGGATTGCCCGATCGGACGACGGCCACCGTGGCGACCACCGGCCAGGCCGTCCCGCCCCACCGAGCCGCCCGGCAGATCGGGTCCGCGGCCTGCAGTCGATGCTGCGCGGCGATCGATTCCCGCCAGGGCGGCGCGACCAGCAGGGCGCAGGCGAGTCCGAGCAGGCAGACGGCGAGGACGAACGCGGGCTGGGATGCGGGCAGGAGCAGGTAGGTGGCCGGGACGAGGACCACCGCGACCAGGGCGAGCACCGTCAGGCGCCAGGCGTACCCGAGGACGATTCGTCGGCCGCAGGCATCGAAGGATGTGTAGAAGTGCGGATCCTCGGAGCCCGGGGTGCCGCACTCCGGACAGGGTGCCATGACCGGGAGTCCGCGAAGGTCGTAGTCGCAGTGGCGGCAGGTCCGCGGCAGGTCCGCTGCTGGAACGCCCGTCGGAGCCTTCGGACGTCCGTTCACGCCACCCCGACCGAAGCGGCGTGCTCGACGGCGTTCCTGAACATCTGCAGCCCCGGGGGGGTCTGGGAGCGCAGGGCGGGATCCAGTCGGGTCCATTCCGGGTGCTGGGTCCACCGGGTGAATCGTTCCGGGTGGGGCATGAGTCCGAGGACCAACCCGCTGGGATCGCAGATGCCCGCGATCCGACGGCTGGAACCGTTGAAGTTCGATCCCTCCCGGTAGCAGAGGGCGATCTGTCGCGACAACCCGAGCTGCCTGAGCATCGGGTCCGCGGAGATGAAGCGACCTTCCCCGTGGGCGGAGGGCAGGACCCCCTGCGGACCGTCGAAGTCGATCCCCCTGGTCCAGATGCAGGCGGAGTCCTCGGGCACCTCGACCGGGGTCCAGCAGTCACGGAAGGTGGCGTTCGAGTTGATCGACAGCGCGACCGAGGGTTGTGCAGGCTCCGGGGGCCACTCCCCGCCCGGGGGGGGGCCGGGAAGCAGTCCCGCCTGGACCGCGACCTGGAATCCGTTGCACGGCGCGATCATGGGACAGCCGCGTTCGATGGCCGCGACCAGGGCGGGGTAGAGCTGCTTGCGGATCAGGGTCGCCAGGACCCGGCCGGCGGCGATGTCGTCCCCGTAGCTGAACCCGCCCGGCAGGCCGATGAGCTTGAAGCCGTCGACCAGGGCGGGGTGCCGGGAGAGCCTGAGCAGGGGAAGGGTGTCGACGAGGGCCCCCGCCTCCCGGAAGGCATGGGCGAGCTCCGCGTCGCAATTGATGCCGGGCGCGGTGATGATCAGTGCCCGGACGCTCATGATTCCTCCCCCAGCGCCCGGTCGCAGCCACGGGACCAGGCGTCCCGCAGGAACTCGAGGCTGCATTCGCAGGGATCGATGTTGTTCACGATCTCCATCTTCCCGGAGTCCCTGATCTTCCCGATCACCGCGGAGGGGACGCCGCCGAGGATCTTCTGGGCCCTGGAGACGTCCTTCCTCGAGAGCTCCAGGAGGTAGCGTGACGGGGTCTCGGCGAACGCGCGCTCCACCTGGTCGACGTCATCGTCGACCGGCACCATGTTGAGGTCGACCTGGACCCCCAGCCCCCCGGCGAAGGCCATCTCCGCGATGGCGACCAGGAGCCCCCCGTCACTCACGTCGTGGGCGGCGCGGACCATCCCCGTACGGATCAGCTCGGCGACGCCGCGCGCGTTGGCGGGACCGGCCTCGAGGTCGACGAGGGGGAGGTCCCCCTGCACCAGCCCCGCGAGGGCGGCGTAGTGGGACCCACCGAGGGTGTAGCTGGTGAGGCCCACCAGCAGCAGCACGTTGCCCTTGGCCTTGAGGTCCATGGTCACCGCGCGGTCCGAATCCTCGACGATCCCCATCCCGGAGATCAGGAGGGTCGGGGGGATCCGGATGGACTGCCCCTCCTCGGTGGTGAACTGGTTGTTCAGGGAGTCCTTGCCGGAGATGAACGGGGTGCGATAGGCCTTGGCGCCGTCGTAGCAGGCCTCGGCGGCGCGGACCAGGCTGCCCAGCCAGTGCGGGTCGTCGCAGCCGGGCCAGCAGAAGTTGTCGAGGATCGCGATGCGGTCGGGATCCGCGCCGACGCAGACCAGGTTGCGGACGCATTCGTCGATGGCGGCCAGTCCCATCAGGTAGGGATCGACCGCGAGCCCGGTGGCGATGCCGTTGGCGATCGCGAGCCCGGTGGCGGATTCGAGCACCGGGCGGATCACCGCGGCATCGGAAGGCCCCCCCCCACCGATCCCGACCAGCGGCTTCACCACCGAACCGCCCTGGACCTCGTGGTCGTACTGGCGGATGATCCACTCCTTGCTCGCGATGTTGGGGTGCGAGAGGAGGAGCGCGGTCTCGTCCAGCAGCGAGCCACCGACCGGGATGTCGCTGCTGAGCGCGGCCTTGCTGACGTCGATGTGGTGGTAGGTCTTCCTCGCCCACTCGGGATCCCAGATCGCCTCCCGGGTGGGCATGGGCACCCCATCGTGCAGGAACTTCATGGGTAGCCGCCCGAGCTCCTGGTCCGCGTGGAGGAGGACCAGCTCACGCTGGTCGTTCCCGAACTCCCCGATGTCCGCGAATTCCACCTGGTACTCCTCGCAGATCTCCGCCAGCCGTACCAGGTTGTGGCGGGGGACCGCGAGCACCATCCGTTCCTGTGCCTCGGAGATCCAGGTCTCGGTCGGGGTGAGGCCGGAGTACTTCAGGGGAGCGGTCTCGAGGGTCACGGTCGCGCCCAGTGCCTCCCCCATCTCCCCCACCGCGCTCGAGAAGCCGCCGGCCCCGCAGTCGGTGATCGCGGTGAAGAGGCATCCGCCGTGTTCATCGCGCATGGCGAGGATCGCGTCCAGCGCGGTCTTCTCCACGATCGGATTGCCGATCTGGACCGCGTGGCTGAACTCATCCGCATGGGTGTCGGTCAGTTCCGCGGAGGAGAAGGTGGCCCCGTGGATGCCGTCCCGGCCCGTACGACCACCCAGCGCGATGATCCGGTCCCCGCGGCCGGGGGCGCCCTCGACCGCCGAGCGGGGCATCACCCCGATGCAGCCGCAGTAGACGAGCGGATTGCCGACGTACTTGTCGTCGAACCAGACCGCGCCGTTGACGGTGGGAATGCCCATGCGATTGCCGTAGTCTCGGACCCCCGCGACGACCTGCCGAAGCACCCGGGTGGGGTGCAGGCACCCCTTGGGGATGGAGGCGATGTCGGGGGGAGCGACGCAGAACACGTCGGTCGCGGCCACCGGCCGGGCCGCGAGTCCGGTTCCCATGATGTCGCGGATGCAGCCCCCGATTCCGGTCGCGGCACCACCGTAGGGCTCGATCGCGGAGGGGTGGTTGTGGGTCTCCACCTTGAAGCAGACGGCATGCTCCTTGTCGAAGGCGATGATCCCCGCGTTGTCGACGAAGACCGACAGGCACCAGTCGATCCCGTCGTCCATCAGCTCGTGGGTCGCGGCGGCCACCGTCGACTTGAGCAGGTTGTCGATCCGGATCTTCTGGTCCGAGATCCGGACGTGGTGCGGGCGGTCCTCGGAGGTCCCGGTGATCGAGACCCCCTGTCCGGGATCGACCTCGCGGTAGTTGATCGTGGCCTTGAGGGTCTTGTGGACGCAGTGTTCGGACCAGGTCTGGGCGAGGGTCTCCAGTTCGATCTCCCGGGGTTCACGGCCCGCCGTCTCGTAGAAGGCCTGGATCGCCTGCATCTCGGTGCGGTTCAGGAAGAGGTGGGCCTCGCGGGAGAGTCGATCCAGCGCGGCCCCGTCGAGGTGACGGATGGGGACCTCGCGGACCTCGAAGGGACGAGCGGTCCCCTGCGGGAAGGTGCGGGGCAGGTAGGGTTCGACGTGCAGGTCGTGCACCACGGGATTCGCGCAGGTCGCCTCGATCAGCGCGGTCGCGGTGTCGGGCTCGACCCCCACGAGGTCGTAGCGATCCCCGGTTCGAACCTCGACCTCGATGCCCAGCATCGCCTGCACCGCCACCTGCACGCTTTCGGCGGCGGGATCGGTCACGCCGGGTAGCGGATGGACCTCGACCAGGGAGACGCCGGACTGGATCGGCGCCGCCCCGATCTCGAACTGCTCGGTGATCGGATTGGCCAGCAGCTCCCGGCCGATCCGGTCGAGCTGCTCGATGCTCAGCGCGCCCTCGATCAGGTAGATGGCGGCGTGGCGGACCTCGGAAGGGGCATGGTCGGGATCGAGCCGGGCAAGGCTGCGGGTCAGCGACTCCCCCACCGGATCGGTGTGCCCGGCCGCGGGCTGCACCTCGAATCGATGGATGCGCGGGCGGGCGGGTGCGTCGGAGGTTGGCACGGCGGTGCTGGGCACGGGTTCTGGAGGCTCACGGGGGCGGCGGCTGGTCGGGGGTCAACCAGATGGTAGCGGCAGACGGGCGATCCCGCCCGCGTCCCGGAGCCCTAGAACTGGAGCTGCAACTGCGTCAGGAGCACGAACTCGTACCCGGAGTCCGTGGGCCGGAACCCGTTGCCGACCGTGGCGTTGGTGCTCCGAACCTGGTTGAACGCGTAGCCCATCTCGAAGGTCCAGCGGACGTCCTGCCCGTCGATGTACCAGTTGGCACCGAGGTTGATGGCGTTGAGCGAGGAAAACGTGGCGGGTACCGCGTTCGGTCCGGGCGGCTTGGTTTCGGGCGCGCTGAGGGGATCCAGGAACTGGTAGCGACCGTAGACCTCCCACTTCTCGGTCAGGTACACCGATCCCTGCACCACCAACCCCAGGAGGCGGGTGGTTCCGTTCACTGTGGGTGCCCCGTTGCCGCCCCCTTGGGGGAGTAAGAGCCGGCTCCACTTGGTATCGGCGTTCGAGTAGTAGATCGCACCGAACAGGGACGCTCCACCCAGGTTCCAGGTCACGTCGGCGGTCACGTTCATCCACTCGTTGTTTCCGGACGAACTGTACAACCCGGTCGCCGGGATGCCTCCGGGAATGCTGTCGGTGGTGGGCCGCGATCCGGTCTGGAAGTGACCGGCCAGGCCGAGCATGAGCCCCTCCGCCTCGCCCATCGGGCTCGTCATCTCCGAGAACTCGTCCCAGGTCCCGGCGAGCTTGTACTCGACGCGGGAGGTGATCGAGAATTCCGCCTGCGAATCCCAGTAGGGCGAATTCACCGGGGCGGTGCCGATCGGGAAGTAGCCGCTGTTGTTCGAGATCCCGGCGAGGAGGTTGTCGGTCCCGCCGTCGGAGATCGCGACCGACCAGTGGAGGTCGTCCCCGCGGGTGGAGAGCTCCACGCCCTGGGAGCGTCCCACGCCCTGGATGTCGTCGACGAAGGAGGTGGTGGCGGTCAGGAGGTTCTGCACCGAGACCAGCCGCTCGCGCGAGAAGGGCAGCTTGAACTGCCCGACCCGGAGGCTCCACTGGTTGTCGAGGTCGAAGGTCACGTAGGCATCGAGCACGTCCAGGGCACCGGCGGACACCGGATTGATGTAGCTGGTGCCCGGCGTGAAGGTGTCGACCGGCGCGAACTGGGTGCGCAGGTAGTAGCGGATGCCCGGCTCGAAGACGTGGCCCTTGAAGACCAGCCGGGTGTGGGGCATGTCGAAGCCGTACTGGGAACTTGGGTACTGCTGTGCGTTCCCATTGATCGCGGCGTTCCCCAGGTTCTCCTGGTTGCGGAACCCGCCGTCGCTGGTGTTCGAGAAGATGTACCTGGCCTGCACCAGCCCCCCCACCTGGAGGGAGAAGCGGTTGTCGGCACTCTTGAGGTAGAAGCCGAGCTGGGAGTTCCAGCCGGCGGTGGCCCCGGCGTTCTGGAGGCTGGTCCGGGTGGCGGAATCGGCCAGGACGTCGGTGACGATGCCCCGGATCTCGGTGGCCCGCTGTTCGGTCAGCCATTCCTGGTTGGTCTCGGCACGCAGGGCGTCGACTTCCGCACGGAGGTGCGCGTTGTCCCGCTCCAGGCTGTCCAGCCGGTCCTCGAGGGCGCTGGCCGCGTCGTCCTGGGCCCCGCTCGGGGCCGCGAAGGCCAGCACGGTGCCCGAGAGGGCGATGGCGAAGGTCGGCCAGGAAGACATCCTGGCGGGTCGAGGGGCCTTCCTGCTCACACCTGACTGCATCTCGTTCACGCCCTGCATCTGGGAAACCTCCGGGTGGTGCCGCGGCGGCAGGCCGCGGGCACCGGGTCGATGGATGTCCCGAACGACGACGTCGGGACGGATCCTTGGTGCTATCGGACTCCTGCCCCATAACACCCCAGAAAACGGGCTGGAACGGCGGTGTGGACCCTCCACGAGGGACGAGGGGCGCTTGTCGGGGGCATGGCCGGGCGTGGGGCATCGGGCGGTCGGGCACGGACCGGGCAGGACCAGAGAACAACCGGCCGGTTCCGAGGAACCGACCGGTCGAGCCGTCCGATGCCCGAAGGCGATCGTCGGGTGGATGTCTCGAGCCTGCCTCGAGGGGGAGGCGATCAGAAGAGCAGCTGGAGCTGGGCGCGAAGAACCCATTCATCGCTGGTACCCGAGTCACGCCAACCGTCCCCGGGATCGTCGAAGGTGTTGAGGTCGTCGGCGAAGTTGATTCCCCAGTCCGCGGTGAACTTGACCTTGCTGTTGAGGAACCAGTTGGCGCCCACGGTCAGGATCGAGGCGACGCCCCCGCGGGTGTCGAGGGGGGCGCCTGCAACCTTCAGGTCCTCGATCGGGACGTTTCCGTTTTCATAGCGAGCGAGGAGTTCCCATTCATCATTGACCGACCAGCCTCCCTGCACCACGAATCCCCATGGTGCATACTCGGAGAGATCGAATCCCTGATTCTTCTCGCTGCCCTTGGTGTCATAGCTCTGGAAGACTCCGGCCGCGAACAAGCTGATGTTCTGGAACTTCGCCGAGATGTCGGCGGTGACGCCCCAGACGGTGGAGTTGTCGTATTCGACCGGTATGGTCGGCGCACCTGGAATCGAGCCATCAATCACCTGATCGTTGTACTGCTGACCCATGAACGCGACCCCGATCATCACGGCCTGATCCTGATCGATTCCACCGTTGAACCCCTTGAAATCACTCCAGTCTCCCGACAACTTGTATTCGGCCCGTGCTGAGAAGGCCCACTTGGTGGGGTTGTCGAGGAAGTTGGTGTAGCGCTCGTCGGCGTTGAGCAGCGTTCGTTGACCATTGTTGTAGGAACCGGCCAGCGACCAGTCGTCGTTCTTCCAGGCGACAAAGAGGCCGACGGCACGATCCTGATTGAAGAATTCGTTGACGACCGAACGCTCGACCGCCAGCTGGCGGGAACTGCTGACGAGTTCTTCCCGCAGCCAGGGCGTCTTGAACTGACCGAGCGTCATCGTGACGCCGTTCTCGAAGACCTTCGAGAGCATGACATCCTCGAAATCAAAGATGCCGTCACTCCCGAAGGCACCATTGATGGCGTACTTCCAGCTCTTGTCGATCACGTTCCCCTTGAACTTCACCTTTGCCCGCCGGATCTGGAATCCCCAGGTCGTCTTGGGACTGTTCTCGGTGTTGGTGCCTCGATCGGCGAAGCTCTGCTTGGTGTAGTTCAGCACCCAGCGAGTCTGGATTTGTCCGGTGATCTGAAGCGAGAAGGAGCCGTCCTGGTTCCCGATGTAGAACCCCTTGCCCGGCTTGTACCCGGCCATCATGCCGGAGTCCTGCAGGCTGGTCCGCGACTGGCTGTCCGCGAGGACGTCCTGGACGATCCCCCGGATCTCCGCGGCACGCTCGGCGTTGAGCCAGTCCCGGTTCTGGGTCTCGAGGCTGGCCCCGAGCGCCTCGTTGCGCTGTTCCAGGGACTCGGTGTGGAGGCGCAGGGCCTCGAGGTCCGCCCGGAGCGACTCGATGGAATCCGTCGAATCGGGACCGGCGGGTGGAGGGCCGCCGTGGGACACGCTTGTGCCGGCCAGGAGGGCCATGAGGGTGCAGCACGCAAGGGTCTTCAGGTCATGAGTCATGATGTGATCGCTCTATTGTGGACAGTTCGGGATGGCCGGAACCGGATCGACGAGCCGGATCCCGGGGTCTTGACGAAAACCGTCAAGATGGATCACATTCCTTACACGTTGGAAAGATTCGATTCGAGCATTCTTAACTCGACGCTCGGAGGATCTCAACAAAACGCCATCTGGTCGCCCGAGGGCCTGGACGAGAGACAGACCGCCCGGCTCGCGGAGCCGGGCGGTCGTTCAGAGGTGGGTCGCGATCGAGCCGGGGGTCGGCTCAGAAGATCAGCTGCATCTGGGCACGAAGGACCCACTGGTCGGGGGCATCCGAGGATTCCCAGCCGGCGACGGAGGGGGACTGGGCGAAGAGGCTCATCTCCTCGGCGAAGTTGATCCCCCAGTCGACGGTGAACTTGACGTTGTCGTTGAAGAAGTAGTTGGCACCCACCGTGAGGATCGACGGCGTGCCACCCTCCACCGTCGACTGCCCCGGGATGATCGAGTCGAAGCGATCATCGGCGGCGTTGCCCTCCTCGTAGCGGGCGAAGAGCTCCCACTTGGCGTTTCCATCGGCGTCGGCAGTCAGGGCGTACCCCGCCTGCACCACGAAGCCCCAGGGGTTGTAGCTTTCGAAACTCTGGGTGTTGTTAAAGGCGTTCAGGGGGACCGAACCCGTGTCCCGCTTCTGGATGGTCGGATCGTAGTACTGCCACACCGCGGCGGCGAAGATGCTCCACCCGCTGAACTTGGCGGAGATGTCGGCAGTCACCCCCCAGACCGTGGTTGAGTCGAGGCTGAGGTCGGCGGTCGAACTTGCGTTGTTGACGTTCCTCACCCGTGCGAAGACCGAGTTCAGGCCGTACTGCTGACCCATCGCGGCGACTCCGACCATCACGGCCGTTTCGGTGGTGTTGTCGCTGGTGAAGCTGTCGAAGTCGCTCCAGTCTCCGGTGAACTTCCACTGGAACCGGGCGGAGAACGCCCAGTCGGTGGGACTGTTGGAGAGGTTGGTGTAGCGGGTGTCCTGGTAGACGGCGGTCGCCTGCCCGTTGTTGTAGGAACCCGCCAGGCTCCAGCTGTCGGACTGGTAGCTCGCCATGACCCCGACGGCTCGGTCCTGATTGAAGAATTCGTTGATCACCGACCGTTCGACGGCGAGCTGCTGGGAGCTGTCGACGAGCTCCTCGCGCATCCACGGGGTCTTGAACTGGCCGACGGTCAGGACGATGCCGTTCTCGAGTTGCTTGGCGATGAACACCTCCTGGAACTCGAACGTCCCCCCATTCGAAGGGGAGCGGACCCCGATGGTGCCGGTCACGAGGGCGCCACCACCCGGCCCCTGCACCGGGCCGCCGATCGTCAGACCGGGGGCGTCGGGCCCTTCGAATGACCCGTTGATCTGGTAGGTCCAGGAGGGGTCGATGACGTTGCCCTGGAAGCGGACCTTTGCCCGCCGGACCTGGAAACCCCAGTCAGACTCCGAGACCCCGGGGGTGCTCCCGGGATTCCGGTTGAACACCCAGCGGGTCTGGAGCTGGCCGTTGACGTTGAGGTTGAAGGACCCGTCCTGGCTGCCGATGAAGAATCCCCTTCCGGCTGAATAGCCGGCCGAGAGCCCCCCGTCCTGCAGGCTGGTGCGGCCCTGGGTGTCCGCCAGCACGTCCTGGACGATGCCACGGATCTCGGCCACTCGATCCGCGTCCAGCCAGTCCTGGTTCTGGACCGCCAGGCTTGAACTGAGCGCCTCGTTTCGTTCCGCGAGGGACTGGTTGCTTCGTTCGAGTGCCTCGTTGTGTCGTCGGAGTGCCTCGAAGTCGGCACGAAGCGCCTCCAGGGAATCCTCCTGCAGCGTGGCACCGACCGGGGCCTCGAGGGAGACCTGCCCATGGAGGGCGCTGGTGGCCAGCAGGACCGAAGCCGCGGCGAGAGCGAAATGGGTGGTTGAGGCGTGACTCATCGGTTTGAACACTCCAGCATGAGGGGACCGGGGGAGGGGGGGACGCGGAATGACGTCATTGCACGCGCTGCCAGACCGTACACGAATCGAACCGGGGATGAGGGTCGGCCGGCGACGAATCCACCGTGGGAGGCCCTGAGCGACGGGTCCGGGCATGAGAAAACCGGCCGGTTCCGAGGAACCGGCCGGCCGAGCCGTTCGATGCCCCAAGGGGCGATCGTTGGGTGGATGATTCTAAGACGTGCTCAGATCGCTGGCTCAGAAGAGCAGCTGGAGCTGGGCACGAATGATCCACTGACTGCTGCCATCCGAGCTTTCCCATCCGGTGTCGGACGAGGGCGCACCGAAGAGGTCAAGCGCGTCGGCGAAGTTGATGCCCCAGTCAACGGTGAACTTGACGTTGTCGTTGATGAAGTAGTTGGCACCAAGGGTCAGGATCGAGGGGTTGCCGCCTTCGGTGATGAAGGTGTTGACATTCTGCTGCTGAGAGAACTTGTCAACGGAAGCGTTGCCTTCCGCGTAGCGGGCGAAGATCTCCCACTCGTCGTTGAGGGAGTAGCCACCCTGGACCACGAAGCCCCAGGGGTCGTAGCTGTCGGCGTCGTTATTGGGGTCGTAGTTCTGCCAGACGCCGGAGACGAAGAGGCTGAATCCGTTGAACTTGGCGGAGAAGTCACCAGTGATGCCCCAGACAGTCGTGCCGTTGAGGTCAACACCGGGGAAGACGGGGAAGTTGGCGTTCCCGGCGTTGCTGTCGTACCGCTGACCCATGAAGGCGACACCGAGCATCATGGCTTCCTGCTGCTCCGGGGAGCTGGTGAAGCTGTCGAAGTCGCTCCAGTCACCCGACATCTTCCACTCGAAGCGGCCCGAGAAGGACCAGTTGGTGGGGTTGTCGGAGAAGTTGGTGTAGCGCTGGCTCTGTTCGACGGCGGTTCGCTGGCCGTTGTTGTACGACGCGGCGATGTTCCAGTCATCGGTCTGGTACGAGGCCATGATGCCAACGGCACGATCCTGGTTGAAGATCTCGTTGATGAGCGAGCGCTCGACGGCGAGCTGCTGGGAGCTGTCGACCAGCTCTTCGCGCATCCAGGGGGTCTTGAACTGACCGAAGGTCAGGACCAGACCATTCTCGAGCTCCTTCGCGATGAAGGCCTCCTGGAATTCGAAGGTGCCGCCGTTGGTGGGGTTGCCGAGGGCGTTGTCGGGGCCCTCGAAGGAGCCGTTGATCTGGTAGGTCCAGCTGGGATCGACGACGTTGCCCTGGAATCGAACCTTGGCACGGCGTACCTGGAAGCCCCAGTTCGTCTCCTCGGAATTCTGCTTGGTGATTTCGCCACCAGCACCGATTACGAGGGGATCAGGGTTGTTGTTGAACACCCAGCGGGTCTGCAGCTGGCCGCTGACGTTGAGGCTGAAGCTGCCATCCTGATTGCTCAGGAAGAAGCCCTTGCCGGCCTTGTAGCCAGCCATCATGCCGCTGTCCTGGAGGCTGGTGCGGCTCTGGCTGTCGGCCAGGACGTCCTGGACGATGCCACGAATCTCGCTCGCGCGCTCTTCGTTGAGCCACTCGGCGTCCTGCGCATCAACGCGGGCGACAAGGCTGTTGTTCTGTGCACGAAGCTCGTTGAGCTCGGCACGCAGGGCGTCAATGGACGCGTTGTCGTTGTCTGACGCACCAGCAATGCCGGTGAACGCCAGGGTGATGGCTCCAGTAAGGAGCCCGGTAGTTCTGATCATCGTCATCAGATCGACTCTCCAGAATAGGTTCGGGGTCGGCTCAGGCGAACCCGAGACCTAATCCATCCACCCGTCCGTTCGTGCCCGTACCACCGAGGTACGGATTGGACGGTTGCTCTTGCATGGGTGCCTATGTCGGCAAGCCCATGGGGCGGAACAGTAAAATTGGACTGTTCAGAAACAGTTTAGAAAGTGTTAAGGAATTGTGTGCATGGCCCGCTCGCTTCGAACTGATGCATAAAGAACGGCTGGGCATGACTTTGCAGGGTTATTCGGTTTCCCAGTTGATCCGCATTCGCCAGATTCTTGACCCTCTTGGTGCCGTACGGCAGGAAATGCACCTCGGAGACGCCCCTCCGAGGGCTCAACGTGAGGCCCCGAAGGGGGCCACATCATCTTCCAAAGGAAGGCCGGACGATTCTACCTGACCGGGCAACGCCCCTTCAAGTCGGCTCGAGGGGAGTGCGATCAGGTGCTCGAGCGCATCGACGAGTCGATGAACTCCGTGCACGCGAACGGCCTGGTCCTGCGGGAGGTCCTCGACCTGAGAGGCAGGTACCAGCACGCTGTGCGCACCACGTCGTATCGCCTCCGAGACACGCTGGTCGGCACCGGACGCCGGCCGGACCTTTCCGGAAAGCGTCAATTCCCCGAAGACCGCGGTCGCGGGCGGAAGGGCACGGCCGGCGTGCACCCCCGCGATGGCGAGGGCCGCGGCGAGATCCGCCGCCGGTTCCTGGATGCGCAACCCCCCCGCCACCGAGACGAACACGTCCTGATCGGCCAGCCGAAGCCCGCCGTGCTTCTCGAGCACCGCGATCAGCATCGCCAGCCGCGCGGCGTCCAGGCCGGAAGCACGACGTTTCGCGGAACCCAGGAATCCGGTGGCACTGAGGGCCTGGATCTCCGCCAGCAGGCACCGGCTGCCCGCCAGGGTGGGCACGATCGCGGCCCCGGGGGAGGGGCGCTCGTCCTCGTCGAAGTGCACGGAATGCTCGCTCATCGATTCCAGCCCGTCGCCGGTCATCTGGAAGAGGCCGATCTCGTGGGTCGAACCGAACCGGTTCTTCACCCCCCGGAGGATCCGGTGTCGGTGGTGCCGATCGCCCTCGAAGGCAAGCACCACGTCGACGAGGTGCTCCAGCAGCTTGGGGCCCGCCAGCTGGCCGTCCTTGGTCACGTGGCCGACGATCAGGACCGTGATCCCCGTCTGCTTGGCAAGCAGGGCCAGCTCGGTCGCGCATCGCCTCAGCTGGCTGGCGGCGCCCGCCCCGGCCCGCGAGGCGTCGGTACCGCCCCCGGAGGACCCCAGCCACGTCATCTGGATCGAATCCAGCAGCAGGATCCGGGGATTGACGCGACGGGCCTCCGCGAGGATGCGTCCCAGGTCGGTCTCCGCGAGGACCAGCAGGCGTTCCGATGCGTCGGACTGGGACGTGGCGCCCAGCCGATCGGCGCGAAGGCGGACCTGGGCCGCGCTCTCCTCGCTGCTGGCGTAGAGCACCACCCCCCCGGACTGGCTGAGAGCCCCGGCAATCTGCATGAGCAGGGTGCTCTTGCCCACGCCGGGATCACCACCAAGCAGGATCGAGGCCCCCGGGACGAAGCCCCCCCCGAGGACCCGGTCGACCTCCTCGATGCCCGAGGCGATCCGGGGGACCTCGCCCAGCTCGATGGAGGTGATCGGCCGTGCGGTCGGGGCCGGGGCCCGGGGGTCCGTGGAAGCGATCCGCGCCTCGACGGGATCGGTCCCGGCCGCAGGCTCGGTGAAGGGTGCGAGCACGTCCCACTCCCCGCATTCCGGACAGCGACCGGCCCACTGGGCCTGGACGGCGCCACACTCGCTGCAGAGGAAACTGGTCCGGTCCTTGGCCATTCGCCCAGTCTACAGCGTGGGCGGGGAAACCTGACCGGATGGCGGAAGCGCCTTCGGTGGCTCGGGCCGGGGACTCACCGGAGACGACGCATCCGGGAGGTCCAGGCGGCGTAGTCCAGCACCATCCGCATCCTTCTATAGAGAGGAGGGTGCTGGGAGGGTTCCGGCCCGAAGGCGGTCTCGACCCGCCACTTCCAGTAGGCGGAGCCCAGGCGGAACCGGGTGGACCAGCCGAGCCGGAGCAGTCCGGTGAAGGCGTCGATGAGGTATCTCGGTCCCATGAGCATCATCCTGGGGGCGAGGGCCGTTGGGATCCCGGCCCGGGAGCGGTCAGTCCGAGAGCGGGGAGTTCACGGGCATCCCGCTGCCGGATGCCGGCGGTGGTGAGTCCTCGAGGGGGGAGAACCGACTGCCGATGATCTTGATCCGGCGGTTGGGGTGCGGCTGCCGGGGCATGAAGGGATGGACGGTGAAGACGATCACGATGGTCGCCAGCGAGGCGAGGACCATCCAGTCCTGCCAACCGAGGAAGATCCACAGGGAGCACATGAGCACCATCAGCAGGGCGGTGGGGATCATGCCCTCCCAGGCGAGCTTCATCAACTGGTCGAAGCGGAATCGGGGGAGGGTCCAGCGGATGGCCATCGCGAACGCGATGAGTCCCGCCATCTTGACCAGCACGATCGCGGCCTGCAGCAGCCCCAGGAGCCAGAAGTTGCCGGGGTTCGTGAAGTCCCAGGGGATGATCCCCGCGATGGGGTTCACCGACCAGCCCCCGAGGAAGAGCATGGTGAAGAACGCCGCGCCGGCGATCATGTGGTAGTACTCGGCCAGGAAGAACAGGGCGAACTTCATCGAGGAGTACTCGGTGTGGTAGCCGCCGATCAGCTCGCTCTCGGCCTCGGCGAGGTCGAAGGGCGCGCGGTTGCTCTCCGCCAGCATGCAGACGTAGAAGAGGATCGCGGCCACCGGCATCTGGAGGAGGTTCCAGGCGGTCGACTGCTGGTGGGCGATGATCTCGAAGGGATTGATGGTCCCCGAGACCAGCACGATCGTCAGCAGGGCGAGGCCCATGGGGATCTCGTAGCTGATCATCTGCGCGCTGGCGCGAAGTCCCCCGAGGAACGAGAACTTGTTGTTGCTGGCCCATCCACCCAGCACCACCCCGTAGACCCCGATCGAACCGACCGCCACGAAGTAGATCAGGCCGACGTTGATGTCGGCCCCCACCAGGCGCACCAGGTACTCGGTGTTCGGCTGGGCGACCCCGACCAGCTGGACCAGGCCGGTGACGTCGATCTTCTGGGCGAAGGGAACCACCACGAAGCCGATCATCGCCGGGATCATGATGAAGCCGGGCGCCAGCAGGAACAGCCACTTGTCCACCCCGCGGGGGTTGTAGTCCTCCTTGAGGAGGAACTTCAGGCCGTCGGCCAGCGGCTGGAAGGCGCCGTGGGGTCCCACTCGGTTGGGACCGACCCGATCCTGCATCCAGGCACTCAGCTTTCGCTCGAGCAGGATCGAGTAGGCGCATCCGCCGAGGAACAGGTGCAGAAGGACCACCACCACCACGAGGGACGCGATGACCTGGACTTCGTTGGGGGAAAGGACCACGGAGGGACTCCTGGACTGGTGAGTGCCCAATCATAAACAATTGGGGCGCGAGCAGTCCGTGGATTCCGGGGACCGATCGAGGATCAGTGGGTGGCCATCTGGGGGGGGGCGCTCAGGCCGGGGGGCGGGGCGACGTGCTCGGGAAAGTAGTCCTGCAGGGCAGTCACCCCCCAGCTGCCGCTCCGCAGGGCGGAAATCCCCTGCACCGCGGCCCGGGCGCCCGCGAGGGTCGTGATCAGGGTGATTCCGTGGCGAACGGCGGCGGCGCGGATCCGGCCCTCGTCGGTGTCGGCTCCCTTGCGGGTCGGGGTGTTGACCAGCAGGTCGATCTCCCCGTTGGCGATCTTGTCGAGGATGTTCGGACGGGCACCTTCGGAGATCTTGGCCATGAGCGAGGTCTCGACGGAGTGGTCGGCGAGCAGCGCGTGGGTCCCCCCGGTGGTGAAGACGGTGAATCCCATCGAGACCAGTCCGCGAGCGACCTCCACCACCGCCGGCTTGTCCGAATCCCGGACCGAGAGGAACACCGAGCCCTCGACCGGCAGGTCGTGGTTGCAGGACATCTGGGCCTTGGCCAGGGCCATTGCCAGTGAACGGTCGGCACCCATGACCTCCCCGGTCGACCGCATCTCGGGGCCGAGCACCACGTCGACCCCGGGGAACTTCGAGAAGGGGAAGACCGACCGCTTGACCGAGCAGAAGCCCGGGGCGGGGACCTCCGCGACGTCCAGGGATTCGAGGGGGGCGCCCATCATCACCTTGGCCGCGACGCGGGCCCACGAGACCCCGGTGGCCTTGGAGATGAACGGCGCGGTCCGGGAGGCCCGCGGGTTCACCTCGATGATGTAGATCTCGTCGTCCTTGACGGCCATCTGGACGTTCATGAGGCCCCGGACGGAGAGCCGCTCGGCGAGTCGTCGGGCCTGGTCCCGGATCCGTTCGATGGTCGGGCGGGAGAGCGAGTACGGAGGGACGATGCAGGTCGAGTCGCCGGAGTGGATGCCGGCCTCCTCGATGTGCTCCATCACCCCGCAGACGATGGCCCGTGATTCACCCTCCAACCCGTAGTCGGCCACCACGTCAACGTCGATCTCGATCGCCTCGGAGAGGAATCGGTCGATCAGGACCGGCGCATCGGCGAGCTCCGAGGCGTCCACCGCCTCGGACATGTAGCGTCGGAGCGAGTCCTCGTCGAAGCAGGTCTCCATCCCCCGTCCGCCGAGCACGTAGCTGGGCCTGACCAGCACCGGGTAGCCGATCCGGTCCGCGATCTCGACCGCGTCGTCCAGGGAGTAGGCGATCCCGTTCTCCGGCTGGCGCAGTCCGAGCTCGTCGAGCATCGCCTTGAACCGATCCCGGTCCTCCGCGAGGTCGATCGCGTCAAGGCCGGTCCCGATCAGGGGCACCCCGGCCTCCACCAGCCCGTGGGCGAGGTTCAGGGGGGTCTGCCCCCCGAACTGGACGATGCAGCCGACGACGCCACCGGAACGGTTGGGGACCTCCGCTCCTCCTCCGTTGAGCCGCTCGACGATGTCCAGGACGTCCTCGAGGGTGAGGGGTTCGAAGAACAGGAGGTCGCTGGTGTCGAAGTCCGTGGAGACCGTCTCGGGATTGGAGTTGATCATCACCGACTCGAACCCCATCTCCTCGCAGGCGAAGGAGGCCTGGCAGCAGCAGTAGTCGAACTCGATCCCCTGGCCGACCCGGTTGGGGCCCCCGCCGAGGATGACGATCTTGGGCCGGTCGGTGATCCGGATCTCGTCGTCGCGGTGGGTGGACGTGGTCCCGTCCTCGGCCACCCGGGTGATGGCCGACTCGTACGTGGAGTAGAAGTAGGGCGTGGCCGCCTCGAACTCCGCGGCGCAGGTGTCCACGAGCTTGAAGACGGGCTCGATGCCGAGGGACTTCCGGTGCGCACGCACCGAGAGGATGGACTTCGCGGAGATCTCCCCCAGGTAGAGGCTGGCGAGCTGGGGGTCGGAGTAGCCGAGTTCCTTGGCCCGGCGGAGCAGCAGCTCGGGCAGGTCCTCGAGGCGCTCGTACGCGCAGAGCTGGTCCTCGAACTCGACGAGCTCGCGGAACTGGTCGAGGAACCAGGGATCGATTCGGGTGAGCTCGTGGATCCGCTCGTCCGTGTAGCCCATCTTCATCGCGTAGCGGACGTAGTAGAGCCGCCCCTGGCTGGGGACCGAGAGCTTCCGATGGAGCTGGTCCTCCGCGATCGGCCAGCTTCCGTCATCCTCGGCACCGTCCGCGGCCGCGCGACGGGCCGTGAGCCAGAGGTCGCTGCGATCGAGCCCGTAGCCGAACCGCTTGACCTCCATCGAGCGGATCGCCTTCTGGAGCGACTCCTTGAAGGTGCGGCCGATGGACATGCCCTCCCCCACGGACTTCATCTGGGTGGTGAGGGTCTCGTCGGCCTCGGGGAACTTCTCGAAGGTCCAGCGAGGCATCTTGGTCACCACGTAGTCGATGGACGGCTCGAAGCACGCGGAGGTGGTCCCCGTGACCTGGTTGCCGAGCTCGTCGAGGGTGTATCCGACCGCGAGCTTCGCGGCGATGCGGGCGATCGGGAAGCCGGTGGCCTTGGAGGCCAGGGCGCTGGAGCGGGACACCCTGGGGTTCATCTCCACCACCACCATCTCGCCGTCGGCGGGGTTGATGCCGAACTGCACGTTGGATCCCCCCGTGTCGACCCCCACCTCCCGCATGATCAGGAACGCGGCGTCCCGCATCCGCTGGTATTCCTTGTCGCTGAGGGTCATGATCGGGGCGACCGTGATCGAGTCGCCGGTGTGGACGCCCATCGCATCGATGTTCTCGATGCCGCACACCACCACGCAGTTGTCGTTGGCGTCGCGCACGACCTCGAGTTCGTATTCCTTCCAACCCAGCACCGACTGGTCGATCAGCACCTGGGAGATCATGGAGGCGTTGAGCCCGCGACGGACGATGTCCTCGAATTCCTCGAGGTTGTACGCGATGCCGCCACCGTGACCGCCGAGGGTGTACGCGGGCCGGATGATGGCGGGCAGTCCGATCTCCCCCAGGAACTCGTGCGCCTCCTCGAGGGTCTCGACGGTCCGGGACAGCGGCTGCTTCAGCCCGACGCGCTCGACGATCTCGTGGAAGACCTCCCGGTCCTCGGCACGTCGGATCACCTCCCGGTCCGCGCCGATCATCTGGACCGAATGCTTCTCGAGGGTCCCGGCATCGTGGAGGGCGCAGGCGCAGTTCAGTGCGGTCTGCCCCCCGAGGGTGGGAAGCAGGGCGTCGATCGGGGTGCCGTTCTCGGCCTCCTTGATGATGATCCGCTCGACCGCCTCGGGAGTGATCGGCTCGATGTAGGTCCGGTCGCTGAGCGCGGGATCCGTCATGATCGTCGCGGGGTTCGAATTCACCAGGACGATGCGGTAGCCATCCTCGCGGAGCGCCTTGCAGGCCTGGGTCCCCGAGTAGTCGAACTCGCAGCCCTGGCCGATCACGATGGGACCGGATCCGATGATCAGGATGGTGTTGAGGTCGTCTCTTCTCGGCATGCGCGCGAATCGTTCCGGGGAATCCAGGAGAAAATGCCCAAACTTGTCCCAGTGTATCCGATGGGATGTCTGGTGAGGCGCCAATGCGCAGGCAATCCCCAACTGGGGGCCGGGCGACGAACCGGGAAGGGCGAGTCACATGGACTGGATTCAAGGAACGATCCTGGGGACCGTCGCGGTGGTGCTGGTGCTGGCCCTGGGCTGGCTGGTCGGGGTGCACGCCCGGAAGCGAGGCGGGGGCGATCGGGTGGTCGGACTCCTCAAGATCGCGATCGCGCCCCTTGTCCGGGTCTACTGGGGAGCCCGATTCAGGGGTCTCGAGAGGGTTCCCGATCCGATTCCCGAACCGGGACTCGTCCTGGTCTGCAACCACACCAGCGGCCTGGACCCGGTGCTGGTGAACTGGGGATGCAACC
Source organism: Phycisphaerae bacterium (assembly GCA_002862305.1). Taxonomy (GTDB): domain Bacteria; phylum Planctomycetota; class Phycisphaerae; order Phycisphaerales; family SM1A02; genus UBA8087. The sequence goes on along the minus strand of PKCS01000044.1, from coordinate 33,647 downwards.
TGAGGATTCGTTGGATGATGTCCAGGGCGATGATGACCCCCCTGCTGGGCCCGCTCTGGCACCGACTGGGGGTCCTCCCGATCGAGTTCAGCGAACGCGACCGGGCCTCCGTGACGGAGGCGATCCGGATCCTCCGTGCGGGCGGGGTCGTGGGCATCTTCCCCGAGGGACGCATCGCCCGTCCCCCGGAGGTGGTCCAGCCGTTCCAGCCGGGGCTCGGGCTCCTCGTCGCGCGGACCGGGGCGAGTGTGCTGCTCATGCACAGCCAGGGGCCCCGGCCGGGACGATCGACCTTCGGCTCGCTGCTGCGACCCTGCCGGGCCAGGGTCACGGTGGTGGAGCTGATCGACTACCGGGATCGCGGGCTCAAGGCCCGGGCGATCACCGAGGACCTGAGGCAGCGGCTGCATCGGGCCACCGGGTGGCCGCTGGAGGATATTTCCCCCGAAGCGTCCCTCGCCCGGGACTGAGTCGAGGCGACCGTCCCCCGCGGTGGTACCATCGGCGGCGCATGATTAGTCGAATCGAAGGTGTCCTGGTCGATGTCGAGGAGGGGCGGGCCCACGTCCGCTGCGGGGGCCTCGTCTACGAGGTGCTGGTCTCCGCGGCCGATCACGGAGGGCTGGTCCAGGAGCTCGGGGGCACGGTGGAACTGCACACCCTCCACGTCCTGGAGGGCGCGGCCCAGGGCTCGAGCTTCCGGCCGCGCCTGATCGGCTTCCGCAGCGCCAGCGACCGGGCGTTCTTCGAGCTCTTCACCACGGTGAAGGGGATCGGCGCGCGCAAGGCCCTCAGGGTGATGCAGGTTCCGGCGGGACGGATCGCCCGCGCGGTCGCGGAACAGGACCTCGTCCTGCTGAAGTCGCTCCCGGAGGTCGGCAAGCGCACCGCGGAGGCGATCGTGGTGGAACTCAAGGACAAGGTGGATCCGTTCGTCGAGGGTGCCCACGTCGCGGAGGCGGGAACCGGGTCCCCGCAGGCGATCGCGGCGTTCGTGGAGGAGGCCCTCGCGGTCCTGCTCCAGCTCGGCGAACCTCGTAATCGAGCGGAGGACCTGATCGACCGGGTCACCCGGGCGGACCCCACCATCGACAGCGCCGACCAGCTGGTGACCGGGGCGCTTCGACTCAAGCAGCTGAACTGAGGGACGGTACGGATGCGATACGCGATGATCATGGCGGGTGGATCGGGCACCAGGCTCTGGCCGTTCAGCCGGAGCGAGCGACCCAAGCAGCTGCTGCCGCTGTTCGAGGGCCGTTCCCTGCTGGAGATCGCCAGTTCGAGGCTCGAAGGGGTCGTGGCACCGGAACGCACGGTGATCTGCACCGCGGAACGCTTCCGGGACGTCATCGAGGGCGTGCTGGGGGAGATCGAGATCCTCGGCGAGCCCTGCGGACGGGACACCCTCGCCGCGGTGGGACTCACCGCCGCGGTGCTGGGGAAGGCCGATCCGGAGGCCGTCTTCGCAGTCCTCACCTCCGACCACCTGATCGAACCCCAGTCGGAGTTCACCCGGGCGGTCGACCTGGGCTTCTCGCTCGTCGAGGCGGTCCCCTCGCGGTTCGTCACCTTCGGGATCACCCCCACCCGGCCGGCGACCGGCTTCGGGTACGTCGCCCGGGGGAACCCCGTGGACGGATTCGAGGGCGCCTTCGAGGCCGATGCCTTCAAGGAGAAGCCGGACCTCGAGACCGCGCGGTCCTACCTGGAGTCCGGGCGCTACAGCTGGAACAGCGGGATGTTCGTCTTCGGTGCCGCGATGGTCATGGAGGCCCTGGAGCGGTTCCAGCCCGCGCATGCGGAGGGACTGAAGCGGATCGCCGAGGACTGGGACCGTGGCGCCGAGACCCGACGGTCGACGCTGGAGGCGGTGTACCCCACCCTGCCCAGGATCAGCGTGGACTACGGGCTGATGGAGCCGGCCTCCCGTTCGCCGGAGCACGGGATCTGCGTGGTGCCGATGGAGGTCCGCTGGGAGGACGTGGGCAGCTGGCCGAGCTTCGCCGGGACCCTCGAGGCGGACGCCGAGGGCAATCGAAGCTCGGGATCGACGGTCCTCCTGGACTGCCGCGAGGTGCTGGCGGTCTCCGACGACCCCTCCCGGGTGGTGACCGCCGTGGGCTGCGAGAACCTGGTGATCGTGGCGACCGGGGACGCGATCATGGTCTGCCCCGCCGACCGGGCGGAGGAGGTCAAGCGACTCGCGGGGGCGGTACCGGAATCGCACCGTTGACGTGGAGGTGAGGTCCATGCGCATGCTCGCCATCGACATCGGGGGACGACGCACGGGATTCGCGGTCGGCGACGTCGAACTGGGCCTGGCCCAGCCGGTCGGGGTGATCGAGCACGCCAACGAGGCCGAACTGATGGACGCGGTGGCGGGGATGGTCGAGGCACACCGACCCGAGGCCCTGCTGGTGGGACTCCCGTTGAACATGGACGACAGCGAGGGGCCGGCCGCCCGGCGGATGCGGGAGACCGCGGTCAGGATCGGGGAGCGTTCGGGGCTCCCGGTGCACCTGCAGGATGAACGACTGACCAGCTTCGAGGCGGATTCGAGGATGGCTCGCAGCGGCCGCACGCACGCCGGCAAGAAGCGGATCCGCGACGCGATCGCGGCGGCGGCCCTGCTCGAGGACTACTTCGCCTCCCGTCGCTGATCCGTTCAGCCCGCCCCGCAGGCCGCGCCGTCGAGGTACCAGCGGAGCACGCCGCCCACGGGGTTGATCCCCTTGATGGGGACGTCGTGGGAGGGATCGTCGCCGGTGGCGATCCGGTGGATCATCGAGGCCTTCCCCTCGCCCATGACCAGCGGGCAGATCATTCGCGAGGCGTTGAGCAGCTTGTAGGTCATGCTGACCCGGTCCGGGGGGACCACCGTCGGGCCCGAGTTCATGGTCACCAGGCGATCCTCGACGTCCAGCGCGCGGGAGTTCGGGAAGAGGCTGGCGGTGTGGCCGTCGGGTCCCATGCCCAGCAGCACGTAGTCGAGGCGGTCGTGCCCCTTCTCCCGCCAGCCCAGCACCTCCTGCAGCTCCTGCTCGTAGAGCACGTCCGCGTCGTCGCGCGTGGCCTGGATCGGATGCATCTGGTTGGCGGGGATTCCGGAGTGGTCGGCGAAGATCTCATGGATGTGCTTGTAGTTGCTGAGGTCGTCCTCGAAGGGGACCCGGCGTTCATCGACGATCCAGAGGTGGGTCCGGGCCCAGGGAAGCCCCCGGTAGAGGGGATCGGTCATCAGTCGCTGGTAGAGCGGGAACGGGGTGTGTCCGCCGGAGAGCGCGAGGTGGAAGTGCCCGAACTCGCGGACGCACTGGAGCGCGTGGTCCAGGAGGTCGTTGGCCAGGTGGGTGAGGACGTCGTCGGGATCCTGGCGGGCCACCACGTGTCCGGGGAGGTTGGGGGGATCGGCCACGTACCCGTCGTTGCCGAGCTCGACGGGCCTGATCTCCTCGTGCGGGTCCGAAGCGGCGTCACTCATCACTGGCTTCCTTCCTTGGGAACGGACTCGTTGTTCCATTCCGATGCGTAGCGGGCCAGGAGTTCGTCCGACGAGGCCGGACCCCAGCTGTCCGGAGGATAGTTGCCCTGAATCCCCGAACGCAACCCACGGGAACGATCATCGAGGAACGGCATCACCGCCCGCCACGCGCCCTCGACCTCGAGCCGGTGCTTGAAGAGGGTCTGGTCCCCGCGCATCGCCTCGATCAGCAGCGGGCCGTAGGATTCCACGACCTCGCTCTTGAACTCCCGCTGGAAGTCACTGTCCATCTCGATGGTGTCCAGCTGGAACTCCAGCCCGGGCTCCTTGCACTCGAAGCGCACCCGTATCGACTCCCGGGGGGCGATCTCCATGACGATCCGGTTGGGCATGAGCCGTCGGCCCGCCTTGAACTCCGGGAGTTCCCGGAAGAGGTTCGCGGCGGGCGGCTTGAACTGGATGACGACCTCGGTGACCTTCCGGGGCATGCGCTTGCCGCTCCGCAGGAAGAAGGGCGTCCCGGTCCACCGCCAGTTGTCGATGAAGAGGGCGAGGGCCGCGAAGGTCTCGGTGGTCGAGCCGTCGGAGACGTCCGGTAGGTCCGCGTATCCCGGGGCGCCGTCGGGCGCGGGACCGTACTGGCCGAGGGCGCAGTAGCGATCGATCTGGTCGTCCTCGGGGGTGCGCAGCGCGTCGATGAGCTTGATCTTCTCGGCGCGGACGTGTTCGGCGGTGTAGAGGGTCGGGGGTTCCATCGCCACGAACGCGAGGATCTGGAAGAGGTGCGACTGGATCATGTCCCGGATCGCCCCGGTCTCGTCGTAGAAGGCCACCCGATCCTCGACCCCCATCGGTTCCGCGGCGGTGATCTGCACGTGATCGACGTAGACGTGGTTCCAGACCGGCTCGAAGATGGTGTTGCCGAACCGGAACGCGAGGATCCCCTGGACCAGCTCCTTGCCGAGGTAGTGGTCGATCCGGTAGATGGACTCCTCCTCGAACGCCCGGCCGAGGACCCGGTTCAGTTCCGCGGCGCTTCGATCGTCGCGACCGAAGGGCTTCTCGACGACGATCCGCTGCCAGGAACGTTGCTCCGGATCGAGGCTGCACCATCGCCGGCCCTCGGTGACCAGTCCCGAACCCTGCACGCATTCGACGATGGGCTGGTAGAGGGAGGGCGCCACCGAGAGGAAGAAGAGGATGTTGCCGCCGCCGTGGTGGTCGGCGTCGAGGGAGCGGATCCGGTCGGAGAGCGCGGGGAAGGACTCGGGACGCGTGGCGTCCGCTGCGTGGTAGTGCAACCGCCGGCTGAACTCCGACCACGATCCGGGTTCGAAGCCGTGTGCATGCTCCCGGACCCAGGGCAGGAGCTCCTCCCGCCACTGCTCGTCGGTCTTCGGGGTCCGGGAGACGCCCAGGACGCACCCGGAGGCCGGGAGCATGCCCCGGCAGAACATCTCGTACAGCGCGGGCACCAGCTTGCGATGGGTCAGGTCACCGGAGGCCCCGAAGATGACCATGACGCAGGGGTCGACGTTCATGCACGCATTAGAGCAGCAAGTCGGTCCCAGGCAAGTGGGCGCGCTCAGCCACGAGGCAGGCAGGTCCGCACCACGTCGTGCAGGTGGGTCCGGTCGACGTGGGTGTAGACCTGGGTGGTCCCGATGTCCGAATGGCCCAGCAGGTCCTGGACCACGCGCAGGTCCGCCCCGCCCTGGACGAGGTGGGTCGCGAAGCTGTGGCGAAGCATGTGGGGGTGGACCCCCTCGAGCCCGGAGATCGCGGCGTACTTGCGGACGATCTGCCAGATCGCGACCCGCTCGAGGGGACGCCCGCCGCCGGAGAGCAGCAGCCGGTGCTGGTCACGACCATCGGTGAACCGGGCCAGCTGGGGCCTGGTCTCCGCGAGGTAGTCGTTGGTGGCGTCCCGGGCGGGTTCCCCGATCGGGACCACCCGGGTCCGTTCCCCCTTCCCGTGGACGGTGAGCAGCATCGTCTCCTCGTGGTACTCGTTGAGGCGGATGCGCCCGACCTCCGAGGCCCGGAGCCCGGCGGCGTACATGAGTTCGAGGATCGCGCGGTCCCGCTGCCACAGTCGTCCGTGCTCCGGTGCCGGGGCCTCCACCAGGCGCCGCATCTTGATCGGACTGACCACGCCGGGGAGCTTCCGCCAGCGGGTGGGCCGCTCGAGGACCCGCGCGGGGTCCCGGTCGATGAATCCCTCGGCATTCATCCAGCGGAAGAAGACCCGGATCGTCGCCAGGTGCCGGGCGACGGAGGTCGCCTGCATCATGCGTTCGCGGGCCAGCCATCGCATGTGGTCGGCCAGGTCGTCGGCGGACACCTCCCGGGGGGCCGTGAGCCCCCGGGCGCCCAGGTCCTCGCACAGGTCGCCGAGGTCCCGCCGGTAGGCCTCGATGGTCGCGGTCGCCAGGCCCGCCTCGACGCGGGCGAAGGTCAGGAAGTCCCGGATCGGCTTGTCGAAGCGTTCAGGCTCGGGCATGGGGGTCGGATCCTTCGTGGGACGGGTCCTCGGTCCGGGTGGGCGGGCTTCCCCCCGGTCGCGGGAACCGGGACGGGTCGTAATCACTGCTGCCCTCGAACCCTAGGGAGGAACCCCCTTCATCGGCGCACGAGGCCCGCGCCGTGCAGGATCGGGACCCGGGCTGGATCGGCAGTTTCTGCGCGCGCGCTTTCCGCGCGCACCGGCAAGGGGGATGCCCTCAGCACGCGGGAACGGGGGTGGGAGCCGGGCATGGGAGTTGCACGTCCTCGTGCAAGCACCTCGGCGAGAGGCGCCGCGAACGGCAAGGAGTGCCCACATGCGGACCAATTCGTTACGCCGGAAGCTTCGAGACGCCTGGAGGCGTGAACGAGGCTCGGACCGGACCCAGCAGACGACCGGAGACCTCCTCGGCGACCGTCGGATCACGGCGGAGATCGACCGATTGGCGGCCCGGGCCACGGCCCTTCACCTGGCCAGGATCCAACGCCTCGAAACGAGCGGTGATCGACCATGAACTACGGACTCTACCTCAGCGCGAACGGCATCAGCAGCTCCCAGCATCGGATGAACGTGCTGGCGAACAACCTCGCCAACGCGAACACCACGGGGTTCAAGCCCTCCTCGGTGGTGCTCGGCGAACGGGCGCGGGAACCCCAGCGACTGGACACCCTGACCAACAGCAGGCAGCTGCTCGCCCAGCTCGGGGGCGGGACGGAGATCGCCTACAGCGGGCTGGACCTCCGACAGGGCTCGATCGAGCGGACCGGGCTTCGCACCGACCTCGCCCTCAAGGGCCGGGGGTTCCTGAAGCTGGAAGGCGACTCGCCGGACGCCAGCCTGCTGACCCGCGACGGGGGACTGAACTTCGATCCCGCGGGGGTGCTCCGGCACCAGGCCAGTGGACGAGCGGTGCTCGACGAGCAGGCACGGCGGATCGTCCTCGGGGATGAGGAGCAGCTCCGCTTCCAGGGGTTCGGACCTCGGGGCGAGCTGATCGACGGCGACCAGCCCTTCACCCCCTTCGCACGGATCGCGCTGGTGGACGCGCCATCCGACTCGCTGCGGTCCCGGGGACAGAACCTGCTCGAGACCCGCAGCGAACCGACCCCCGCCACCGGGACCGAGGTGGTCGGAGGGGCGCTGGAGGAGAGCGCCTCGGACCCGATCTCGGGCATGGTCGAGCTGATCAAGCTCACCCGGCAGATCGAGATGAACTCACGAATGATCCAGTACCAGGACGCCATGATCGGCCAGGCCGTCACGGCACTCGCACGCGTGGTCTGACACCCCACGCCCAACCCGAACCGACAGGAGCCGTGGAACATGTCCACAATCTCCCTCAACACCGCCTCCACGGGGCTCAATGCCCTCAGCACGAACCTCGACGTCATCGCGAACAACCTCGCGAACGTGAACACCACCGGGTTCAGGTCCAGTCGGGCGAACTTCGAGGACCTCTTCTACCTCGACCAGGCCCAACCCGGGATCGAGGAGGAGTACGGGACCCCCAACCCCACCGGCCTGCAGGTGGGACTCGGCGTGCAGCTGAGCGGGACCAGCCTGAACGTGGGACAGGGATCGCTCGAACCGACCCAGGACCCGTTCGACCTCGCGATCATGGGTGACGGCTGGTTCCAGGTGGAGCTGCCCCCGGGCACCTCGATGGACGGGTACGGCTACACCCGGGCCGGGGACTTCACCCGCAACCAGAACGGCCAGGTCATCATGGCCTCGAGCAACGGCTACCTGCTCGAGCCCTCGATCACGATCCCCTCCGATGCGATCAACCTGACCGTGGACGAGTTCGGGAACGTCCAGTACCAGGAGGGTGCGGGCATCGTGAACGCCGGCCAGATCACCCTTGCCCGGTTCATCAACCCCGCGGGGCTCCAGGCGATCGGCGGGAACATCTACGTCCCGACCTACGCATCGGGCGAGGCCGAGGTGGCCGAGGCCAACGTCGATGGGTACGGGGCGATCAAGCAGTTCTTCCTGGAGTCGTCCAACGCGGAACCCGTCACCGAGCTGGTCTCGTTGATCAAGACCCAGCGGGCGTTCGAGATGAACTCCCAGGTCATCCAGGCCGCGAACGAGACGCTGCAGGAGATCGTGAACCTGCGTCGCTTCTGATCCTGATCCGACAGACCTCCGACCAATCATCCCGAACGGAACGACATGATGAACACCAGGACATTCCTCGCCACCCTCTCGATCCTGATTCCCGCGGCCCACCTCGCAGGGGACTCGATACAGCTCAAGCGCAGCACCCGGATGAAGCACGCCGATGAGCGGATCACCCTCGGGGACATCGCGACCATCGAGGGGGAGTACGCGGGCAGGTTCGCCTCGGTGGTGGTGGACCGCATGGTCGATCCCACCCGTCCGGCGGAGGTGACGCTGGAGGAGGTCACCCGGGCAATGGATCGGGCCGGCGCGAACTGGGCGAGGCTCGAACTCAACGGCGGGACGTCGATCGTTCGTCCTCACTCACGGCGCCTGCACGGCGGCACCGAACCCGAGGCGTGCATGCCCCTTGAACTCGGCGGTGCGGAGACGGGGTCGGGAACGAAGGGTTCCGACCGAGCTCCGGTGGCGACCACCACGCTTCCGGTCCTGACCATCGATCCCCGGGAGATCGTCGAGGAGGACTCGCCCCGAGGCCTGATCGCGATGCGGATGGCGGAACTCTGGCGAGGGTCGAACCGGGCGGTGCGGATCCACCTTCAGACCGCGCGCACGAGCCTGCTGGACGAGACGGACCTGCGGCCCAGGGTGGTCCAGCAGGGGGCGTTCCGGAACGGCACCGGACGGTTCAGCGTGCTGATGGAGGATGAAGGGGTCATCGAGGTCGAGGCCTGCCTGGAGGTCGAGCGACTGGTGGTCCGGGCGAGCGAGGCGCTCGAACGGGGCACCCGGGTCGAGCCGTCGGACATCGAGAGCCGCACCGAGTGGGTCAGGCTCTCCGGAAACGGGGACGATCGCTCGATCCTCGACACCATCCTGGGCGGCGAGCTCGCCCGGCGCGTCAAGGCGGGGGCCCCCCTGGAAGCCGACGACTTCGTGCCCGCGATCCGGCGCAACGAACCGATCCGGGTCCACTCGCCAAGCTCGGGGTTCAACCTGGCCCTGGAATGCATAAGCCTCGAGGAGGGGCACGTCGGGGAGGTCATCGAGGTCCGCCCGGACATCCCCGGGGCACGATCCCGCGACGCCCGACCGATACGGGTGGTGATCCTCGACTCCACCACCGCCGAGATCATCAACTGACAAGGAGCGAATCACGATGACGAAACGACGAATCCTGCTCACCCTCTCCGGCATCGCGGCCGGCCTGCTGGCGGGCGCCTCCGCGGCCGGGCAGCAGTCCGCGACCACCGAGCGCGAGAGTCCGACCAGAAAGGCGTTCACGGAACGCGACATCTCCCTGAGCAGGGCCGCCCGGGAATCGGAGCAGCGTGCCGACCAGGAGGAGACGACCTCGTCGAGGACCTTCCAGGTGGGTCAGCCGGAACCGGGACGGGCTGCGCGGACCCGCGCGGTGACGGGGATGGGGAAGGACTTCAAGGGCCTGTTCTCGCCGATGCCGCTGAAGACCTGGAACGAGCACGACCAGATCACCATCGTGGTCATCGAGGCCGCGAGGGTCGAGCGCTCCCAGGAACTCGAGACCGAGACCGACACCGACCTCGCGGTGGAGGTGGCGGCCTGGACGGACTTCTTCAACGCCGGGACCCTCTTCACCCAGAACAGTGGCGACAACCTCCCGAAGATCGAGGCCGCGGGGGCGAAGGACTTCGAGGGCGAGGGCGACTACGGGAGCACCGAGGAGATCACGTTCCGGACCACCGCCACCGTCATCGAGGTGCTTCCGAACGGGAACCTCGTCCTCCAGTCGAGGCACACCACCAAGACCGACAACGAGATGACGGTCAAGACGATCACCGGCATCTGCGATCCGCGGCACATCGCCCCCGATGACACCCTGCTCCACTGGAGGCTCTACGACCTGGACCTCAACATCCAGAACTCGGGCTTCGTCAAGGAGGCCGCGAACAAGGGATTCTTCTCCCAGCTGGCGGACTTCGTCTTCAACTTCTGAGACACTCGATGGGGCAACCACGCCACCAGGGCCACCCTCGGGTCGCTCGGGTGGCGTGGTCGTTCATCGGGCTCAATCGAGGCGGAGCGTCCGGGGGAAGAACCCGAGTCCCGCCGCCTGCTTGGCCATCGCGAGGGTCTCCTCGGTGGCTCGATTGGCCTCGACCGTCCCGCGCTTGAGCACGTCGATGACGTCGGAGTCGTTCTCGAAGCGGGCGCGACGCTCGCGCATCGGTTCCAGGAGCTCGTTCACCGCCGCGCCGAGCTCCTGCTTGATGTGGCCGTCCCCGATGTCGTCGCCCGCGGCGTAGCGGCGCCTGAGCTCCGCCACCCGCTCCTCGTCGGGGATGAAGATCTCGCAGTACTGCATGAGCACGTTGTCCGGGTCGCCGGGTTCCGTGGGGCTCTGGCGACCGGTGAAGATCTTGTTGATCTTCTTCTGCACCTGCTTGGCCGAGTCGCTGATGAAGATCGCGTTGTTGAGCGACTTGGACATCTTGTTGGCCCCGTCGATGCCGACCAGTCGCCCGACCTTGCCCACGTCGGCGACGGGGACCGGGAACACCCCCCCCTCCTCGACGTGGTCCGCGTCCTCGACCTTGTCGCCGACCCCGCAGTACTTCTGGTTGAAGCGACGAGCGACCTCTCGGGTCAGCTCCAGGTGGGGCACCTGGTCCTCCCCCACCGGCACCGCGACCGGGCGGAAGGCGAGGATGTCCGCGGTCTGGCCGACCGCGTAGAGCGGGAACCCGAACGGGTAGTTCTCGCCGAGGCCCTTGACCTTGATCTCGTCCTTCAGGGTGGGGTTCCGCATCACCCGGTTGAAGGGCAGCAGCATCGAGAACAGGAAGGTGAGCTCCGCGATGGCGGGCACCTCGCTCTGCAGGAAGATCGAGGCTCGCTCGGGGTCGATGCCCATGCACAGCAGGTCTCGAACGATCTCCAGGGTGTCGGACCGGATCTCCCCGGGCTGGTCCACCCGGGTGGTGAACGCATGCATGTTGGCGAGGATGAAGTAGCAGTCGTGGGAGTCCTGCAGCTCCACGCGACGTCGCACGGAGCCGACCCAGTGCCCGAGGTGGAGCTTCCCGGTGGGGGTGTCGCCGGTCAGGATCCTCGGTCTCGATGTTCGATCGGAAGTCATGGACGGAATGTAGCAGGTGACCGGTTCACAGAGTGAGGCTCATCAAAAGTAGATTGCTCGCATTGAACAGGGCGTGGACCAGGATCGGGGTCAGGAGTCTTCCGGTCCGCTCGTACAGCCAGCCGAGGATCAACGACAGGCTCAGGAGCGCCACCAGGGGCTCGACCATCGACCCGGTGTCGAGGTTCGGAACGTGCATGAACACGAACATCAGGGAGGTCAGCATGATGGCGGAGAGGCGACCGGACCCCAGCTTGCGGAAGCCCTGCTGGAGGAGCCCGCGATAGGCGAATTCCTCCAGGCAGGGAGTGACGAGGATCACCAGGAGGCTTATGGTCACCGACCAGCCCGCCCAGGGGTCCCGGCTGATCGCCACCAGGGTGTCGTGGGCGAGCACCGGGGTCTCCGCGTCGGAGAAGAACGACTGCAGGAGGCCCGCGAGCATCCCGAGCGACTGGCTGACCGGGAGGGCGACCACGAAGCCGAACAGGCCCCAGAGAACGGCGCGGGAAAGCCCGACCGGCGTCGCGGTGCGCGGGCTCCGGCCGCGATTGCGCCACTGGTCGACCACCACCACCATCAGGATCACGATCTGGAGGAGGTAGCTGCCCAGCATCCCCACGCCCTGCAGGCCGAGCTCGGTCGAGGGCTGGAAGATCTGGATCGCGATGAACGCCCCGATCATGGTGCTCAGCAGCATCGCGATCCAGGCCCCCAGCATGACCTCGAAGCGAGCCGCCCACGAGGGCCCGACCCCGGGGGGGAGGACCCAGAGGCGGCGGCGAAGCACCAGGATCGACATCGCCAGGGCCAGGACGCAGCTCGTCGCCACCAGCCACGGTTCGGACTCCGTGATCAGGGGATCGGAGGGAGGGACCTCCCCGACGATCTCCTCTGGCGTCACCGGCTGTTGACCGGCTATAACCAAGGAGACCGGGAACACCCAGACGGAGATCACGGCCACCACGGGCGGGACCCATGAGATGAAGTCAATCCTCGACGAGATAGTCCTCAGCAAGCGAAGAGAGGTCGCGGAGGCCGCCGCCAGGCGGCCACTGGAGGCCCTCGAGGAACGACTGCCCGATGCACCGGCGATCAGGCCGTTCGCGACGGAGCTGGCCGCGGACCCGGGCGATCGGAAGGCGAACGTGATCGCGGAGATCAAGCGGCGCAGTCCCTCCGCGGGCCTGATCCGTGATGACTTCGATCCCGTGGACATCGCAGGACGGTACCACGCCGGGGGGGCGAGGGCGATCTCCTGCCTCACCGACGAACCCTACTTCGGGGGGCGGCTGGAGCACCTGGCCCTGGTCAGGGGCGCGGTCCCGCTGCCGGTCCTCAGGAAGGACTTCATCATCGACCGCTACCAGGTGGCCGAGGCCCGGGTCGCCGGTGCGGACGCGGTGCTGTTGATCGCGGAGTGCCTGGACGACCGGTCCCTGCTGGAGTGCCACGAGTACGCGCGATCCCTGGGTCTCTCGGTGCTGGTGGAGGTCCATTCCCCCGAGAACCTCGAGCGGGTCCTCGGGCTGGTGACCATCGATTCGGGACAAGGGACCCTGCTGGGGATCAACAATCGCGACCTGACCCGCATGCAGACGGATCCCGGTCGAACGGGGCGGTTGCTCGCGACGGTGGCGGACGGAGTGGTTCGCCCCGGTGACGTGGTCTCGGAATCCGGGATCAGGACCCCGGACGACCTCCGGGCCCTCCGGGGGATCGGGGTCCACAGCGTGCTGGTCGGGGAACACCTCATGGGTCGCCCCGATCCGGGACGGGCCCTCGCCGAACTGCTTTCCTGACCGCTCGTGGCAGCGGCCCCCTCGCGGGGGCGGCCAGAAAGGGGGTCATCCCTCCAGGAGGGTGGTTGTCAGGCACCCGCGCGACTCTATAATCCGTGATCGATCCTTGGGGATTGGTGTAACGGTAGCACTACGGTTTCTGGTTCCGTCAGTCCAAGTTCAAATCTTGGATCCCCAGTCAAGACACACGGGGCCGCGCCTTCGCGCGGCCCCGTGTTCGTTCATCGAACCGTCCAGCGGACGTCAGCGACTCCCGTGACTGACGCGCCTGCTCCGCATCGGTTCAATGACGCCGTCTTCGGATCATGCCCAGTCCACCGGCCGCCACCAGCAGCCCCGGGGGAGCCGGGACCTCCGATACGTGGAGGTGTACGGAGAAGCGTTCATGGGTCCCGACCTCGACCAGCTGGAGTCGCAGGCCCTCGTGGGAGGCGAGCGATCCCCAGGGATTGGTCACCGGGCCGGGTCCGCCGGGTCCGCCGGATCCCTCCCCGTCATCGGGCACCCCGGCGTGGATGAAACTCAGGTCGAGCACCCCGTGCTGGCCGAGGGAGACGTAGACCGCGTCGTCGAGGTGGTTCGCGCCGTAGAAGGCGTCGAGGGTGTCGAGGCGCGCCCAGAGCTCGTCGGAGGTCTCCCCGGCGTGCGCCCCGGTGGTGCCACCGTACCCGGCCTGGACCGTGACGCCCGGGTCGAGCCCGGTGATGCCGACGTAGTCGATGTCCGCTCCCGGACTGAGGGAGCCGTAGGCATTGTCCCCGAAGTCGACGATCGAGATGCCGGTCAGTCGGCCGCCCCCCACCGAGGCGAGGATCCCGCCCAGGTCGATGTCGATCATGGTGTAGCCGAGGGTCGAGGTGTAGCCCTCGACCTCCGTGGTCGAGACGTGGTCCTCGAAGTCCCCGTCGTAGGAACACGACGGGATCGGATTGATGTTCGAGAAGCAGCCAACATCCACCAGGATGTCGGCGGCTCCCAGCCCGGAGAATGCCGCAAGGCACCCGAGGCCGGTGGCGAAGCCGGTGCGAGTCATGTCTTCATCTCCTGATGTCGGACGATTCGCTGAGCGCCGCGGGCAAGCGCGTCCGCGGGTTCTCAGCGACGATCCAACCACAGGATGTTCCGAGGACGACGCCATGCAAGCCGGGAGTCGACGGTTCCGGGAGTGGGGGTCCGGTCCTGCGGGTGGTGCGGGTCGGACGGACGGAGGAAGGTCCAGAAGACGCCGTTCGACGTGGTTATCGAACCGTGACTAGAATCGGGAACCATGCGAATCGTGAGCCTGCTCCCATCCGCGACCGAACTTCTCTGCACGATCGGGGGCGAATCCCTGCTGGTGGGACGAAGCCACGAGTGCGACCACCCCCGATCGATCTCGCACCTGCCGGTCCTGACCCGACAGCGGACCGGGGCGGGGACCAGTGCGGAGATCGACGCGGAGGTGAAGGAGTCACTCGCCCGCGGGGACTCCCTCTACGAACTCGACGGCGACCTGCTCCGGGAGCTGGAGCCGGACCTGGTCCTCACCCAGGACCTCTGCGAGGTCTGTTCGATCGACCTCGACACCGTGCGGTCGATCGCGGGCTCCATGAAGCCGGAACCCCGGGTGCTCAGCCTTGATCCACGCACGATCTTCGACGTCTTCGACGACCTGCTGAAGGTCGGGGAGGCGGCCGGGCGGTCCGCGGAGGCGGAACGGGCGATGGTGGACCTGCGGGCGAGCTACTGGGAGGCGATCGACTTCGTCAATCCCTACGCGACCCAGCCGGAGGTCCTCTTCCTCGAATGGACCGATCCCCCGTTCTGCGGCGGCCACTGGACCCCGGGGCTCATCGAGGCCGCGGGCGGCCGGCACAGCCTCGGGAAGGCCGGTCAGGACTCCCGCCAGGTCAGCCCGGAGGACCTCCTCGAGGTCATGGCGGAACGGGTGGTGGTCTGCCCCTGCGGGTACTCCCTGGAACGCTGCTGGGAGGAGCGCGCCGTCCTCGAGGACACCAACTGGTGGTCGATGATCCCGGGGGTGCAGGAGGGCCGCGTCGCGTTCGTGGACGGGAACCAGATGTTCAACCGACCCGGACCGAGGCTGGTCACCAGCTTCCGCTGGCTGGTCAGCTGGCTGCAGGACCGTCCGGAAGTGCTGCCGGAGGGGTTCCCGGTCCGGTACCTCTGAAACGGAGCCGGGTCCGGCACGAATCGGCCGTTCCGGTCCGGGTGACTGCTGTTCTGGCAGGCGCCCCCCCCGCTCGTTGGCTCCAGGAGGCGGGTGGGCGGGCACGGGCGTTGCACCGGTTCAACGCCGTCGGGAACGGCGCAGGAAAGGAACCCGAGACATGGCACTCGATCGATTCACGACCCTCGCCCAGGAGGCCCTGGCCAACGCGCAGTCCGGCGCGCTCGCTTCGGAACACGCACAGATCACCCCGCTGCACCTGCTGTCGAGCCTGCTCGACGGTCGCGACGCGGTCGCGGGTTCGATACTCGAGCGCGCGGGCGTCGATCGCCACCGGGTCCTCGAGGTGGCCCGGGCCGAGCTCTCGAGGATGCCGACGGTGAAGGGATCCTCGGTCCAGACCTCAGCCGGGTTGCAGCAGGTGCTCTCCGCGGCGGATCGCGAGGCGCAGTCCCTCGGGGACCAGTTCATCTCCTGCGAGCACCTGCTGCTGGCATTGTGCGAGGCGGACTCCGAGGCCGCGAAGGTCCTGTCGGGGTGCGGGGTGACGGCGGGCGAGGTGCGTTCCGCGATCCAGGCGATCCGGAAGGCCTCCGGGGTGGGCAACGTGACCGACCCCGGTGCGGAGGGCAACTACGAGGCGCTCTCGAAGTACGCGGTGGACCTCAACCAGGCCGCCTCCGCGGGGAAGATCGACCCCGTGATCGGGCGGGACGAGGAGATCCGTCGCTGCATGCAGGTCCTCTCCCGCCGCACCAAGAACAACCCGGTGCTGATCGGCGAGCCGGGGGTGGGCAAGACCGCGATCGCCGAGGGGCTCGCGATCCGCATCGTCAACGGCGACTGTCCGAACTCGATGCGGGATTCGAGGATCATGGCGCTCGACGTGGGGGCGCTGCTGGCGGGGGCGAAGTTCCGGGGGGAGTTCGAGGAACGCCTCAAGGCGGTGCTGCGGGAGGTGGCGGCCAGCGAGGGCGCGATCATCCTGTTCATCGACGAGCTCCACACCATCGTCGGTGCGGGGCAGGCCGAGGGTGCGGTCAGTGCGGGCAACCTGCTCAAGCCGGCCCTGGCACGGGGGGAGCTGAGGGCGATCGGCGCGACCACCCTCGACGAGTACCGGCAGCACATCGAGAAGGACCCGGCGTTCGAACGTCGCTTCCAGCCGGTGTTCGTGGGTGAACCCAGCATCGCGGACACCATCGCGATCCTGCGCGGACTGAAGGCGCGCTACGAGTCGCACCACGGGGTCCGCATCCAGGACGGGGCGCTGATCACCGCGGCGACCCTCAGCCACCGCTACATCGCGGACCGCTTCCTCCCCGACAAGGCGATCGACCTGCTCGACGAGGCGGCGTCGCGGCTGCGGATCGAGAACGACTCGATGCCGGTCCAGATCGACGAGCTGCGGCGGCGGATCATGCAGCTGGAGATCGAGCGCGAGGCCCTCAAGATCGAGAACGACGAGGCGTCCAAGAAGCGCCTGGGGATCCTCGAGGAGGAACTCGCGGACCTCGACGAGCAGAACGATTCGCTGAGCGCCCGCTGGGAGCAGGAGAAGTCCGAGCTCGACTCGGTGGGCCGGATCAAGGACGAGATCGAGGCCAAGGAACTGGAACTCGAGCAGGCCAAGCGGCGCAGCGACCTGGAGACCGCCTCCAGGATCCAGTACGGGGACCTGGTCCAGCTCCAGGAGCGACTGGGGGACGCCGAGCGCGAGCTGGACTCCCGGGACCGGGAGGGTGACGCCCTGATCAAGGAGGAGGTGGATTCGGAGGAGATCGCGGAAGTGGTCAGCAAGTGGACCGGGATCCCCGTGGCGAAGCTCGTCGAGGGCGAGCGCGAGAAGCTCCTGGACATGGAACTCCGGCTCGGGCAGCGGGTCGTGGGCCAGCAGGAGGCGGTGGTGGCGATCAGCGAGGCGGTCCGGCGCAGCCGGGCCGGGCTCGGGGAGACGAATCGCCCGATCGGGTCCTTCCTGTTCCTCGGTCCCACCGGGGTGGGGAAGACCGAGGTCTGCAAGGCGCTCGCGGAGGACCTCTTCGACACCGAGGACGCGATGATCAGGATCGACATGTCGGAGTACATGGAGCAGCATGCGGTGGCCCGCCTGATCGGCGCCCCGCCGGGATACGTGGGCTACGAGCAGGGCGGTCGCCTGACCGAGGCGGTCCGACGTCGCCCGTACTGCGTGGTCCTCTTCGACGAGATGGAGAAGGCGCACCCCGACGTCTCGAACATCCTGCTGCAGGTCCTCGACGACGGCCGCCTGACCGACGGCCAGGGCCGCACCGTGGACTTCTCCAACGCGATCATCGTGATGACCAGCAACATCGGCTCCCAGCAGATCCTCCAGATGACCGAGGACGGTGCCCTGGACCTCGAGATCGAGGCGCACGTGAAGGAGCTGCTCAAGAAGCACCTGCGACCGGAGCTGATCAACCGGATCGACGACACGGTGATCTTCCACCAGCTGACCCCGGAGGACCTCAAGGGGATCGTCTCGATCCAGGTCGGGAACCTCCGCCGCCGGCTCGCGCACCGGGAGATCGACCTGGAGGTGAGCGACCGGGCGATGCAGGCGCTCGCGGACGAGGGCTACGACCCCCAGTTCGGTGCCCGCCCGCTCAAGCGGGTGATCCAGAACCGGATCGAGAACCCGCTGGCCACCCGGCTGCTGGTGGGGGAACTGTCCGATGGACAGCGGATCGGGATCGACTTCGAGGGGGAGCGGTTCACCTTCGGTGCCTCCGCTCCCGCCGGGGCCCCCACGGACTGACCTAGCCCTCGGGAACGATGGTGAAGGACGCCGCCGCCGGTCCCGGAAGCAGGGGCATCGGCTCGCCCTGGACCCAGCTGGAGGTGAGGTCCCGGAAGTGGGGTGACAACGGGTTGCCGGACTGCCCGCCCGGCGTGAGCAGGATCCCCTCGGATTCGCGCCCGGGACTGACCACCAGGCGGGCGCTCGCCCCGAATCCACCGGAAAGCACCTTCGGGGCGTACCAGTGTCCCGACTGCGGGCCGAGTTCGGACCGGAGCATCCGGTCCATCGGCGGCGGGGCCATCGGAGCCAGCGGGCTCTCGAGGGTCACCCGGTTGCGCTCGCCCCAGGGGACCAGCGCCCCGGAGGCCACCGACTCGCGGACGTGTCGACGGATCCAGTCGGGCCAGTCCGCGTCCGGTCCGGGCGGCAGCCAGTTGGCCTTCCGGTCCTCGATCACCCGCAGGTAGGGTTCGTCGCTGATCTCCGGGATGACGATCGCCGTTCCCAGTCCCCGGGCTTCGGCCCAGTCGCGGATCGAGGCCGTGAGGTCCCCCATCATCCGGTCACGAGCGTCCCCCAGCAGGGACACCGCGGTCTGGTCGAGTTCGGCGCGACCGTTCCACTCCAGAAGGGACGTGCGGGCCGCCGCCAGTTCGGGATCCGACTCCTCGGGGGGAATCACCCCCAGGATCAGCGTCCGCCAGGGACCGTAGGCGAGCACCGTCGGATCCATCTGCAGCTCGAGCATGTCCGATTCGTCCGCGTCGTTGGTGAGGGCCAGGACGTCGGCGATCCGCCGCGCACGCGAAGGCGGTGCCCAGGCGTAGCCGAGTCGGCGGGAGGCGGCGAGGTCGGTGGTGCGGTTGTTGGCGGTCTGGACGAACCCCGAGGGCGGGTCGATCACCAGCGGACGCGGGGCGGAGGGACGACGGGTCCACGGCTCGGTACCGTCCCAGAGTCCGTAGGGACGTCGCCCGTCGAGCTCGCCGCGATCGGGCAGGAACCCGGTGATGGTGTAGCCCACCCGACCGTCGGCGGCCGCGACGACCGCGTTCTGCGGCGGTCCGTACCAGGTCCCGAGCACCGCGAGGGCGTCCTCGAGGGTGCGCGCCTCCTCGAGCTCGAAGAGCTTGAAGTTGCAGAGTTCGGGGTGCAGTCCCGCCCATTCGACCACCGCGTCCTGCTCGACGCCGCGTGCGTCGCGATAGGTCCCGTTCACCACCCCCCACCGGGTGGTGCGCAGGGGAAGCGAGACCGGGTCGCTCCCCCGGACCTCGATGACCTCGAGGGCCTCCCCGAAGGGTTCCCAGCCATCGGCGGTCCGGTAGCGACCGGGATCATCGGGATGGAGTTCCAGCTGGATCAGGTCCTGCAGGTCGCCGGTGAGGTTGGTGAACCCCCAGGCCACGTGCCCGTTCGATCCGATGATGACGCCGGGGATCCCGGGGATCGAGAGCCCGACGAGGTCGTGGTCGGGCCAGGTCATCCGGATGCGGTACCAGGCCCCGGGCAGGGTGAGCCCGAGGTGGGGGTCGCTGGCGAGGATCGCGCGACCGTCGGCGGTGCGAGTTCCCGCCAACGCCCAGTTGTTGGAGCCCGGGGTCCCGGGATCGCGGGCATCCGGGGCGTCGTCCTCCCCGGGATCGTCGTCGTCGCCACCACCGAAACCGTCGAATCCATCGAAGTCGCCACGAGGCGGGCCACCCCCGCCGGGCGGGACCACGACCGTTTCCGGGATCGGCTCCAGCTCCCGGAGACTGATCACCTCCCGGGAGGGGATCGGCAGGATCGAGGGGCGCCGACGTTCCAGGGTGGACACCGGTGCGTCGAGGCGGGAGACCGGGTGGGTGAGGAACTCGCGGACGGGGGCCGGCATCGCCATGAAGAACCCCGCGTGCCTGGCCTCGCTCTGCGCGGTCCAGTCGAGCATCCGCATGAAGGAGAGCATCACCAGGACCGAATCCTCCTCCGACCACTCGGAGGGGGCGGCCCCGATGACCGCGTACTCGGGCGGCGGGGAGGGCAGGTCGGCCAGTCCGGCGTTGACCCCCCGGGTGTAGCTCGCGAGCACCGCACGCTGCGCGTCGTCCATCGCCGCCACCACCGCGAGCGCGGTCCGACGCATCCGGAAGCCACGGGCCTCGCGGTCGCGACCGACCATGTCCGGCCCGATCAGCGCGGCCAGCTCCCCCGCGGACAACCGGCGACTCAGGTCCATCTGGGTGAATCGGTTCTGGGCGTGCAGGTAGCCTTCCGCGAAGTAGGCATCACCCCGATCCGCGGCCTCCACCGTGGGGACCCCGAACTCGTCGTAGTCGATGGTGATCGGGCTCCCGACCGAAGGCGAGGCGAGGGATCCGCTGGTCCGGACCGTGGGGTCCACCAGGTCGGTTCCGGATCCCGCGGCGAGGACCGGGCCGATCGCCAGCAGGGCGGCGGCGGAGACGAGGATCGACCGGCGGGCCGGGCGAGTCGACGGAGGTACGCGGAATCGTGGGTTGCTCATGGGACCAGTCTAGCCCGCGCGCCGACCGGGGCGGGCGGGCGACGGGATGGTTTCACGACCAGTCGGCGAGCAGTCTGGCGAGGTCCTCGCCCGAGACCAGGCCATCGCAGTCGAGGTCACCGCGAACGCCCGGACCGACGGGTCCCCAGTTGGCCAGGAGGATCGAGAGGTCGACCCCCGAGACGAGGCCGTCGCGGTCGAGGTCCGCCGGGGAACCGCAGGTGCCGGCGAACTGGTTGGGAAGCGGCTGGGAGATGAACGAGCGCCAGTCGCCCTGGTCGGTGTCGCAGAAGACGCTGCCGGAGACCTCGATGGACTCCCCGTCCGGGAAGGCGGGCTGGTCGAGGATTCGGATCACCGCGCCGTTCGGGTCGGGGAGGTTGTGCTCGAAGGAGCAGGCCGCGATCGAGGAGACGGTCGCCTCCATGTAGAGGGCCGCGCCGTCCCCGGCGAGGTTGCCGGTGAAGGCGCTGTCCTCCAGCTCGAATCCGGAGAACCCGAAGAGGGCGAGCGCGCCGCCGTAGGCGGACTGGTTGTCGCAGACGGTGGATCGGCGACACTGCAGCGAGCTCGCGTTGCCACCCAGGAAGATCGCGCCCCCCTGGAAGGCGGCGGTGTTCCCGGTGACCAGGGTGTCGTTGATGACCACGTCGCCGAAGTCGCAGAGGATCGCCCCGCCCCGCGTGAAGCTCGAATTGTTCCGGAGGATCGAGGAATTGACCTCGCAGTCACCGAGGTAGCTGCAGATCGCTCCCCCCCACCCCTCGGTGTCGGTGGGGTTCTGCGGCACGACGGCGCAGTCCTCGATCGTCACCTCGTTGAGCACGACCCTGGAACCCTCGTTGTAGATCCCGCCCCCGCGCACGACCCCGTAGATCTCGGAACCGGCCCCGTTGCGCAGGGTCAGGGACTCGATGGTGACCACGGGGACGTCGGCGGCGATCCCGGTGACCACCATGCAGCTCCCGAAGGCGTAGAGCGTGGGCCGGGAGCCGTCGATGATCGTCTGGCCCTGCCCGGCCCCGACGAAGGTCAGGCGCTTGCCCACGTAGAGGTTCTCGAACCACGTCCCGGGCCCGATCCTGATCTCGTCCCCGTTTTCGGCGGCGAGCACCGCCGCCTCGATGCTCGGATGGTCTCCGGGCACCGTCAGGACGTCGGCGGGGAGGGACGCCGTGCAGGCGGCGGCCAGGACCAGCGAGGGCAGGACGAGGGGATTCATGACCACGACCATATTCGTTTCCGGTCCGAGCTCAAGTCGACACCCATGGATTGACCATGCCGGGGATCGCGATCGATGTCGATCAGGTTGATTATCCTGACCCCATGGGGAATCGCCTCCTCGAGCTCGTCGCCCTCTTCATCGCCCTCCCCCTGGGCCTGGTCGGCCTGAAGGCCTCCGGCATCAGGGTGTCGCCGCTGCCGGTGCTGTGGCTCGCGACCGCGGGCTGCCTGCTCCTGTTCTGGATCACACGGCGGTCGGGGACCACCACGGGACCATCCGGGGCGCGGACGTGGTCGAGGAAGCGGGCGCTGGTGGAAGTGGCGGTCACCGTGCTCGCGGGGGGGCCGTTGCTGTTCCTGCTCTACGAGCTGATCTCCGACCAGCCCGCATTCACCTTCCCCGCGAACAATCCCACGGTCTGGGTGATCGTGCTGGTCGCGTACCCGCTGCTCTCGGTGGTCCCCCAGGGAATCGTCTTCCGGAGGTGGTTCGCGTCACGCTACCGGCTCGCGCTGGGTTCCGGCGCGGGCATGATCGTGGTGGGTGCGATCTGCTTCGGCTTCTCGCACGTGATCTTCCTGAACCTCACCGCACCCCTCCTGACCCTGGTGGGTGGGGCGATCTTCATGCGCACCTACCTGCGGAGCGGTTCGGGGTGGATCGCGGACCTGCAGCATGCACTGCTGGGGGACATCGCCTTCACGATCGGGTACGGGCAGTGGCTCTACGCGGGGCCGGTGGGCTGAAGCCCGGATTCAGGCCTCCTCGGGGGTGCCGAGGGAGAGCTCCCGGGCCAGCTCGAGGTACGCGGCGTGCTGGGCCCGGACCTCGGTCATCGAGTCCCCGGCGAACTTGTCCCGGAACGCACGACCGATCTCGAAGGCGACCACGTTCTCCATGACCACGCTCGCCGCGGAGATCGCGCTGACATCGGAACGCTCGTACTGGCTGGTCTGGGACTCCTTGGTGTTGAGGTCCACGCTCGGCAGGCCGCGGAGCAGGGTGCTGATCGGCTTCATGGTGCCCGTGACCACCACCGGCATGCCGTTGGTCATCCCGCCCTCCAGGCCACCCGCGTTGTTGGAGGACCGCACGTAGCCCATGGAGGGCCGGTCGCGTCGGGACTCGTCGAAGGCGATCGGGTCGTGGACCTCGGAACCGGTCCGGCGGGCACACTCCCGGCCGAGCCCGATCTCGATCGCCTTGAACGCCTGGATGCCCATCACCGCCCCCGCGATCCTCGAGTCGAGCTTCTGGTCCCAGTGCATGCAGGATCCCAGCCCGATCGGGCACCCGAAGACGTGGGCCTCGACGAACCCCCCCACCGTGTCCTTGTCGTACTTCGCCTGCCGGATCGCCTCGCGCAATCGTTCACTGGTGCCTTCATCGGGGATGTAGACGTCGCTGGCATCGCGCGCGGCACGGAGCTCGTGCCAGTTGTCCTCGTCGGGCGCGACGTCGGTGATCGCATCCAGGGCGCCCCGGACGAAACCGAAGACCTCGATCCCGAACGACCTGAGCAGGCAGCGGACCACGGCACCGGCGGCCACCCGGGCCGCGGTCTCCCGGGCACTGGCCCGTTCGAGCGTCTCCCGGCAGTCGGTGGTCAGCCACTTGACGCTGCCCGCGAGGTCCGCGTGCCCCGGACGCGGGCGATGGACCGGTGGGGTGCGCTTGAGGTCGTCGAGCCGGCTGTCCTTGTTGACGACCTGGAGCAGCAGGGGCGAGCCGGTGGTGTGCCCCCGACGGACGCCGCTCAGGAACTCCACGCGGTCGGTCTCTATGGACTGCCGGGCGCCCCGTCCGTAGCCCCCCTGGCGACGCAGGAGTTCCATGTTGATGAATTCGACGTCGAGTTCGAGGCCCTGGGGCATCCCGTCGATCAGCGCGAACATCCCGGGACCGTGCGACTCCCCTGCGGTGCGGTAGCTGAGTGCGGGCATGGCGAGGACCTCCGAGGTAAAGGGTCAGCCCCGGGACGAGGAGCCGGGTGGTTCCTTCCGGGGACGATCGATGGCACGGGCCAGTTCGCGCGCGGCCTTCTCGTCCTTCCTGTCGGAGCCGAAGTTCACGACCAGGGATCCCTCCACCGGCTTCATGAGCACCGGGGCGGCGATCACCCGTCCATCGAGCAGGACGACCACCGGTCGCGACATGCGACGGGTCGAGAGCGACCGCATGCGTTCGGCACCCTCGGGGGTGAACTCCATGAGCACGACGTGGTCCCCGTGGGGGGTGGTCGAGGCGACCGCGAACTCGATCTCCTCGAGATCCACCGTGGCCTGGGGCGCCACCCAGGTGTCCAGTCCCCCGACGTGGAAGTCGGTCCGCTGCCAGCCCTTGAACTCGCTGTTGGCGGCCGGCCGGATCTCGACCGGGGAGTGGTACTCGTCCACGGTGGTGCAGCCACCGAGGCAGA
Organism: Phycisphaerae bacterium; assembly: GCA_002862305.1. Lineage (GTDB taxonomy): Bacteria > Planctomycetota > Phycisphaerae > Phycisphaerales > SM1A02 > UBA8087. The sequence continues at coordinate 9,532 of PKCS01000044.1, read as the reverse complement.
GGGCGAGGATCCCGGAGGCGAAGGTCGCGAAGCTGAGGGCCGCGGGGACGTTCGGGTGTTGCATGGCGGAGACTCCTTGGCTGGATCAAGGATACCCAATGTCGCTGGGCGAGGCGCGAGCGGGTCGGGTAACGTCTCGATATGGAACCGGTTCGAGTCATGGACAGTCACACCGAAGGCGAACCCACGAGGGTGGTCGTCTCGGGCGGCCCGCGGCTCGAGGGCGCGACGGTCGCGGAGAAGGCCGCGGACCTGAGGACGCGCTTCGACGATTTCCGACGAGCGGTGGTCTGCGAGCCCCGGGGGCACGAGGCGCTGGTCGGAGCCCTCCTGGTGGAGCCCGAACGGGAAGGCTCGGAGACGGGCGTGATCTTCTTCAACAACGTCGGCACCCTGCACATGTGCGTGCACGGGACGATCGGGGTCATGGTGACCCTGGCGAGGCTGGGGAGGGTGCAACGCGGGAGCTACACCCTCGACACGCCGGTGGGACCGGTCCTGGCCCACCTCGGGGAGAACGGGCTGGTCTCGGTGGAGAACGTCCCGAGCTTCCGGCAGCAACGGGACGTGGTGGTCGACATCGAGGGAATCGGCCCGGTGACGGGCGACGTCGCCTGGGGGGGGAACTGGTTCTTCATCGTCGATGACCACGGCATGGAACTGGCCACCACCGACCTCGAGGTACTCCGCGAATACGCGCTCCAGATCCGTCGCGGGCTGGAGGCCGCCGCGATCCACGGCGTCCACGAGGACCCCGGGACCGGCGAGCGGACCTACCACGTGATCGACCACGTCGAACTGTTCGACGAGCCGGGCCGATCCGATTGCGACAGCCGGAACTTCGTCCTCTGCCCGGGGGGCGAGTACGACCGTTCCCCGTGCGGTACGGGACTCAGCGCGAAGCTCGCGTGCCTCGCGGAGGACGGGATGCTCGGGAACGGACAGCCATGGGCCCAGGAATCGATCATCGGCAGTCGGTTCGTCGGCAGGTACCGTGAACTGGAGGAGCGACCCGGCGTGGTGGTGCCGACCATCACCGGGGGCGCCTGGATCACCGGGAACTGCGAGCTGCACCTGGATCCGGCGGATCCGTTCGTCCACGGGATCGTGCGTTCATAGCCGCAAGCCACGCGAACAGAGGAGGACTCATGATCAAGGAAGACTGGATCGGCGTGATGCCGGCGATCACCACTCCCTTCGACGACCAGGGTGCGATCGACCTGGGATTCATGCGGAGGCATGCACGACAGATGGTCGAGGCCGGCTGCACCGGACTGGTCACCCCGGGATCCCTCGGGGAGGGTGGCGTGCTGGAGCCGGACGAGAAGCGGGCGATCTGGCAGGGACTCGCCGAGGAGCTCGACGGACGAGCTCCGGTGATCGCGGCGGTGGGTGCGCTGTCGACGGCGGAGGCGGTGCGGATCGCGGTGGCCGCGGAGGCAAGTGGCTGCCAGGGCCTGATGATCCTGCCCCCGTACGCCTATTCGGGCCGCTGGGAGGAGACGGAGGCGCACTTCGACGCGGTGCTGCAGGCGACCCCCCTCTCCGCGATGCTCTACAACAATCCCGTCGCCTACGAGACGGACCTTCGACCGGACCAGATCGGGGTGCTCGCGGACCGATACCCGAACCTCCACGCGGTCAAGGAATCCTCGGGCGACCTCCGCCGGATCACCGCGATACGGGAGATCCTCGGCGACCGGCTGGCGATCTTCGCGGGCATCGACGACCTGGTGGTCGAGGCGGTGTCGGCGGGCGCGTGCGGGTGGATCGCCGGCCTGGTGAACGCATTGCCGGTGGAGAGCGTGCGACTGTTCGAGCTCGCACGAAACGGACCGGTCGAGGAATGCCGGACCCTCTACGAGTGGTTCCTGCCCCTGCTCCGCATGGACGCGGTCCCGGAGTTCGTGCACCTCGTGAAGCTCTGCCAGCAGGAGTTCGGCCTCGGAAGCGAACGACTCCGGCTTCCCCGGATCCCACTGAGGGGCCCGGCCCGGGAGGCCGCGCTGCTCGCGATCGCGGAGGCCAAGATGAACCACGCGGCCCCCTAGCGGGGGATCACCTCAGGATCGCGGGAAGCTCGTCCTCCGGGACCCCGTCGTAGCAGCGACGGGCCGCGAATCGATGAATCGATTCGGGCAGTCCGACCGCCGTGAAGCCGGGATGCGCGGTCGCGGGGAACGGCCCACCGTGGACCATCGCGTCGGTCACCGCCACCCCGGTGGGCATCTTGTTCCGGAGAAGCCGCCCGCAGAGCGGGCGCAGGATCCGGCCGAGGTCCCGGCCCAGGGCGGGATCGGGGAGGCGTCCGCCGGTCCACACGCAGCAGGTGAGCTGCCCGCCCAGCGAGCCGATGCAGCATTCGAGCTGGTCTCGATCCTCGCAGTCGACCACCACCGCGGCCGGACCGAAGAGCTCCCTCTGGAACGTGACGGGCATCTCGAGGAACGTCGGGGTGTTGACCCTGAGCAGGGTGGGTTGGAAGTGGAAGCCCGGGGAGTCCCCGGGAGTGCCCCCGCATTCGAGGACCGCCCCGGCGTCCTGCAGCTGCTGCACGCCCGAGTCGAGCTCCCGGACCAGGGTCTCGGTGAGCAGGGGCATCGCGGGGGACTCCGAGAATCGGCCCGCGACCGCGGAGACGACTCGATCGGCCGCCGCCTGCTCCCCGAGCATGAAGCAGATCCCGGGTTTGGTGCAGAACTGTCCCGAACCCATCAGCACGGAGGCGCCCCATTGCTCGGCGAAGGCGTCGAGTTCCTCCTCGTCCAGCCCCGGGCAGAGCACCACCGGGTTCAGGCTCGACATCTCGAGGGAGCAGATGGTGCCGGACCGATCCGCGGCGGACTTGACCGCACGACCCGCGGACTCGCCACCGGTGAAGGCCACCGCGGCCACCGCCGGGTGCTCGATGAGGCGGGCGACGTCCCGGTGCGCCGCGTGGTAGAAGCACTGCACGGTCCCCGCGGGGAGGGAAGCGTCCCGGAGTGCGCTCGCGGCGCAGCGGGCGAGCAGCTGGGTGGTCAGGGGGTGGGCCGGATGGCCCTTGGCGATGATGCTGTTGCCGGCGGCGAGGGCGGCGGCGAAGTCCCCTCCGGAGATCGCGTTGAAGGCGAACGGGAAATTGTTGGGTCCCATCACCAGCACCGCCCCGTCGAGGGGCTCGAGCACCGAGCGGATGTCGGCGTCCCGGTCGATGCGGGGCCGGCGCCAGCCCTCCGGCGACTGGTCCCGGGCGGCCTCGGCGGCCGCCCTCAGCTGGGCGACGGTCCTCGGCAGCTCGACGCCCAGCAGCCGGGTGTCCAGGGGGAGGGCCGTCTCCCGGGCCGCGGCCGCGGCGAGTGCGTCGGACTCGCCCTCGATGGCCTCCGCGAATCGCTCCAGGAAGGTGGCGATCCGTCCGGGCGGGGTCTCCCGCAGGGCGATGGTGGCGGTGCGAGCGACCTCCGCGATCCGTTCCAGCTGAGCCCAGTCGGACACCGGGAAGCGCTCGGGATTCCGGGCCCCGGAGACGGGGTCGAAGGAATGGAAGGTCGCACCGTCCGGGGGCGGGGAACACCATTGGTCGGCGATCAGGAGGGGCTCGGTCATCGATCGGGTTCCTCACCGGGTGCCAAGAATCAGGGGCCGGGCGAAGGCCCGGCCCCTGAGGGTGGATCAGCAGGCCCCGTCCGCGAAGAGACCGCGGACGGAGGGGTGGATCAGAAGTAGAAGCTCAATCCGCACTTGACCACGTTGGTGTAGGTCGAGTTGGCCTTCACCTGGTCGCCACCGGTGACGACGGCACCGGTCGTCGAGGTCTCGACGAGGCGACCGTAGTTCATGCTGGTGGTCGCGAAGAACTGGTAACCGAGCACCAGGGAGATGTTGTGGCTGAGGAAGAACTCGAGGTCGACGAAGGCCCCGTAGGCGAACGCCCAGTTGTCGGCTCCGAAGCTGTAGGTCGGCTCCGCACCACCACCCGGGGCGTTGCGCCGGATGTCGTCCACCTGGAGGTCCTGGTAGACGGCACCGACCGTGGGGCCGACGCGGATCAGGGCACCGTTCATGAACGGCCAGCCGCCGGGGAGGTCGAACTCGAATCCGGGGGTGAAGAGGAGCGGGACCTGGTAGAGGTGGCCGGACCCGCCGGACAGATTGCCTGCGGGGTTGCCGGCGATCTGGATGTCGGCATCGAAGGACTGGACGCCGTTCCAGGTGAACCCGGCGGAGAACTGGAGGAACAGGTAGGAATCCGGGATGCGCCAGCCGAAGGTGACGCTGGTGCCGACACCGACGTTGTAGCGGATCTTTCCACCCTGAAGGGCGAAGCCCTGGGTGGTGGTGCTGTCGTCTTCCTTGGTGTTCGTGGTCCCCGCGATCACGGGATCGACGGTCCAGGCGACGAAGAAGGGCGATTCCTCGGCGCTGGCGTGCCCGGTCTCGGCGGGGGTCGGGGGGGCCTGGGCCGCGGGAACGTTCATCCCCAGGAGTTCGTGCACTGACTGGGCGTATCCGGTGGAGGCCGCGAGACCGGCTGCCAGAACGCCACACATGGTCGTCTTCATCATGGGTAAGCTTCCGATTCCAGTTGGTATGGGAGATTCCACAGGAGGCTGCGGACCATACGGTGGACGTGTACCCCCCCCGGCGCGGGGAGGGAGACCGGCACACCACGTACCGGTCGGACGGAAGAGTATCAGCTGTTTCCGGGGTTTCGGCAAGCCCGGCGAGCTCCGGGACGAACCATCCCAACTACCATGGATCCATGAGCTCGAAGACACCCAGCGAGATCGTCAGTGCGCTCGATCGCCACATCGTCGGACAGGAGGCCGCCAAGCGGGCGGTCGCGGTCGCGGTTCGTAACCGATGGAGGAGAATGAGGTTATCCCGCGAGATCGCGGATGAGATCACCCCACGGAACATCGTGATGATCGGGCCGACGGGGGTGGGCAAGACCGAGATCGCCCGCCGGCTCGCCCAGCTCGTGGAGGCACCCTTCATCAAGGTGGAGGCCACAAAATTCACCGAAGTCGGGTACGTCGGGCGGGATGTCGAGTCGATGGTCCGGGACCTGCTGGAGACCGCGATCAAGATGATCCGGGATTTCGACGCCAGGGAGGTGGCCTCCCGGGCCGAGGACGCCGCCCGGGACCGCGTGGTCTCCCTCCTGCTGGGGGAGGCGATCGGAGACCCGGTCGAGCAGGACGACCGGGATCCATCCGACGGAGCACCAGCCCCGGGGGCGGAAGCGACCCACGATCGGGTCCGGGCCAAGATGCGGACCAAGCTGGACGAGGGCTTCTTCGATGACCGGGAGCTCGAGATCATGGTCCGAGAGCGTCCGACGATCCCCATGATGGGCGGTGGGAACGACCAGATGGAGCAGGGACTGGGCTCGATGCTCGAGAAGCTGGTGCCCGAGACCCGGCACCGCAGGACCACCACCGTGGCGCGCGCGATCCAGATCCTCGCCGAGGAGGAGACCGAGAAGCTCGTCGATCAGGACAAGATCCTCGAGCGAGCCCTCGAGCGAACCGAGCAGTCCGGGATCATCTTCATCGACGAGATCGACAAGATCGCGATCAGCGACCGAGGCGGCTCCGGCGAGGTCAGTCGCCAGGGTGTCCAGCGGGACCTCCTCCCGATCGTGGAGGGCTGCGCGGTCAACACCAAGCACGGCATCGTCCACACCGACAACATCCTCTTCATCGCCGCGGGCGCCTTCCAGGGAGCGAAGGTCAGCGACCTCATGCCGGAACTCCAGGGTCGTTTCCCGATCCGCGTGGAACTCGAGGCACTGACGCGGGAGGACTTCCGCAGGATCCTGCTGGAACCCCACGCATCCCTGACCGAGCAGCAGGCGGCACTGCTCTCGACCGAGGAGCTCGAGGTCACCTTCGAGGAGGACGCGATCGACGCGATGGCGGATCTCGCCGCGGAGGCCAACGAGCGGATGGAGAACATCGGGGCGCGACGACTGATGACGATCATGGAACAGGTCTTCGAGGAGATCGCGTTCGACGCCTCGGAGATGGTGGCACGAGGCGAGACCAGGGTGACCATCGACGGCACCTTCGTCCGAGAGAAGCTGGCGGCGGTGGTCGGGGACGAGGACCTCGGACGGTTCGTCCTGTGAGCGAGCGCCGGCTGGCGCTGGTGACCGGCGCCTCCGCCGGAATCGGCCGGGCGTTCGCATGCTTCCTGGCCGAGCGTGGCTTCGACCTCGCGATCGCGGCTCGTCGGGAGGATCGGCTCGAGGCACTCCGTGCGGAACTGGTTGGACGACACGGGATCGAGGTCCTGACGATCGTCGCCGACTACTCGGAAGCCACCGCCGCGCAGGCGACCCTCGAGAGGATCCGGACCGCCGGTCGCGAGGTCGACGTCCTGATCAACTGCGCCGGCTATTCGCTGAAGAAGAGCGCGTTCGAACTCCCGTGGAACGACGTCCGAGGCTTCCTCGAGGTGATGGCGACCAGCCAGCTCGAGCTGATGCATTCCGTCCTGCCGGGGATGGCCGAACGCGACTACGGGCGCATCATCAACATCGCATCGCTCGCGTCGTTCGCGCCCGAGACCGCAGGCGGTCTCTACGTGGGGGTCAAGCGCTTCATGGTCTCCTTCAGCTGGGCGGCCTGGCTCGATCACCGCGGAACCAACGTCCACGTCACCGCGAGCTGCCCGGGCTACACCTGGAGCGAGTTCCACGACGTCCTGGGCAACCGCGAGCAGATGAACAGGCTCCCGAAGGTGATGTGGAAGACGAGCGAGGAAGTGGTCGCGGAAAGCTGGCGTGCGTGCGAGCGCAACCGGCCGGAAGTGGTGATCGGCCGGACGAACCGGGCGATCCGGGCGCTCCTCTGGCTGCTGCCCCGGAAACTGATGGTCAGACTGATGCCGGGGCCGATTCGACCGAAGGGTCACGGCTCGGGCTGACTCCCATGAGTTCCCTGCTCCAGCAGTTCGAGGACCGCGAGGAGGGAGCGCGGGACCTGCGGAGGGTGCCTGCCGCGAACGCGCCGCGGGTTCGTGCACGTGGCGAGCCGATCAGCGCCGGGACGCCAGGGCGGCGGTCATCACGCCCGCCGGGACCTCCCTGCCGGTCCAGAGGGTGAACTGCCGTTCCGCCTGGCGGAGGAACATCGACCCTCCGGAGGCGACGCGCGCGCCACCCTGGAGTGCCTGCAGGAGCAGCGGGGTCGGGGTGGGCGCGTAGACCGAATCAAGGACCGTGGTGGCGTCATCAAGCACCACGTCGTCGGGAAGCGGTGAATCCTCGGGGTGTTCACCGGCGGGCGAGCCGAGCGAGGTCGCGTTGACGAAGGCATCGAACTTCTCGCCGACGAGACCATTGCGATCCCCCACTCGGAGCATCCCGGCATGGTCGGGCGCGCGGCTCGACAGCTCCTCGACCATTGCCTCCGCGCGCGCGCGGGTTCGATTCGCGACCACCACGTCCGCTCCGGCGTCGAGCAGGCCCGCGGTGATCGCACGAGCCACCCCGCCGGCGCCGAGGACCGCGATCCGGGTTCCGGACAGCTCGTCCCGTTCGCAGGCCATCGCCTCGAGCAGGCAGTCGACGGCGGCGGGCGCGTCGGTGTTGCAGCCGCGCAACGCGCCGGAAGGTTCGACCACCAGGGTGTTCGCCGCACCACACCAGTCGCTGAGTGGATCCAGCGTCCCCCCCCACTCGCGAATGAAGCGGACCAGGTGTTCCTTGTGCGGCATGGTCACGCTCGCCCCGGAGAAGTCGAGTCCCCGGTGGTCGATCAGCGCCCCCACCGTGGCCTTGAAGGGTTCCCAGCCGGGGGCGACGGGCAACCGGAGGAAGACCCCGTCGTGTTCGATCGCGTCGAACCCCGCGTTGTGGACGACCGGGCTCCACGAACCCGCGACCGGCCAGCCGACGATGCCGTAGGTCCGGGTGGCGGGCCCGATCGAATCGAAGCGGAAGACGGAACGCAGCTCCTGCACCCCGAGCTGGCCGGGTGCGGTGGGTTCGGCGTCCTCGGGGCTCGCGAAGCTGAGGAAGCCGCCGAACTTCGGGGCCAGGATCCGGCTCATCTCACCGAAGGGGCCCATGCAGAGGGCGATGGTCGGCTTGGATCGATGATGGAGGAGTTCGAATGCCTCCAGGTTGTCCCGCAGCGAGCGAGCCTGCCAGACGATCTTCGAGACCGCGGCCGGGGGCTGCTCGGCCATCGCGGCCACTCGCTGGGTGAGGTCGTTGGGACGCCCCTCGAAGTCGTGCGAGGAGAGGATCAACCCGGTCTCGAGGTTCCGGGCCTGCTGGTCGTGATCGACCACCAGCATCAGCTTCTGCCTGAGGTTCGCGCTTCTGAGGTAGTCCGCGAGCTCGAAGTCGATGTACCGGGGTGGATGCTCGGAGACGCCGAGCGCCTCGATCAGCGAGACCCGGTCGACGTCCGTGCCGTCCCAGCGGCCACCCTCCCGGCTGGTCCGGCAGGTGAGGATCCCGGGGAGTGGACTCTCGCGGAGCAGGGTCCCGATCCGCTCCAGCGCGTCGGGCTCCTCGGCGAGCCCGTCCACCCTCCACTCGACGAGTCGGGCGCCCTGGTCCCGGGCGACGGAAGCCGCATCCAGGGCGGGGCGGACGTCCTCCGGAGAGGCGACGGTGATGGAGACGCAGAGGAGGCTCATGGGGGGATGCTATCACGCTACCATCGACGCACCATGGAGACCGGAATCACCGACCAGATACGCCAGCCGCTCGCCTTCCTCCGAGGCCACCTCGAAGGCTTGATCCGGTTCGACGAGAACGTGCTCCCGATCAAGTTCGTGGTGGAGCCCGAGGGAAGGATCGTGGCACCGGTCATGGTCGCGATGCTCACCGCGGGGGACACCGTGCTGCACCTCCCGGACGAGGAGGAGCATTCCATGCACGTCATGGTGACCCTGGAGTCGTTCGAGGAGCAGGGACGGGACGGGGGCCTCGCGGATCGCTGGCGGATCTACCACGGGGAGCCGGAGGACGTGCGGTGGGCGATCATGCACATCGACGCGGTGCGACTCGACGGGGTCTTCTACGACGGTGATGCACTGCTCGTCCCGAACGTACTGCACCGGATCGAGCCCGCGGTCTGTCGCTGGGCCAACCAGTCGATGATCGACGGCATGAGGTCCGCATGCCTCGAACAGAAGCACATCGAGCTGAACGAGCCGATGATGGTGGGAGTCGATCCACTCGGCTTCGACGTGCGGGGTCGATTCGAGGTGGTCAGGCTGGACGTCGCGGGGCAGATCCACGACGAGGAATCCGCGCGAACCGCGCTCAAGCAGTTGATTTGCCGGTGATCGCTTCAACGATCGCCGTCGGTGATGCTAGAGTGGACTACCCAGTGGACGGAGGTTCGCCATGATGAGCGGCAGTCTCAACGACAAGATGATCGACGACCAGGAGGCGGCTCGAGCCCAGAGCTACGCCGACAACTACGGCACCCCCGGATTCGACGACCCCTCGTCGATGTACATCGGCCAGCGATACGACGGGTACACCGAGGAGAACCAGGCGACGTGGACCGAGCTCTACGAC
>PKCS01000009.1 GCA_002862305.1 Phycisphaerae bacterium | reverse complement strand
CGCCGGAACGCGGTGACCGCCGGGGTGGACCACCTGATCCGGTTCGAGACCTGCGACTTCGCGGTGACACCCATGCCCCCCGAGCGGGGTACGGTCATCCTGCACGGGGAGTACGGGGAACGGATGGGGGATCCGGTGGGGCTCCGGGAGACCTACCGCCGGATCGGTGACTTCCTCAAGCAGGGCTGCGAGGGGTGGCGGGGATTCGTCTTCACGTCGAAGGAGCTGGCGGGGACGATCGGTCTCAAGCCCGCGAGGCGGACCCCCTTCGAGAACGGGGGCATCGACTGCCGCCTCCTCGAGTTCGAGCTGTACGGGGGCTCGAGACCTGGCTGAGGGACCGGGGCTCAGCGGATGAAGCGAAGCCGACCGAAGTTGGGGACCCAGCGCGAATCGGTCCCCGGGAACGGGAGGGGCGCGGGCCAGTAGACCGAGAAGGCCTTCCCGATCAGCATCTTCCGGGGGACGAGGAACGGCGCGTCGTCTCCGGTGTACCCGATGGACAGCGGGTGGGGACGGCCCCAGATCCGGCCGTCGCGGCTGGCCGCACTGTTGTCGCCGCACATCAGGAACTGATCCGGCTCGATCCGACCGGGGTTCTCGAAGTCGGTGCCGAAGCCGTTGCCCGCGAGGAACGGTCCGTTCTCGCTCTTCTGGTTGTGCCGGTCGAGCCGGGTGGGTCGGTAGAAGAGATCACGGTCCAGTCCGACCCCCCGCAGGGAGAGCGCGCTGCCCGAGAAGCTCCAGGAGAGTTCAGGCGGGGCGGGACGGGGTCCGGTGGGGTCCCTCAGGTACTGCTCGGGGCTGACGCCGGGGTAGCTGGCGAGGAACCGCTGCTCGGGGGACCAGCCGTCGAAGGGCAGCTGGAGGACGAGGTCGCCGTCGACGAACAACCACATCTGCTGGTCCACCTGCCAGAACTCCACCTTGAAGGAACGACCGGGAAGCGGGCACTCCACCGAATCGGACGCGGCGACGGTCCCATCGGCGATCGAGGTCATCCGCAGGGAGGCGGTCCCCTCCTCGAGGATCCAGTCGTAGGTCATCCCCCGGCTGCGCATGCTGAACCGGGTCCCGCGGAACGATTCGGGATCGTCCGGTTCGATGACGCCCACGACCCGGAGATCGCTCATCGGGTACGGACTGGTGCTCAGTGGAGGCGCACCGCTCCGGAAGACGTTGTAGGCATTGAAGTCGGTCACCGGCCAGTCCGCGGGGTTCCACTCGAGGGTGGATTCGCCCGAGTCACTGCAGGTCCATTCCCGTGCGGTCCCGATGGTCCAGGAACCGCTTCCCTCCGCCGGCCGGAACGGTGCACCCCACCAGCTCGAGCGCGCGGACTCCTCCCAGCGGGGAAGGTCCACGGGCTGGTAGCCGGCCCGGTACACCGGTTGCCACACCGCACGCTGGACGAACTCCGGCTTCCTGGCGACCTGGAGCCGATCCGGCGCGACGTCGAGATCGCCCCGGAAGAGGTCGCCGTCGACGATCACCAGCTGCTCGCCGGGCAGTCCGACGAGGCGCTTGATGTAGTTCTGGGTCGGACCGACGGGATCCGTCGGGTTCTTGAAGACCACCACGTCGAAGCGATCGGGGCTGCTGAACGGATAGAGGGACTTCAACACGATGACCCGGTCCCCGGAGGACGGGGTGAGGCGGGCGGGGGTCTCGCGAACCACGGGCTTGCTCAGCCCGAACATCGGATCCCACCAGCTCATCGGGGTGCCCGAACTTCGCGCGCGCATCCAGAGGGGGAAGACCCCGGACTCGGTGGAGGGAATCCCGTTGAAGTCGTATCGCCAGCCGGTCTGGGGCGACTCCCAGCTGACGTGCTGGCCCATCAGGGTGGGCGCCATGGAACCGGTGGGGATGACGAAGCCCTCGAGGACGAACCCGCGGGCGGTCATCGCCATCACGAAGGAGATCAGCAGGGAGATCAGCAGCTCCGGGATGGATCCCTTGGATCCCGAACCCCCACTCCCGCCGTCGATGGACTGTTCAGCCGCCTGCATGGGTCCATGGTAGCGGACCCGGCCGCGGCGGGGCTCCAACCGGGACCGGGGGCGCGCCGAGGTCAGGGATCGATCGGTGCGCCCTCGGGATCATCATCGTCGAGCAGCTGGTCGGTGGCGCGACGGTCGCCACCCTTGAGGGCGGAGAGCGAGACCCGGTTGCGCTCGGTGATGACCATCCGGATCGGGATCTCGGAGAACGGAAGCCGCTCCCGCAGCCGGTTCATCAGGTAGCGGCGGTAGCCGGGCGTGAAGAGCGCGGGCTTGTTCACCACCAGGACCACCGTGGGCGGGGCGGTGGCGACCTGTGCGGCAAAGAGGATCTTGGCCCGGGTCCCGAGCTTGGAGGAGGGACCTCGCTCGGAGATGATCTCCTCGATGATCCGGTTCATCTTCCCCGTCGACTCGCGATGGTCGGCCTGGCGCTTGAGGTTGAGCACCAGCTTGAGGAGCTCGTCGAGCCCGCTGGACTCCTTGGCGCTGATGAACACCAGCGGTGCGTAGTCGAGTCCCCGGAGCTCCTGGGTCAGGTAGTCGACGTACTGCTGGGGTTGCAGGGAGTCCTCGACCAGGTCGAACTTGTTGATCGCGATGAGGGTGGGCTTGAACTGCTTCTGCAGCTCGAGGGAGAGCTTCTTCTCGACCTGGGAGATCTCCTTGGTCGCATCGACGAGGAAGATGCACACGTCGGCACGGAGCATCGCGTCCTTGGCCCGCAGGTTCGAGAAGTACTCGACGTCGTCCGACCAGGACTTGCGCTTGCGGACCCCCGCGGTGTCGATCGCCAGGAGCCGGTGTCCCCCGATGTCCAGCTCGACGTCCACCGAGTCCCGGGTGGTCCCGGCGATCTCGGACACGATGACCCGGGGCTGGCCGGCCAGCGCGTTGATGAGGGTCGACTTCCCGGCGTTCCGCTCGCCGACGATCGCGAACTTCAGCCGTTCCTCGCGGGCGACGTCACCCCCCCCGCCCACGTGCTCCCAGAGACGATCGGACAGCCCGGCCCGGCCGAAGCCGCTCTTGGCGGAGACCGGGAAGGGGTCCCCGAAGCCGAGGGCGTTGAATTCCGCGACGTGCGCCATCCACGACTCGTCGTCCACCTTGTTGACCACCAGCATCACCTTCTCGCTGGTGCCCTGCTTCCGGAGCAGGGAGGCGATGGTGCGGTCCAGGGCGGTCACGCCCTGGTGCGCATCGAGCACGAAGAGGACGAGCTCCGCCTCGCGGGTGGCGAAACGGATCTGCGCCTCGATCGATTCGGTGAGCAACGCGAGGTCCGCACCGGCGTCGTCGAAGCGGGCGCCCTCGCCCACGTAGACGCCGTAGCCGCCGGTATCGGTCAGCTCCGCGAACCGGGGCTCGGTGTCCTCGAGCTCCACCGGGGCGGTGAGCTCGACCACCCCGGTCACCCGGTCCCGGGTGACCCCGGGCGTCGGGTCGACGATCGAGATCCTCCGACCGACCAGGCGGTTGAAGAGGCTGGACTTGCCCACGTTGGGGCGGCCGACGATGGCGATGCGGGGAAGGGACATTGGCCACAGAGTCTACCGGCAGCGGGGCCACCGGGCTCAGCCCGCGAGCACCACCACGTCCTCGGGCAGCACGGAGAGGGTCAGCTGGTCCCCGCCCCGGGGATCGACGCGCTGGCGGGGGTTGATCTCGAACACCTTCAGCAGGAGGTCCTCCCCCACCGCGACCCGGTGCTGGGCGAGCTCGCCGAGGAAGATGGTCTCGGTGCGCCGTCCCTGGATCCTCGCCGCGGTTTCACCGGCGGAGTCCGCATCGGTCACCCCGAGGGCCTCGGGGCGTATCGAGATCGTGACCGTGTCCCCTGCAGAGATCCCGGGGGGGTGGCTGCTCGATCGCAGGCGCCCGGCGGCGGTCTCCACCACCAGGGATGCCTCCTCGACGGCCTCGACCCGACCCTCGAGCAGGTTGGTCTCGCCGAGGAACTCGGCGGTGAACCGGTTGTCGGGACGGTAGTAGACCTCGCCCGGCGCACCCTTCTGGACCACCAGCCCCCGGTCCATCACCACCATCTGGTCCGCGAGGGAGAGTGCTTCCTTCTGGTCGTGGGTCACGTAGATGGTCGTGATCCTGAGCTCGTCCACGATGCGACGGATCTCGGTGCGCATCTCGACCCGGAGCTTCGCATCAAGGTTGGAAAGCGGCTCGTCGAGCAGGAGCACGGTCGGCTTGAAGGCGAGGGCCCTGGCCAGGGCCACGCGCTGCTGCTGGCCGCCGGAGAGCTCGTTGGGGCGTCGCCCCGCATACTCCTGCATCCGGACCAGCTCCAGGGCGCGGCCGACCTCCTCGGTGATCCGCGCCTTGGGCAGCTTGCGCACCTTGAGGCCGAAGGCGACGTTCTGCTCGACGGACATGTGCGGCCAGAGCGCGTAGCTCTGGAACACCATCCCCGCATCGCGCTTCTCGGCACTCAGGGAGGTGACGTCCCGGTCCCCGATGGTCACGGTGCCGGCGGTCGGCTGGGTGAACCCCGCGATCATGCGAAGCAGGGTGGTCTTGCCGCATCCCGAGGGGCCCAGAAGGAAGAAGAGGTCCCCGGACTCGATCTCAAACGAAACGTTGTCCACGGCGACGGTCTCGCCGAAGGTCTTCCTGATCGATTCAAGGCGCACGTTGCTCATCTTCGGGCAGCATAGCGTTGGAAGCCCTATCCTCCAGCCATGACGGACCCCCGGCTGGCCAGATTGAGGCGAATGGCCCCGTATCGACGAAGGCGGGAGCGGGATTGCACGATCTCCGACCTCGTGGATTCCACCCGGAAGGCCGCGAGCCGGACGCAGGCGCGTGCGGGAGCCTTCGTCGAAACCTGGGAACGCCTGGTCCCGGCGCCACTGTCCGGGGCCTGCCGGCTGGGGCAGATGCGCGGTGGCTCGATCACCATCCTGGTTGAATCCAGCTCGGTGAAGTACGAGCTGGACGGATTGCTGCGTTCGGGCCTCGAGGCCCGGCTCCGCCAGGAATACGACGGCCCCCTCACCAGGGTACGGACGCGGTTGGTCGCGGCGGAGCCCGACGCGGAGTCATGAACCGGGGGAGCGATCGAGCAGTCGGTCCGGCAGCGGGCGGGCGGCGCCCTCGCGATCGAGGCAGGCCAGGGTGGTGGTGGCGGTGGCCAGGAGCTCGTCCCCCCTCGTGAGCCGGTACTCGTGCTCGATCTTCACCCGACCGACCGAGGCGATCCGGGTCTCGAGCTGGAGCTCCTCGTCGTAGCGGGCGGGTCGCTTGTAGCGGACCTCGAGGCGCACCACCGCCAGCAGCACCCCGGACTCCTCGAGCTCTCGATAGGAGATGCCGGTCGAACGGAGCAGCTCCGTCCGGCCCATCTCGAACCACACCGGGTAGACAGAATGATGCACGACCCCCATCGGGTCGCACTCGCAGTACCTCGGCCTGATCTCGAGGGTGTCGGTGGACATGCGTGCAGGCTACTCGGAGGCGGACGTCCCTGCAGCTTTGCACTACAGTGCATCTATGCTGAACCCGGCCGTTCTGTTCTTGATGCTCGTCTGCCAGTCACCCGGTCCGGGGGACCAGGCGCCCGGTGGAACGGCGACGGTGGGACCCGCGTCCGGACCGTCCGGCCCGCCGGAGGGCCAGGCATTGCGGACCGAGGAATCCCCGGACGGTTCGGTGGTGATGACCGAGCCGAACCAGTACCTGAACATCACCAGCGTGGCGCCCGTGGAACCTGGAGCCCGGTTCTTCTACGGGGACTGGCCGTGGGGCTCGGACGGACTGACCGGTGACTGGGGCGGGGCGCGAAGCCACCTGGTCGACGAGGGGATCTTCGTGATCGGGGAATACACCTCGATGCTGCAGCAGAACCTCTCCGGGGGGGCTGAGGAGGCGTTCTACGGGGCGGGGGTGGTCGAGCTGGAACTGACCCTCGACGCCGAGACCATCGCGGGCCTCGAGGGAGGCCTGCTGTTCACGAACTTCACCTACAGCGGGTGGTACAACGAGGAGTTCACGGGGTTCGGGTCCTTCAGCCCGGTGGGATCGTCCTTCGGGGTGAACAACAACTTCCCCCAGCAGGACGCCCGGGACCAGGGCCAGCTGGACCAGCTCTACTGGCGGCAGACGCTGTGCGACGGACGGTTCAGGATCTCGGTGGGCAAGATCGACGCGAACGTCACCTTCATGAACCTGGGGGCCGCCGGCGGATTCATGTACGGGACCGCGGCGATCCCGGCGACCGCGACCCAGTTCCTCCCGACGTTTCCCAACGCGGCCACCGGCCTCCAGATGCAGCTGGACCTGACCGACCGGCTCACGGGCTCGTTCGGATGGTGGGATGGAAGCACCAGCGCCTTCGATCCCGCCACGGGCCAGACCGGACCGAGGACCGGGGACCGGGGTACTCAGAGCTTCTTCGACAACCAGGGGAACTGGTTCCTGGTCAACCAGTGGAGCCTCGACTGGATGGATCGGACGGCCACCCCGGGGCGGGCCAGCGTGGGCGCGTGGTTGCAGACCGGGACCACGGCGACGCAGGGGGATTCGACCACCGGGGTCTCCGACGTCCCCGGGGTCTACCTGCAGGGACAGCAGGTGCTGTGGTCCCCGGATACGTCGATCGCCGGGGAAGGGGGCGGGATCGTGCTGTTCGGCAGGGCCGACTGGAGTCCCGACGACAAGAACGCGGTGACCCTGGGGTTGACCGCGGGGATCAGCGCGACGGGGGTGGTGCCCGGTCGGGTGGCCGACGCGCTGGGCATCATGGGCAGTTGGTCGAAGTTCTCGGATGAACCGTCGATCTTCCAATCGACGCTGCCCGACGGACGACCCGGTGCCTCCGGGGGATCGGAGTCCGCGATCGAGGGATTCTACCGAATCCAACTGACGCCCAGCGTGATGATCCAGCCCGGGATCGAGTGGATCATCGACCCCGGTGGCGGATCGCCCCCCTCGCTCGGGGATGCGGTGGTCCCCTACCTGGTGATCAACCTGCAGTTCTGAGGGATCACTTCCCCACGCAGAAGCTGGCGAAGACGTGCTCGAGGATGTCGTCCGGGGTCACGCGTCCCTGCAGCAGGCCGATCTCGTCGATCGCGGACCGCAGTTCGGCCGCGACCAGTTCGCTCGGCGCCGAGAGGGACGCCTCGAGCATGTCGACGAGGGCCCCGACCCGGCGCCGGCATCCACGCAGGGCGGAATCGTGACGGCTGCCGAGGACCAGGCGTCCGGAGGCGGGGACGTTTGGGGACGCACCCAGGGCCGTGGCGATCGCGGTCCGCAGCCGGTCGAGTCCGCTCCCGGTCCGGGCACTGAGGCGCATCGCCCCGGGGGTGCGGGGCTCCCGTGCGGGCAGGTCGTCCTTGGTGGACACCTCGAGGATGCGGGCGTCCGGCACTCCCGGCAGCCCGGAAGGCGGCTCGCCGGGCGGGGTGCACCGGACCACCAGGTCCGCGACGCGGATGGCCTGCAGGGCCGCGCGTCGCATGGAGGCCTCGATCGTCGAGGCCGGGAGGTGCTGCTCGACCTCGTCGAGGCCGGCGACGTCCACGAGCATGACCTCGAGCACTCCATCGGAGAGCGCCAGGGCCAGCGGCTCGCGCAGCACATCGCGGGTGGTGCCTGCGAGATCAGCCACGACCGTTCGTTCACGACCGAGCAGCCGGTTGAAGAGGCTGGACTTCCCGGCATTCGGCGGGCCCGCGAGGACCACCGTGGGGACCGAGGCGAGGGACTCGATCGAGATCGCATCCGCGAGGACGCGATCCAGACTGGACGCGATCCCCCGCAGCGCGACCAGCAGGTCCACGGGCTCGATGGCGACGACGTCTTCCTGGTCGGTGAAGTCGATCCCCGCCTCGACGAGGGCGGTGAGGCGGATCAGTTCGGCGAGGAGCTCCGAGGCCAGCCTCCCGAGCGCGCCGTCGGCGAGGTCGCGAGCCGCGGTGAGCTGGGCGTCGGTCTCGGCTCGGATCAGCTCGGCGATCCCCTCCGCCTGCAGCAGGTCGATCCGTCCGTTGAAGAAGGCGCGGGCGGTGAATTCACCCGGTCCCGCATCCCGGAGCCGCGCGCCGGTCGAGGCCGCGCGGTCATGGAGGCGCCGCTGGAGCAGGTCGACGAGGCATCGACTTCCGGGGACCACCAGCTCGACCAGGTCGTCGCCGGTGAAGGAGGCGGGACCGCGGGCGACGAGGGCCACCACCGGAAGACGGCCTTCGGGAAGCTCGACCTCGTGGCGCGAGCAGCCGCGGGGGGGATCCGACAGCCCGAGCAAGCCGAAGGCGTCCGGGCCCGAGAGCCTCAGCAGCGTGCGTCGGGATCGACCGGGGGGGGAGCTGATCGCGATGATGGTGTCTGAAACATCCACCTCGGGCCGTCAGCGCTTCTTCTTGTCCTTGAAGGTCTTCGGCTTCTGGCGCTTGCGGGCCTGCTTCTCCCTGGCGTTCTCCAGCATCTTCTCGTACATCCTGCCGGTGCGGTCCTGCTTGGCCTTCCGCTTCTCGGTCTTCTCCTTCAGCTTGCGCGCGAAGGGACTCAGCGGCCGGCCGTCGTTGGCCTCCACCTCGGCCATCGCCTCCTCGGTGAGCTTGAGGTGCTTGCGGATGTAGCGGCTCTCCACGACCCCGATCACGCTGGAGGTGAGGATGTAGAGGGTCAGCCCGCTGGGGGCGCCGTAGAGCATGACCGGGAAGAGGACCAGCATCATGATCTTCATGAACTTCTGCTGTCGCTTCTGGTCGTCGGTCAGGGTGACCGAGGTCGGGGGGGTCATGTACTTCTGCTGGATGTAGAAGACCACTCCCATCAGGATGGGCAGCAGGTTGATGCCGGTGAACTGGAAGAAGAGGATGTCGTAGTCGACCCCGAAGTCGATGAAGTTGTCGGGGGCGCTGAGGTCGCCCAGGAACGCCCACCCGTCGAACAGCTGGAAGAATCCGTAGAACGCCCATTCCTGCCGGAGTTCGAAGGCGAAGAAGAGCACGGCGTAGAGCGCGATCCAGATCGGCATCTGCAGGAACATCGGGAGCATCCCGGTCGCGCAGCCGAGCGGATTCACCCCCTTCTCCTGCATGAGCCGCATCTGCTCCTGCCGCATCTTCTCCTGGTCGTTGGGAAAGCGCTCCCGGAGCTTGTCCAGTTCCGGCTTGATCTCACCCATCGCCTTGGCGCTGCGCTGCATCCCGATCTGGCCCTTGCGGGTGATCGGGTGCAGCAGGAGGCGCACCACGCAGACCAGCACCATGATCGCCACTCCCCAGTCGAAGACCACGGAATGGATCATGGCGAGGAAGACCACCATGAAGTTGGCGAGCCAGGAGAAGGTGCAGAAGGTGCAGCACCCGCTCATCAGGTAGAGAATGAGCCCGTTCATGCTCAGGGCGCGATAGGGCTCGCGATTGTCGAGGACCTTCCGCTCCAGGGGACCCGCGTACACCCCGAGGTCCCACTGGGCGACCCCGGAAGCAGGAAGCTCCCGCCAGGCCCCGTGCAGCGAGGTGGTCAGGGTCTGCTCGTCGCCCCCGGCACGCCCGAGCGCGGGCTCGATGCGGTCGATCGCCGAGAGCTCTCGGGAAGGGTTCGAGGGCGGGTCGTAGGGGGCGTGTACGCAGAGCGCGAAGTAGCGGTTGGTGGCCCCGAACCACGAGAGACGGAGGTCCTCCTCGAGGGCGTCCTGGTTTGGCCAGAGCCGGTTCTCGTCGGCCGCCATCGCGAACTCCTCGGCCATGGTGATGACCTGGTTGCGCTCGCGCATCATCCCCTGGGAGACCACATGGGCCTGTTCGGGATCACGCTGGGGGTCGAAGAGGTAGCCCAGATGGAACCTCCGCACGTCCCTCAGGTAGGTGGTCTGGTCGACGATGAGGTCGCCGGGGCCGAACTGGACCCACGAGAGGGACAGCGGGCGGCCGGAGAGGTTCTCCACCCGCTGCTCGAGGGTGATGTCGTATCGACCCTCGGGAAGCACGAACCGACGCGACACGGCGAGGACGGAGTCGCCGGAGGACCGGTCCTTGATCACGGTCCTGAAGTGCCCGGGTTCGACCTGGGTCCAGACGTCGCCGAAGAGCAGGACCTGCTGGGTCTCGTCGCCCCATCCGCGGATGTTCAGTGAATACACCGCGAGGATGGGGGTCTCGATCGTGGCGCCGCTGGCGGACTGCAGCTTGGTGGCGGTCTGCAGGACGTACCGCTGCGCGTCGTCCGGCAGCGGAGGTGGATCGCTGGCTCCCGCCGCCACGGCATCGTGGTGGCGGTCCGCCTGTCGACTGGCCTCGCCGGTGAGCCAGAAGTCGCTGAACGTGATTCGTGCGATGCCGGCCGCGTTGCCGGCGAATTCCAGCTTCATCCGCTGGATCTCGGGATCGAGCGAGCCGAGCGTCGAGGCGCCGCCGGAGTCGGCGAGGGTCTGCCCGCTGGGAGCCGCGAAGAGGGTCCCGAACCCACCCGGGGGTGGCTCCGCGGGCGGCGGGGCCTCGACCGGGGTGGAGGGGGTCCGGGCAGCCGGGGGCGGGGTGACGGCGACGGACCCGGAGGACGGGACGGAGGTGGACGCCGGTGGGTCCTTCTCGGTCGACGGGGTCGACTCGGGGCCCGGGTCCCGGGGCGGATCCGGATCGGCGGCCTGCTCGACGGGGTCGGACGGAGGGGTCCCCGCCGGGTCGTCGGATGCCGGTCCGAAGACCACGACGCCGAGAATGAAGCAGGCGAACATCCCGATCAGCAGGGGGAAGAGGATCTTGCGGGTGTTGGAATCCATGGGCACGGTCAATATCCTCGTTCGAGACGGGTCCCGAGAAATTCATCGAGCTGGTAGGGACAGTTGTCGTCGTGTTCGGTGCGGCGGATCATGTCGAGCACCCGATGCCAGTCGTAGTAGGTCCGGTGGAAGGAGACCGTGGGGTCCCCCTCCCCGGGGAGCTCGATGATCGCCCAGCTCGCCCAGGGATCCCGGTCCCGGGGCTGCCCGACGCTTCCGGGGTTGATGATGTACTTGTGGCCGTCGCCCAGGCGCAGCCGGACGCTCGCGGCCCCGCGTATGGTGCCGGTGCCGTCGGGCCCTGGAGCGCGGGACTCCTCGCGGTACCCGACGAAACGCTGGTAGCTGGTGTGCTCGGTGCCATCCTCGTCGATCCTGAGCTGCTGCTCGAACACCACCGGCATGTGGGTGTGGCCCTCGAGGCACACGTGGTCGAACCGCTCGAAGAGCCGGTCGAACTTCGCCTGGTCCTCCAGGTCGTCGGGGAAGACGTACTCGTTGGTCGCGCACCGACTGGACCCGTGGACGCACAGCAGCCTGGGGTCCGCCGCGTAGCGGATTCGGACCGGCAGGTGGTCCAGGTACTCGATTCGCCGCTCCCGGGCCGCTTCGTCGGGCCAGGCGGTGTCCAGCTTGAACCGGGTCCAGAGCGCCGCCTCGCGAGCGGCCTGGTTGAAGTTGACGGGGTGGGTCCGGCAGGCGAAGTCGTGGTTGCCCAGCAGGCAGAGCGCGCAGCGTTCCTGCACCAGGTCGATGCAGGTGAGGGGATCCGGCCCGTACCCGATCACGTCCCCGAGGCAGATGATCTCATCGACCCCGACCGCGTCGATCTCCGCCAGGACCGCCCGCAGGGCTTCGGAGTTGGCATGGATGTCGCTGAGGACCGCGGTGCGCACTGGAGTGCTCCGTGAGGAGTGATCTGCAGGAACCTGTCGGCGCAAGGCCGATTGTGAATGGTAAGAGAGGCTCGGGTGGAGCGCCAACGCCGGGGGGAGGGCGGCTCATTCACCCGTCAGGAGCCGCGTACCGAGGCGATCGGCGAGGCGCGGCTCCCGCCGGATCTTCTCGCAGGTGCGCTCGGCGGGATACTCGAGGCGTCGGAAGAGGATCCGGGGATTCTCGGAGGACCGATCGAGGATGGCGTAGCTCGCCCGGGGGTCCCCATCGCGGGGCTGGCCCACGCTGCCGGGGTTCACGATGAAGCGCAACCGCCCGTCGAGGGTGTCCAGCTCGAAGGGCCCCTCGAGCTCGTTGGCGTACTCGAACTCGAAGAGGGAGTCGACCGAGACCGTCCGACTCTGGTCCAGTTCCGCCGCGAAGACGCCCGGTACGTGGGTGTGTCCCACGAAGGCGAACCGGCCCGGCATCG
Organism: Phycisphaerae bacterium; assembly: GCA_002862305.1. Taxonomy (GTDB): domain Bacteria; phylum Planctomycetota; class Phycisphaerae; order Phycisphaerales; family SM1A02; genus UBA8087. Next base: position 91,357 of record PKCS01000009.1, on the reverse strand, counting down.
GACCGAAGGCGGCGGCGAGCTTGGCGGCGTTGTCCACGTCCTCGGGGAAGAGGTACTCGGAGAGCGGCTTCCTCGGCGAGGCATGCACCAGGAGGTAATCCGGGTCGCCGTCGAGGATGGCATGGGTCCGCATCAGGTGGAGGAAGGCCTGGCGGCGGGCGGTCGACGACTTGTCGAGGTCCTCACCCGTGGGTTCGAACTGCTCCCGGGTCCAGTAGGAACCCTCCGCCGCGATGGGGTTGAAGTTCGTGGGCTCGAGCAGGCAGGCGAAGTCATGGTTGCCCAGCAGCGAGAATTCGCAGTGTTCCTGGACGAGGTCGATGCAGGCACAGGGATCGGGACCGTACCCGATCACGTCGCCGAGGCAGACGATCCGATCGACGCCCCGGTCCCGGATGTCGGACAGCACCACCTCGAAGGCCTCGAGATTCGCATGGATGTCGCTGATCAAGGCGGTACGCACGTCGTGCCATCGTACCAGTGGGTGCACGAGGAGTGGACGTTATCGAGCGGCCTTGCGGCGGGTGAACCGCCCGGGGGACGCGGGATCGGCGGTCATGGGGGACACGGCTCCGCCGAGGCGTCCCCACCGGCCTGGTCGAGGGGGATCGGGGACCCGGACACAGGTCGAAGGCGCCGGGCGGTGCTAGAATCACGACCCGGGCCGATGCGGATCGAGCCCCGGTTTGACCCAGATCACCCGACTTGAGGCGAACGATGGCTGAGAGCAAGCACTACGACCTGATCGTGATTGGAAGTGGACCCGGCGGATACGTGGGAGCCATCCGGGCGGCCCAGCTCGGGCTCAAGACCGCGTGCGTCGAACGCAACAAGCTGGGTGGGGTCTGCCTGAACTGGGGATGCATCCCCACCAAGGCCCTCCTGCACAACGCGGAGCTCTACCAGGAGGCGATCACCCACGGGTCGGAGTGGGGCCTGGAGATCGACCCCAAGGCGGTGAAGGTCGACTGGGACAAGGTCATCGGTCGCAGTCGCGGGATCACCGGCACCCTGAACAACGGGGTCGGGTTCCTCCTCAAGAAGAACAAGATCGACCACTACGAGGGGCACGGCCGGATCACCAGCGGCCGGACCAGCAGCGGACCGTGCACGGTCGAGATCTCCGAGGCGGACGAGGACTACTACCACGGCGGGGGCGGCAAGAGCGTGGGCAAGATCACGGCCGACAACGTCATGATCGCGACCGGGGCCGCCCCCAACGAGCTCCCGTTCGCTCCCTTCGACGGCAAGCAGATCCTTTCGAGCTACGACGCCCTGACCCTGCCCAAGAAGCCCAAGTCGATGGTCATCGTCGGGTCCGGCGCGATCGGAATGGAGTTCGCCTACTTCTTCAATGCCTTCGGGACCAAGGTCACGGTGGTCGAGATGCTCGACCGGATCCTTCCGGCGGAGGACGACGACGTCTCCAAGCTCGCCCTCAAGGCATTCACCAGGCAGGGCATCGAGTTCAGGACCGGAACCACCGTCAAGGGGATCAAGACCGGCCGGAGTGGTGCCAAGGTCGAGGTGGCCCCGGCGGGTGACGATTCCGCGAAGGGCGAGACCCTTGACTGCGAGAAGGTCCTGGTGGCGATCGGGGTCCACGGCAGGTTCGACGGGCTGTTCGACGACTCCCTGGGGATCCGGATCGAGAAGGGGCACATCTGGACCGACTACCGGGAGAGCGACAACCCGACCTACGCGACCTCGGTCCCCGGCGTGCACGCGATCGGCGACGTGATCGGCCCCCCCTGGCTGGCGCACGTCAGCTCCGAGGAGGCGGTGGCCTGTGCCGAACGGATCGCCGGCCACCACGTGATCCCGATCGACTACGACGCCATCCCGGGCTGCACGTACTGCTCGCCCCAGATCTCCTCGATCGGACTCACGGAACGGGCCTGCAAGGAACAGGGACTCGAGTACTCGACCGGCACCTACCAGCTCAAGGCCCATGGCAAGGCGATCGCGGTGGGCAAGACCGACGGGATGGTCAAGGTCATCACCAGCAAGCCGTACGGGGAGATCCTCGGCGCGCACATCATCGGCGAGGACGCCAGCGAGCTGATCGCCGAGATGGGGCTGGCCAAGCGCCTGGAAGCCACCGCGGAGGACATCATCTCCACGATGCACGCACATCCGACCATGGCGGAGAGCATGCACGAGGCGACCCTCGCCACCGAGGGTCGGATGATCCACGGCTGACCGCCGGGACGCCCGACCGACCGCGGGACCGCGAAACATCCTGCCGAACCGCAGCACGTCGAGAAGACGGGGCTGTGACTGCGACCATGGACTTCGACCAGTGGAAAGTGCATGTCGCGTTCAGTGGGGGCACTCACCGGCTCGGTGGCGCATGCACGCAGCAATTCTGGAGAAGGCAGTCAATGATCCGATCTTCCACACCGCGCGTGCCGGCGCCCGGCATCGATCCGCAGAGGCAGCACAGGAATCGTCGACGACTGGCCGGGGTCATCGACCTCGCACGGATCTACCGGGACCTCGGGGTGAAGGAACTGGCGGACCGGGTCCGTCGGGACAAGACCAGACTGGTCCCGGAGACGGGGAACCCGAAGATCGATCTGGTGGTCTCCCTCGCCGCGGCGCTCGAATGGCCGCTGGCCGACGTGGTCGAGGCGATCCTCGGTCGCCCCGGTGACGAGGCGCACCCGGTGCTGAGGATGCACCATCGCTTCGAGGACCTCGAGGAACTCGGTCGCCGAGCACGTGCCGCGGGACACCAGCGAGCACTAGCCGCGATCGGCCGGCGGATGGACGCGGTGGCGGTCGATTCCCGGCAGCGGGCCGCGAGTTGCTACTGGCGAGGCCTGGCGGCCTCAGGCCGGGGGCTGTACTTCGAGGCTCTGGAGCGGTTCAGGGCGGGGTTGAACCACTCGTTCGAGGAACGGTCGCTGCGACTCGGGCTGCGCATCAACCTCGCCAACGCCTACCGGCTGAACGGGGACCTCCCGGAGGCGGAAACCATCGCGTCGGAGACGATCCGGGAGGTCAGGTCCGCGGAAGCAAGCACCTCCCAGCATCTGAATCGTTCGACGCTCGCCTTTGCGTCGTTCGTGCGGGGCGAATCCTCCCGACGGAGACTCCTCCGCGAATTCGATGGACGGATTCTCGAACGGGCGATCTCGGACCTCGAGCGAGCGGAGCGGGTGCTGGGCCAGCTCAGACGGTTCGGGCACTCCAGGCTGGAGGACGATCTGGCGAGCGGGTGCCACAGGGGACTCCTCGCGCTCGGCGTGACCACGGGGAGGACGGAACCCGGGGAGGCACTCCAACGGATCCGCGAACACCTGGAATCCCGCGAGTCGACCACCGTCGGGGACCGAACACAATGGTCCGAGGACGACGGGTGGTGGGCCGGATGCGGTTCGGAACTCGCCTGGCGCCACCTCGATGGACCTGCACGACTCGAGGAGACATGGCACTTCGCCGAGCGGACGATCGAGGTGGGAGTCCAGCTGGGACACTTCGAGCTGCAGGCGAGCGGGTTCAGGCACCTGCTCGACGTGCACCGGGCCGGGAAGCCGGGGGGGGGTCGATCCGAGGCGGCGCACCTGCCACCTGCCAGGCTCGTCCAGCTGGTGCGATTGATGGGCCGACTGCCCGAGTTCAGGGACTGCGGCTGGGGATTGCTGGAGGAGACCGGGACACTCGACCATGCCAAGCACATGGATCCGCGCACCTGGCGGAAAGGGCTCCACCAGGCTGATAAAAACCACGTTTCGACCGAGCGGACCCGGAATGCCCGGGAGAAATCGTCCGAAAAAGGGCAGCACCTTCTGGACCAGGTCTGAAACGGGTGTGTAATCGAGGTAGGAACCGAGATCTGGTCCGTTTTGGGGTCGACGCCAGAATCGGTGAAAGACACTACGAAATGCGTGATTGAACCACGCGACCAACTGCCTCGTTCGGGCGGCGACCTGCACGTGCGAGGACGAGAAGAACATCTGGGCGGGGCGACCAGAGCGAAGAGTACAGGAGAAACAAAGAGATGCATGCAACCGCAGACAAGCGCGAGCGACTCGGTCGATTCGTCGATCTCGCTCGTGTCTATCGTGGGTGGACCAAGACGGAATTGAGCGCCGCCCTCCACCGGGATCCGACGAAGCTCATACCTCAGAGCGGCAACCCGAAGCTCGACCTCATCGCCGGGATCGCCGACGCGCTGGACTGGACGATCGGCGACGTGGCTGAATCGGTGTGCGAGAACCCGACCGCCTCGGAAGGGTCCTACGCGGGAATCGGCTTCGAGCGACTCAATGAGATGTCGCTCAAGGCGCACCGATCCGCATCGTTCGAGGACATGGTCTCCATCGGCCAGGCGATGCTGCTGGTGGCCGACGACCCCGTCAAGAAGACCACCGCATTCACACGGCTGTCGGGTGGATTCAACGGGATGGGTCGGTATGCGAACGCGCTTCGGGTCATCCAGGCCGCACTCACCGAGCCCGACATCCCGCTGGCCAGCCGGTTCATGCTCCACATGAACCTGGCCAACGCCCACTACACGCTCTGGCACCTCGTGGAAGCGAAGTCGATCGCGGGGGAGCTGCTCGAGCAGATGCCGCTGATCGAGGACTCGCTGAGCGACAAGCACCGTCGAGCACGAACCGCGTTCCTCCACTACGTTCGTGGCAACGCAATGCGGAGGATGATCGCTGAATCACCGAACTCGCTCGAGCTTCACGCGGGTCGCGCACGGGAGGACATCCTCGCCAGTCGGTCGATGTACGACGACCTGGCAGAGGAGCACTCGGACTCGTATTTCCGGGGACTCGCCAACGTCTGCGCCGGGGCCGAACTCGAACTGGACGCGGCGCTGGGTTCGCTGGACCCGGTCGAGGCCACGGATCGCATCCTCGAGGGACTGGACCAGGTGGTCGACCCCGTCACCATGGAACCGGACATCGAACTTGAAAGCTGGGGATGGTGGGCGATCTTCGGTTGCAACATCGCCCTGCGGCACCTCGAAGGGGAACTGATGCAGCGACAGATGGCGGTGTTCACCAACAAGGCCATCGAGATCGGCGAACGGCTCGGAAACTGGGCCATGCGGGAGCGAGCCTTCACCCTCGAGCACTTCAGACGGCAGCAGGCCGACCTGAGCGGAGTCCGACAGGAACCATGGCCGCTCGACGAGGAGGACATCCGGGTGATCACCGGAACCATGGGTAGGTTCCCCGCCTTCCGCGAGGTCGGGTGGCAGATTCTCCAGAACGCACGTGTCCTCGAGGCCGATTGAGAAAGGAGGCAAGCGAAGTGAAGAAGAAGATCATGAACAATTCGAAGACTCGTCGGGCCTCCGGACCCGTCCGGACCAGCGTGCTGGGAATCCTGGTTGCGGCAGCCTTGCTGGCCGCCCCGGGTACCGCCGTGCTCGAAGCGGCACCGATCGGTGGAAGCGTGTTCGAGGACCGACAGCGATACAGGGCGCACGACCGATACGAGCAGCGCGATCGGGACAACCAGCCGGTCATGCGCATCGCCCCCCGGGGCATGGTCAGGCTCGGTCTTCTGACGGACGCAGCCCGACCGGTCGATGCACCGTTCGGGGCACGGGCTGGCTGGCCCCTGCTCGAAACCTCCGGCACGGACCAGCGTCGCCCCGTGGTCGAGGTCATGGTGGAACGATGGTCTCCCGCCATCCCGCCGTGGCACTCCGTGGGCACCGCGTACGGACTGATCGTCGAGAAGCCCGAATCGACCGTACGCCCCCTGGCGGACGGTCCGGGTGATCACGAAGCCTCGGCACCCGAACACCACGACGACCCAGCGGCGAAGCCAGGCCTCAAGGATCCAAAGGGTAATTCGGCCACGGGCGGCCTGCGGTCGGTCGAGGAAGAGCGACCGACCTTCCAGGACTACGACTACCAGGAGGACTACCTCGGATCCGTCGCCCCCGGGTGACGAATCAGGAATTCGCCCGCGGGGATCCGCCGACCGCCTTGAGTCGGGACGAACCACGCAGCAGGCCACCCACCCGCACCGACGGATGGGTGGCCTGTTTCATCAAGCGTTAAGATGGTTGCGCCCCTCCCAGAGCATGCACCTCCTTCCCGACGAGCGATGCCGCGAATGCGCGAACCCCAGACCAAGCCAAGGGCCCGGAGCCAGGACCGGGATGAACCGGATCCACCGGGGCTGCTGCTCCAGATATCCGGCCCGTCCGGAGTGGGCAAGACCACCCTGATCGAACGCCTCCATTCGACCTTCGACTTCGTGTTCAGTGTCTCCGCCACCACGCGGGCTCGGACCGAGAAGGAGGTGGACGGTGTCGACTACCTCTTCCTCGAGCAGCGGACCTTCGAGCAGTGGATCCGGGAGGACAGGTTCCTGGAACACGCACAGGTGTTCGGTCGGGACTGGTACGGAACCCTTCGAGAACCGGTGGAGCGAAGCCTCTCCGAGGGACGGATCGTGCTGCTGGACATCGACGTGCAGGGTGCGCGGCAGGTCAAGGCCCACCTGCCGGAGGCCTTCGGGATCTTCATCCTGCCCCCCAGCGAGGAGGTGCTGCACGATCGGCTCGTGGGACGCAAGCGGGATGCGCCGGAGGTGATCGAGCGTCGATTCGCGGAAGCCAAGTCGGAGATCGAGTCCGCGCGATCCAGCGACGTCTACGACGCCATGGTGGTCAACGACGACCTGGAGCGGGCGGTTGCCGAATTGCGGAGCCTCATCGAGCGGCGGCTCGAGCGCACCCGCCGGTAGGGGTTGCGGGAGGACCCGCTCAGGCGAGACGGGTCCGGAGACCCGCGAGCAGCGAATCGAACACGACCTCCTCGGGCGCGCCCGCATCCAGCAGCAGGTAGCGCTGTGGATCGCGTTCCACCTGGGCGAGGTACCCGGCACGGACCCGCTCGTGGAACGCCCTGCCCTTGCGCTCCATGCGGTCCAGCTCCCCGGAGATGCGGGCGGCCGCGACGTCGGTATCGACGTCGAGGATGACCACCAGGTCCGGAACCGTGCCCCCGGTGGTCACGTCACCGACCTTCGCGATCTCCTCGGGCGAGAGCCCGCCGGCGGTTCCCTGGTAGGCAAGGGTCGAGGAGATGAAGCGGTCGGCGAGGACCAGTCGGTTCCGCTCGATCGCGGGAACGATGCGCTCCGCGATCAGCTGCGCTCGGGAGGCCATGTACAGGAGCATCTCGGTACGGACCACCATCATCTCGTTGTCGGGATCCAGCAGGATCTCGCGGACCTGCTCCCCGACCTGGGTTCCTCCGGGTTCCCGCACCTGCTCGACCGTGACGGACAACGCCTCGCAGTACTCGACCAGTCGCCGGAACTGGGTCGACTTGCCGCAACCATCCGGACCGTCGAGCACCAGAAAGCGGCCCGGGAGCAGGTTCCTGAGCGGATCACGGTCGGGTGCGAGCTCGGGTTCGAACAGGTTGGTGGACTCGGTCATTACCTGATGGTACGGGGAACGATTGATTCACGCCCGGCCCTCGACGGGCTCCCGTAGAGGACCATGCGGATCGAAGCACGGGATCCCTCCCGGTCCGAGCGAGGGAGCGAGGATACGTCACCCTCGACCCGAGCCGGCGTCGCCCACCAGTCAGGCCGCAGGGGACAGACCGGGACCGGGCCGGCGAGGTGGTCCTGGTGGGGGATTCGGACCGGGCAGGCCTCGAGGGACCGCGCTACCAGGTGGCCCACACCACGACCCGGGATCCGATCGCAGTCACCGCGAGCAAGGCAACCGTCCCCGCGAGGAGGGTGGCGGAGTGTCGGGGGGACAACCTCAGCAGGAGCATCCCCGAGATCCAGAAGAGCAGGGCGGCGGAGGCGTAGTGGATCGGATCCCGAAGCCAGGGTTCGGGCGAGGGTACGAACAAGGCAAGGGTCGAGATCCAGCAGCAGAGGCTGACTCGCGCGGCCGCCGCCTTGAAGTCGCCCAAGGGACGATCCGACATCAAGGCGATGCCGCCGAGGGCGACCACCGCCAGGACCGTGCCCAGACAGACCAGGAACAGGAACTTCACGAAGAGCACCAGCCGACCGAAGAAGCCGGGACGGTCCCCGGTCCCCCCCCCGCCGGAGGCCTCGAGGATCGAGACGCGTGCCAGCAGGAGGCGTGGTTCCTCGGGGCCGCGAAGTCGCGTGTCCTCGAGGTATGAGGTCTTGCCACCCGAGGAGGCTGCGGGAGGTGCGTTGGAGGCGTCGGGTGCCTGGGTGGCGGAGGAGGCCTTTGGATCGGTCGTTTCGCCCTTGGCATCGGGGGCCGGACTCGGATCCCGGGAGTCGCCGGACGTGCCGGGAGGTGGTGTCTCGGCCTTCGGGGCGGGTGATTCCTTGGCGGGCGGGGTGGTCTCGGGGTTGGACGGTGCGGTGGCCGGGGCCGGCATGGTGGCCTGATCGGCAGAAGTTGCCGGACTCGACTCGGCGGATGGGGCCTCGACGGACGTCGACGAGGACGGGGGCGGAGGAACCGGGAAGATGCTGTCGACCCCGGCCAGGAAGGAGATCGCCATCACCAGGGCGATGACCCCGGAGGCGATGAGCGGACTGGTCCAGTTCTCGCCGGAGATGAGCCGGGTCCGATCCGGGTGGACATGCACCTGCACCGAGGGAGCGGTCGTGGAATCCGAGCCACCCTCGTATGCAGAAGAAGTGCCGTGATTGTCGATTGAAGACGGGTCCGTCTCGTGCTCTTCGTCGTGCATGTCAGGCTCCGTGAGTTCCATGGACATGAGGGGGCCTTCGGCCAGCCCGCCTGGATCGGCACCATCATCACCGCGATCGGCGGCGAGGGCAACGTGGACGAAGACAGAATGGACCCCGCATGCCAACCTGGCTGTTCCTGATCTCAATCTGGTCGACGCTGGCGCTGGCCGCCGGACATCCGGAAGGCCGCCACGGCAGGGACCCCGGGGAGGCCGTGGGTGGCGGGGTCGCAGGCCCCGCCGAGGGGGGAACGACGACGACCGAGGCTCGAAACGCCGAGCTCCTCAAGGCCTACCTCGACGCCGGCTACGACCCCGAGTCGATCAACCCGGGGGCCATGCAGGAGGCGGACGGTGCGGTGTCGGACGAGGTGGTGATGGCTGACGGAGACGTGATCAGGGGCGAGATCATCGAGGAAAACGAGGACGAGGTGGTGATCCGGCACCCCGTGTTCCAGGAGCTTCGCATACCCCGTGGCCGGATCGTCGCCATCAAGCGGGCCCAGCCGCGACCGAGTCGGCCGGGATTCGGCGAGCTGGTGACCGGTGCAGGAGTCAGGCCCCTGAGCAGCACCCGGAGGGGGGTGGTCGCCCCGGTACCGGAACCGGAGGCGGCAGATCGACCCGATCCCCGGCAGGTCGACGACCAGCAGGCGGAGGAGGCCGGTTCGGCCGTGGAGGACGACACGCACCCGATCGTGGACATGGACAACTGGTCGTTCACGATGGGCGCGGCATTCGGCTACGTGCAGAACGTCAATGACGAGGTCAACGTCCGATTGAGCGCCCAGGCGGAACACAACAGCGAACTGGCCCGTCTCAGGATCAACAACGTCTATTTCCTCAACCGGGCCAACGGGGTGGTGATCGACAACGACGTGGAGGTGTCGACGATCCAGGACTGGTTCTTCAGCGGATCCCGATTCAGCATCTTCGCCAAGGGCACGTACCAGTGGGACGAGTTCGAGGAATGGGAGCAGCGGATCAGCGGCTACCTGGGGCCGGGCTACAAGATCGTCGACCTGGACGACCTCAAGATCGACGGACGCCTCGGCGGCGGGGTGACCTACGAGTACGGAATCCCCCAGCTGCTCCCCGAACTGCTGGTGTCCACGGAATGGAACTGGCAGATCGATGCTCGCCAGCGAGTGACCGGCAACTTCGCCTACGCCCCCGACGTCACGGAGTCGAACCAGTATCGGCTTTCACTCAACCTCGAGTGGAACTTCAGGCTCCAGGACACCGAGGGAATGAGCTTCTACCTCGGGCTCCGGAACGAGTACCAGTCGATCGTCCCCGAGAGCTCGACGCGGAACGACCTCCGGATGTTCGGGGGGATCAAGTACGAGTTCTGATCCGGGCCTGCAGGAGGCCTACTCGCCTGCGGGACTTCGACCCTCGTCCCTGAAGACCGCGCTCCCGATGCGGACGAGGTTCGAGCCGCATTCGATCGCGGTCTCGAAGTCGTTGCTCATGCCCATGGAGAGTATGTTGAAACGGCCGCCGAGGTTGTTCCTGTTCGAGATCTCCTCGAACAGTTCCTGGCAGTGGGCGAAGTCGCGTCGAACCACCTCCACGTCGTCGGAATGCTCGGCCATGCACATCAATCCCCGGACCTGGACGTTGACCATGGTCTCGACCTGGTCGATGAGGTGCCGGACCGCAGGCGGGGCGATGCCGTGCTTCTGGCTCTCCCCCGAGACGTTGACCTGGATGAGGACCTCGACCGGTCGGTCCCCCTTCGCCGCGGCGGACTGGATCTCCTCGGCCAGGCGAAGCGAATCCACGGTCTGGACCAGCCGAACGTACTTGATCAGCTTGCGGGCCTTGTTCCGCTGCAGGTGCCCGATCATGTGCCAGTGGACGGCTCCCCCGGGGCGTTGCTGGTCGGGCGGGGAGATCTCGTTGCGACGTTCGAGCCATTCCGAGATCTGGGCGGCTCGTTGCTCGAGCTGCTGCGCGCGACTCTCACCGAAGTGGACGTGACCGGCGTCGACGAGCTCTCGGATCTGCTCGATGGTGCCGTACTTGGACACCAGCACCACCACCACGTCCTTGGCGGACCGACCGGAGCGCTCGGCCGCGGCTGCGACGCGGTCCATGAGGGACCGGTACCGTCCGAGCAGGTCGAGTTCGCCCGCCTCGGTCCCGGAGGGTGTCTGGTGATCTGAGGAAGTGGGCATGGAGAGAGCATAGGAGCGGACCGGACCTTCGCGCAAGCCGGTCGCTCGCGAGCCAGCCAGTGACGGTACCCTCTGCACATGGATCAGCCTCCTTCCGCGACCGGACCGTCATCACCGCGAAGATCGCCACCCTGCCTGCTGGTGATCCGCGACGGCTGGGGCCGCAACCCGCATCCGGAACACGATGCGTTCAACGCGATCCACCTTGCCGGGACCCCGGTCGCGGACCGGCTGGCGTCCGAGTGGCCGAGCACCCTGATCCGGACCAGCGGCGAGGACGTCGGGCTGCCCACCGGCCCGGATGGACCAGTCATGGGCAACTCGGAGGTCGGGCACCAGAACATCGGCGCGGGGCGCATCGTGGACCAGGAGCTCATGAGGATCACTCGGTCGATCCGCAGCGGCGCGTTCTTCGAGAACGTGGGGCTGGACGCCGCATTCGGACGCGTCGAATCCACCGGGGGGACCGTCCACCTGCTGGGGCTGGTGAGCGACGGAAAGGTCCACAGCGACGTCCACCACCTGCTGGCGCTGATCGACCTGGCCTCGAGACGGGGATGCCCGCCGAAGGGCCTGCGGGTGCACGCGATCACGGATGGACGGGACACCCCCCCTCGGAGCGGTTTGGACCACCTGAAGGAGGTCGAGCGGACCCTCGATGAGGCGGGCTACCCCCCCATCGCCACGGTGCTGGGCCGCTACTGGGCGATGGACCGGGATCATCGTTGGGACCGGGTGGAGCTGGCCTACGACTCGCTGGTGGAGGGAACCGGGCGGACCGCGGCCTCCGCGCTGGGCGCGCTCGAGGCCCACTACCGTGCCCCCGAGGATCCCTCGATGAGCGGGGACGAGTTCATGCCGCCCACCGCGCTGGGTGACGGTCCGGACGGCGTGGCGGAGAGTCGGATCCGGGACGGGGACTCCGTGATCTTCTTCAATTTCAGGGGGGATCGACCGAGGGAACTGATCCGGGCGTTCAGCCTCGGGGACCGGCAGCTCGCCGCCCAACCCAACGGGGGATTCCAGAGACGGCACCGGGTCCACGACGTCGCCATCACCGGACTGACCCGGTACGAGGAAGGACTTCCGATGGAGGTCGCCTTCGAGAAACCCGAGAAGATGCCGTCGATCCTGGGTGAGGTGCTGAGCGCGGCCGGACTCAGCCAGTTCCGGTGCGCGGAGACCGAGAAGTTCCCCCACGTGACCTTCTTCTTCAACGACTACCGGGAGGATCCCTTCCCGGGTGAATCGAGGACGATGATCCCCAGCCCCACCGAGGTGAGCACCTACGACAAGAAGCCGGAGATGAGTGCGTTCGAGGTCAGGGACGCCGTGCTGGAGCGGATCCGGGCCGCGGACCGGGAGGATCTGATCATCGTCAACTTCGCGAATGGTGACATGGTCGGGCACACCGGCGACCTCGGGGCCGCGATCGCGGCCTGCGAGCACGTCGACGCGTGCGTGGGCAGCCTCGTCGAGGAGGTGCTCGGTCGTGACGGCTCGCTGATCGTGACCGCGGACCATGGCAATGCGGAACAGATGTGGAACGTGGAGGACGATTGTCCCCACACCGCCCACACCAGCTACGACGTCCCGTTGCACCTGGTGGGGGAGCGATTCCGGGGGATGCGGCTCCGCGAGGGGGGGCGGCTGGCCGACATCGCACCCACCCTCCTCGAGCTCCTCGGGGTGGAGCGCCCCGCTGCAATGACCGGGAAGTCCCTGATAGAGTGGTAGGGATGAACCAGGCTCCCGAACCGGACAAGTGGCAGAAGAGGTTCCTGAGGCTCGCCGACGAGATCGCCGGTTGGAGCAAGGACCCCAGTCGAGGAGTCGGCGCGGTGATCGTCAGCCCCACTCGCCAGATCGTCGCCACCGGGTTCAACGGCCTGCCCCGCGGGCTCGAGGACACCCCGAGCCGGCTCCAGAGACCGGTCAAGTACGACCTCACGGTCCACGCAGAGCTCAACGCGATCATCCAGTGCGCCCGGAACGGGGTGTCACCGATCGGGTGCACGCTCTACTCGTCGTTCAGCCCGTGCGTGCAGTGCGCGATCTCGGTCGCGCAGTCCGGGATCCGGGAGGTGGTCACCTACGCGCTCGACCATGAGGACGAGCGATGGGTGGACAGCATCGGGAAGGCGGTCACGGTGTTCGAGGAAACCGGGATCGAGTACATCCAGTTCAGGCGCTGGTCGGAGACCGTGGGATCCTGATCGAATGATCAGGGGCCGTCCAGCCGGACCGGGACCAGTTCGATCTCGGAGAGCAGGAACAGCGTGTCGCGAGGCTCGTCGAGGGGCGCGATCTTGAGCACGACGGTTTCCCTGTCGGGGACCTCGATGGATCCGATGGTGGTGTCCTTGAAGTCGCCCCAGCCACGAGTGGGCATTGCCGCGCTCTCGAGCCGGGCACCCTCGACCTCGAGCACGTACTTGGTGCCGGCATACTTCATCGCGCAGGACTGACGGACCCGGACCTGGTAGAGGCCGGGAGCGGGATCCCTGAGTACCCAGAGGATCTCGTCCCGGGTGGTGTCGAGTCCGGTGATGAACCCCGAGGCCGAGAAGCGACGCGAGCGACTGCTGGTCGGCTGGAACCTGAGGTTCGGACCGTAGAGCTGTGCGGCGGAGGCGGGAAGCCTGAATCCACCATCCTCCAGGGGCCGGATGGGTACCTGCAGCTCCCGGGGGTCCTCGGCCTGCCAGACCTTCACCCGGCCGCCTCCGGAGCGCATCTTCTCGACGCTGGCGCGAATCACCCCGATGGGCAGGGCGAAGGTCCGCGTCCGATCGTTCCGGGCGATGTTCATGCCGACCAGGTCCCCGTCGAGGTTGACCAGCGCACTCCCGCATTCCTCGGGTCGGACCAGGCCGTCGTGCTGGATCACGGTGCCGAACCCGGTGTCGTGGCGACTGACCCTGATCTCGTCGTTGCCGGATTCGTACTCGTCGGTGGCTTCGGCCCGGGAACCCAGCCGCACCCGCTCCCGCATGGAAGTCCCGTCACGGAAGAAGTCGACCTCCACCACGCTGCCCGCGCGAAGGGTGGACAGCGCGGCCTGGAGTCCGTTGGGGCCCGAGACCTCGCGTCCGTCGATCCGGGTGATGACGTCGCCGCGTGCGATCCCCGCGCGATCGGCGGCCGTCCCCCCCACCACGCCCCGGACCAGTGCACCCAGGGCACCTTCCTCGAAATCCTGGAAGCTGATCCCGAGGAACGCCTTGTCGAGGATGCTCAGGTCCGACTCGTACTCGTCGAGCTGCGTGATGCCGAAGGAGATCGGCTGGGGATCGGGTCCCGCGGAGATGACCATGGTGCCGGACTCGATCTCGGCGTGGTCGACGGCGAGGGGGGCCGGGGTCCACCGTCGATCCGGCAGCTGCATGAGCAGCAGGTCGAGGGTGCGATCGATCGCGAGCGGCTCCGCCATGACCAGCTGGCCGTCGGGGGTCCCGACCATGATCTCGGAGTCCCTGGGGTCGACCTCCGAGGCCTTGGTGATCGCGAGTCCGGACTCGGTCACCACGATGCCGAAGGCCACCTGCTCACCACCGTTGAAGACCCTGATCGTCCAGCGCGCGGCCTCCGAGCAGGCCTCCTCGAGGACGCGACGCATCGCACGGTCGTTCCGCCCATTGTCGAGATCCGCGGGTTGGAACACGATCGGGTGCGTGCTCTCGGCGGAGTCCAGCGCACGGAGGTTCTCCCCCAGCTCGGGGAGCGTGGCACCGCCCGAGATTCCGTTGACCATGTCCTCGAAGTGACCGATGGCGACGTTGATCGCGGTGGAGGCGTTCTCGAAGGGATGCTGGGCGCAGGACTCGTTGATCCCGATGAGCCGCCCCTTGAGGTCGACGGTCGCGCCGCCGGAATCACCGCTGTTGAGGGGGGCGTCCATGGTGAGCACGTAGCCGTGGTTCCCGGTGATGCACCCGATCCGCGCGGGTGGCGGGCGCCAGGGGTCGGTCTCGATGCCGTGGGTGTGGCCGAGCACCAGCACCCAGTCTCCGGTCTCGACCAGGTCCGAATCACCGAGTTCGAGTTCGCTGACGAGGCCCGCGGGAAGCTCGGACAGGGTCTCGGGGGGTACCCGGACCAGACCGCAGTCCTCCTGCCCGTCGAGGAACTGGCCGAGGGTCTCGCCCCTCAGGGTGGTCCCATCATGCAGGTAGACCCGTACGGGAAGGCCGGAGGCGCGCCCCACGTGCCCGGAGGTCAGGATCAGGCCTTCGGAGAGGTCGATGATCGTTCCCGAACCACCGGCGATCGAGGATCGCCGTCCACGGCCGGGGTAGATGACCTCCAGGCCGACCACTGCGGGCCGGACCCGGTCGATCAGTTCCTTGTAGAGGGTTTCCAGCTGCTGCGCCTCGTCGATCGAGGTGAAGCCCTCGTCCTGGGCGGCGGAAAGCGGGGTGGCGGGCAGCGAGGAGGCGAGGATCCCCCCCAGCGCGACCGCCAGCAGTGACCTGAGGGATCCATGGAGCGGGAACCAGTGCCCTGATGGACTCAGCCGGGGGTTGTTGGTGGTCCAGGGCGTGTTCATGTCCACACATCCTTACGTCAATGCCATCGTACCCCCGGAACGACCTAGGGGGACAACGAATCGGGACGGGCCAGCATTTCAACCGGACCACCGGATGGTCCGAGCAGTTCCAGCAGCGAGTCCACCACGAGGACCGGTGGACCGGACAGGCTGCCTTCCCGGAAGGGACGGCCGTACCCGCCCCTGACTGCAATGAATGGTAGGCCGGCCGAAAGGCTCGAGCGCGCGTCGGTCTCGGAATCCCCGATCATCCAGCCCGAGGACAGCCCCAGTACTTCCAGGGCGTGGTTCAAGGGCTCGGGGCTGGGTTTTCGAACCGGCAGGGTGTCCCCCGCGACGACGACCTCGAAGCAGTCCGCCATGTTCACGGCCTCGAGGACGGCGGCGGTGGGAACGTGATCCTTGTTGGTGACCAGTCCGACCCGGTAGCCGGAGGCCCGCAGGGACTCGAGCAGCTCCCGGGCCCCGGGCAGGACGGTGGTCAGGACGAGGCCGGTCTGGAGGTATTCACGACGAAAGAGCGCGAGTCCCCGATCAAGCAAATCCGGGTCGGCGGTCCCCTCGAAGGACCGCGTCAGGCATCGATTGACCAGTTGGACCACCCCGTGGCCGATCCAGTCCTCGACCTGCGGCAGGGTCACCGAGGGCAGCGAGAGGTGGTCCAGCATCCGGTTCGCGGCCGAGGCCAGGTCGCCGGAGGAGTCGATCAGGGTCCCGTCGAGGTCGAAGAGCACGGCAATGTCTGGAGGGTTGGACATTCGGCATCCGGATCGAGGGCCACGGCGGTGCCGTGCGGGCCGGGTGGTGGACGGCAGCGGCCAACTCTGGTTCGTTCGGGGTTGGTGCCGGCCCTGATATGAACGAGCACCGGCCCGCCGGGCCGCGAGCTGGGCTCAGGGTTCCAGTCGGGCCTCGAGGCGTTCGATCGGGAAGAACCGACCGGGGCTCGCGACCTCGCGGTTCAGGTCCGAGTGGAGCATCACGCCCGATGCGGGAATGTCCAGCTGCACCTGCAGTGATCGAACGAGGTCGATCAGGGCCCGGATCTGCGATTCGGTGAACGCCTTGCGCTCGCCGTTGCCGATCAGGCAGATCCCGATGGAGCGGCGATTGAGGCCGTCGATTCGGGCCCGTTCCGCCGGGGACGGTGCGGGGGATGCGGCCACGTGGGCGCCGGCGCCCTGTCGGTTCCAGCGAGGCGTCGCCTCCACCACGCCATCACTCAGTCCCGCCCCGTTGCCGATCACGAAGTGGTACCCGAGGTCATCGAGGCCGGCTCGCCTGGCCTGGACGTCGAGTTCTCGGACGGTGCCCGCCATGGAACCGGAATCGTGGATCACGATGTGCTGCCAGCGGCCCTCGTCGACGCCGAGCTCGGCGGACGGGACCGGGGTGGCGTCGCCGGCCCCCAGGGATTCCGCCGGGGCCATGATCACCGGCTTGGTGGCCGTGAATCGAGTCGTGGGCATCTCGAAGCCCCCGCTCATCAGCAGCATCCCGGTGACCGCCGTCATGGAGGTCACGAAGACCCCCAGGACCAGCTTGGTCCGGGTGGTGGTTCTCGAACGGGTTTGGTCGTCTTGGCTGCGAGTCAAGGTAGGGATGCCCAGCGGTCGGAGTGCTTCGATCGTACCTTCAACATCGGACGACCCCGAGGGAGGACTTCAGCAATGGGGAGAAATTGACGGCACCATCAGACACTGCCGAGTCGCGCGCGAAGCGCCGGCTTCGGTTCCCCGAAGACGTCGGGTTGCTCGAGTGGTACGAACTTCTGCCGCATGCGGTCGTAGGTCTCGAACTGGGTGCGCGGGGAGTCCTTGGGGAACAGCTTTCGCTGGCATCCCAGGGTGATCGTGCCCGCGGCGAGGAGGATCGACACCACCACCAGCCTCGAGGATGTGGCCATCCGTGGCTTCATGCCTGCATGATAACCAGTCCGGACGAGGCTCACGGATCCGAACCCACTTCCACCGCCACCGGTGACTCCTCGCGGAGGGTGCGGCCGGACGTCGCCTCGCGGAAGATCGTCACGACGTCGATCGTCGGTGGAAGCTGGTCGGTCGCCCGATCGAGCTCGAGCTCGAAGACGTAGCCGCTGCCGAGGATCCCCCCCCGCCAGGCCTCGCGGACCGCCAGGGGATCGAAGTCGACCGAGGCGATCAGGGCGGGATCTCCGGTCTCGGGGACCGAAACCGCCCGGACTTCGAGGGAGCCGACCACCTGCATGAAGCGGCCACGGTCATCGCGGGGCGCCAGCCTCAGGACCAGGGTCGACCGGTCGTCGCCAACGGGCCCCGACTCGACCACGCTGGAGGGGGAGATGGCCATGGCGACGAGTCGAGGTCGGGCAGCCTCCGGAATCTCCCCGGCCGCGGGACGATCCGCGGTGAGCTCGTCGATGCGTGCCTGGAGCCCGGCGTTCCGGTCCTTGAGCTCGCGGTTCTCCTCGGCCAGTCGGGCCTCGCGCTCGCGTGCCGAGTCCCCGCTGGTGGGTTTCATGACCTTCATCGAGCACGCGGACACGGCGAGGATCGGCGAGAGGGCGAGGCACGCGATCATCCACTCGGGGTGGCGGCGTCGATGGATCATGATGACTCCCCCTCGCGGGCCGGGTCGTTGCGCCCGAGGTTGACCTGGAAGGCGAGTTGCTCGAGGGTCAGGGAGAAGTCGACGTTGAGGACCGCGACGGACTCGTCCACCTCGAGGCGGCGGGGAGCGAAGTTGAGGATCCCGCCCACGCCGACTCCGATGAGTCGCTCCGCGATGGCCTGTGCGTCCTGGGCGGGAACCGCGATGATCCCCAGGTGGGTGCCCGCGTCTGCGAGTTCGCGTTCGAGTTCCGAGATGTCCAGGACGGACCGTTCGCTGATCGTGGATCCGATGGTGGCGGGGTTGTTGTCGAACACCCTCGTGATGTGGAAGTTCTGGACCTCGAATCGACGGTAGGACAGCAGCGCCCGCCCGATGTTTCCCGCCCCCACCAGCGCCGCCTCCCAGCTTCGATCGCGCCCGAGGATCCGCCGGAGGTTGTCATGGAGCAGGGTCACGGAGTACCCGACCCCGGGGTGGCCGAGCTGCCCGACGAAGGCCAGGTCCTTGCGGACCTGTGCATCCGAGAAGCCGAGTGCATCGCCAAGCTGCCGGGAACTCATGGTGGCATCCGAATCCACGGCGCGCCGCTCCCCGAGTTCCCTGAAGTAGAGGCTCAGGCGCTTGACGGTGGGACTTGGGATTTTTGCCTTGAGATCCATGGGGAAAGTCTACCAGTGGACCGTACCATATGGCATGCATTTCGCGGACCTGTACGGATCGAAGGAGCCCACCTTCAGCTTCGAGTTCTTCCCTCCGAAGTCGGAACGGGGGTGGTCGGATCTGGAGCAGGCGATCGAGAGTCTCGAGCCACTGGAACCCGACTTCGTCTCGGTGACCTACGGGGCGGGGGGCTCGACCCGGGAACGAACCCACGACCTGGTGACGCGTCTCCGGGACGGTGGAAAGCTGGATCCAGTCCCGCACCTGACCTGCGTCTCCCACGATCACGACGAGATCGATTCGATCCTCGCCAAGTACGCACGGGCGGGCATCTCGAACATCCTGGCGATCCGGGGGGACCCGCCCGAGTCCGAGACCGGGACGGACCCCTACCGCAACTTCGCGCACGCCTCGGACCTGATCCGCGCGATCAAGCGATTCAACGAGAGCGGTGCGCACCCTGATCCGAAGGGTTTCGGCGTCGCGGCCGCCGGGTTTCCCGAGGGGCACCCCGAGACCCCCAACAGCCTCCACCAGATGGACCACCTCAAGGCCAAGGTCGACGAGGGGGTCGACGTGATCCTCACCCAGCTCTTCTTCGACAACCACTCGTTCGAGGACTGGCGCGAGCGCTGCACCATCGCGGGGATCAAGGTCCCAATCGTCGCGGGCATCATGCCCATCACCTCGGTGAAGGGGCTGGAGCGGATGGCCCAGCTGGCGGCGGGAACCCGGTTCCCCGCCAGCCTGCTCAAGGCGGTCGAGCGCACCCGGTCGGACCCGGAGGCCGTCCAGCGGATCGGCATCCACTGGGCGACCGAACAGTGCCTGGACCTGCTCGACAAGGGAGTCGACGGCATCCACTACTACACCCTGAATCGCTCGGAAGCGACGCTCGACGTCTTCCGGACCCTCGGAGTCCGGGGCGGCAGCACCGGGTGACGGGAGCGGTTCAGGCGGTCAGGTCGATGCTGGGGCGGGCGTCCCGGCGCTCGTTCGGCTCGCGCCGTTCGTCGGAGGAGTCCCGGTCGTCCCGGGACTCCCGTTCCTCGAGGTCGTCGTTCACGGACTTCCGGACCGCATCAGGATGCTCGATCCCCCCGACCCGGAGCCGGACTGAATCGGCGACCCGACGTGCCGAGGCACTGGAGGCTCGTTCGCGATCCTTGCCCTCGGCCACCGCTCGCTGGACCTGAGCCAGGGACGCCAGTGAGGCCTCGATTCCACCACCGAAGAATGACATGGTCCCCTAGTATCGGCCGGAACCGCGAGGCGACATGAACCGGCTCGGGCGACGGTGGCGAATCGCCGGCGGGCGAGACCTACAGACCGTACAGGAGGATTCGGCTCTCCACCACCTGCCGACGGATGGACCGGTAATCGAGTCGACGACCGCGGGGGTGCATCGACCGATCACGGGGTCGGGTCGAGGGTGCCTTGATCGGTGTCGGAGCTGGTGGGTTCCTCGTCCAGCCAGACCTCGCCCAGGATGAACGCCAGGGACTCGTTCTCCACGCCCGCGTCCATGAGGGACAGCCCCTCGCGCACGGTGTCGGGCTCGCCGAGCAGCCTGCCGACGTAGGCGAGACAGAGACCGTAGGAGGGAAGGTCCTTCCCCCGCTCGATGCGTTCCGCCAGGCGGTTCTTCGCGAAGATCAGCCGGGTCCTATTCGGGAGAAGACGTGACGCGAGTCGGGTACCGATGATCTCCGGATAGTTGCCGAAGACCTTCCGGAGGGAGAGTGCGGAGGAAAGGAACAGGCCGGCACCAAGCTGGGCGTTGGCACGACCGAGCAGTGCGAGGGGATTGCCGGGGTTGATGTCGAGCACGTGGTCGAATCTCGCCTCCGCGTCGAAGTAGGCGCCACGCGCGAGGAGTTCCTCGCCACGTTCCATCAACTCGGCGATCCGGCCGCGCTGGCCCTCGACGAAGGAGTCGATCCGACCACCGTTCCGAATGGTCTCCGCGGCACGCCTGAGGAACTCCCGGCGTTCCTCGTCGGAGATCTGTTCCGCCTGCTCCTCCTCGCTCGCGGACTCGTCGGTTTCCTCCCCGCCGGGGGGGGCCGTCGACGCGGCGGGGTCCGGCTCGAGGTCCATGGTCGATTCCTCCTCGAACAACGGCGAGGAGAAGAGGCGTCCATCGCCGGAGGAGGACTCGCGGCGTATGCCGGTCGTGAGCGAGCGGACGAGGTCCATCTCCTCCCGGACCCGCTCGAGGACCTCCGGGTTCACGCTCAGGTTCACGCTCTCGTCGTCCTGGTACTGCTCGACCAGCGCGCGCACCACCTGCTCGTAGGCATCCAGTTCGGATTCCGACTGCAGCCGGGATCGAGCGTCGACGCGCAACCGGTCCCCGGCGGCACCAACGGGCTCGATCGGCTGGCCGAGGCCGTTGAGTGCGTACTCGGCGGCCACGTTGGTGGTCGGGGACCGGTACGCAAGGCCGACCTCGTCACGATCCATGGTGCCGTTCCGGATCCCGGAGTAGATCGAAGCCCGCTGGAAGAGGTCGATCCCGGCCTGGGGAATCAGGGGATCCATCTTCCTGGAGTAGATGCCCTGGAGGGCGTTGGATTCGACCGAGATCAGCATGTCATCGTCCGATTCCGCCTCGACCATGAGGTAGAGGGAACTGGGGGTGACCGCGGTGTCGTAGAGGTTGCTCGATGAGGTGTAGGCGTTGGTGCGGTCCAGTCGGATCCGATCCTGGTTGATCGATCCGGCCTGCAGGCTGTTGTAGACCTCGCCGGAGGGGGTGTAGTCCCGTCGGTACTCGTACAGCCCGAGTCCCGCCGCACTGGCGTAACGACTGTTGGCCATCGGAGAGTTCACGTACTGGATCTGCGAGAGCGCGGAACCCTGGAGCTCGGGGAAGATCTCGTCGCTTCCCACCTCCTCGCGGAAATCCTTGGGGGCCAGGTACCCCACGTCCCCGCGGAAGTTCTTGCCGCCCGCGATGCTCCCGGTCACCAGGAGGTTGCCGACCTGGTAGTCGGGACGGAAGCTTGGCCGGTTGGTGGTGTCGCGCTGGCCGGCGTAGCCCATGAACATGTTGGCGTCGAGGGACCGGCCGTAGTTCCAGGGCTGGACCGGCGTGCGGAGTCGCCCGAGCGACTGACCCGTCATCGACTGCTGCAGTCCCGAGTCCAGCACGTCCCCCTGGCCCAGCGCGTTCTGACCGAGGGCGGTCGGCACCCGGCAGCCCAGGACCGCGAGCGAGGCGGCGAGGACGAACACGGGGCGGACCCCCCGGATGGGGCTCGTCGAGTGGTGGGAGCGGTGGACTTGGTGCCTGGTCATGGGCGTGGGGACTCCGATGGGTGGGGTGGTCATCCTAGCTGAGGGCGATCTGCTCGTCCGGACCGCTCGGCGACGACCGGGCGGAGGTGGCGGGCATCGGTCCCGGGAGGCCGAGGGTGCTGTGCTCGACCGCGTAGTCGAGCAGCTCCTCGCTGGGAGCCAGCAGGAAGTACAGCGCGTCATCCGTCATCCAGAAGAGGATCCAGGTGCGCCCCGCACCGCGTCTGATCATGCGCTCGACCGGCTGACCGGTACCCAGCAGTCCGAGGACCCCGAACTCGTCGCGGGCGTGCAGGTCCCGCAGGCCGGGATCCAGCGGCATGTAGAGCATGATCAGGTTGGCCGGCCTGACCATCGAATCATCGGGCAGGGTCTCCTCGTAGACCACCGCGACGCCCGGACGCTCGAAGTACTCGAGTTCGACGTCCCGCTGGATCGAGGCCGGCACCAGGCGGGGGGCGTCGATCCGGACGACCTCGACCCGACCCCCCATCGCCGACTCCACGGCCTCGGTGATGGTGGCATCCGCGAGGGGCGGTTCGCGGGACCCGTCGGAAGGGTTCCCGGGGGATCGTCGCCACCGCATGAATTCCTCGGCCTGGTAGAAGGCGTGCACGACCTCGAGTACCGAGCTGAGCGGGAGACCCACGGCCAGTGAACTTCGTCGGACGATCTGTGGCCCGAGCACGCCGAGGGCCACCGAGAACAGCACGATGCCCAGCACCCCGGTGATCGCGAACAGGCTGGGCCGGGTGGGCATGGCGCCTGAGGATGGACGTGTTCTGCTCATGTTCCTAAACCGTGCTCTCATGGTACGGCGGCCGGGGGCCGGATGCCCGTACAATCATGCAGTCCGAGCCGGAAGGAACCCGAGGCATGGCTGAACCCGCCGAAACCGCGTACATCACCACCCCGATCTACTACGTCAACGATCGACCGCACATCGGGCATGCGTACACGACGACCCTCTGCGACATCTGGGCGAGGTCGATGCGGGCCGGGGGTCGGGACGTCTTCTTCCTCACGGGAACCGACGAGCACGGAGTCAAGGTTGAGAAGTCCGCCAGGGCCAGGGGCATCACCCCCCTCGAGCTGGCGAACGAGAACGCCGCCGAATTCAGGAAGGTGATGGACCTCTTCGAGCTGACCTACGACGACTTCATACGAACCACCGAGGCGCGCCACGTCTCCCAGGTCCAGACCGCGGTCCGGCGCCTGCTGGAATCCGGGGACGTCTACCTCGGGGAGTTCGAGGGGTGGTACGACGAGGGACAGGAGGAGTACCACACCGAGACCAAGGCGAAGGAGCTCGGGTACGCATCACCGATCTCCGGTCAACCACTGGTACGGGCCACCCAGACGAACTACTTCTTCAGGCTCAGTGCCTACCAGGAACGACTCGAGCGACTGTTCGGGGAACGACCGGACTTCGTGCGACCGGAGGCCCGGAGGAACGAGGTGCTGGGGCGGCTGCGGGACGGACTCCAGGACGTACCCATCACGCGTACCAACTTCGAGTGGGGGATCCCGTTCCCCGGGGACGAGGAACACGTGATCTACGTATGGATCGATGCCCTCATGAACTACGCCACCGCGGTGGGGATGTGCGAGGAACCAGACGGGGATCGATCGAGGTACTGGCCGGCCGACTTCCACGTGATCGGCAAGGAGATCCTCTGGTTCCATGCGGTGATCTGGCCGGCGGTCCTGATGGCGCTCGGTCTCCCTCAACCGGGCTGCATCTACGCGCACTCCTTCTGGATCAGCGAGGGCCAGAAGATGTCGAAGTCACTGGGGAACTTCATCGATCTGGAACAGCTCCAGGGCTACATGTCCACCTACGGCACCGACGCCCTGAGGTACTTCATGGCGACCCAGGGGCCGCAGGGGGCCACGGACTCGGACTTCTCGCGGGCGCAGTTCCACGAGACCTACACCACGGACCTGGTGAACACCGTGGGGAACTGCGCGAGCAGGACCTCGGCGATGGTCGACAAGTACCTCGGAGGCACCTGCCCCGCCCGGTCCGGAGAAGGGGCGGTCGGTGC
This sequence comes from Phycisphaerae bacterium, assembly GCA_002862305.1. GTDB lineage: Bacteria > Planctomycetota > Phycisphaerae > Phycisphaerales > SM1A02 > UBA8087. The sequence continues at coordinate 67,338 of PKCS01000009.1, read as the reverse complement.
GCTCGACTGGAGCGACTTCACGTCCGGCCAGGTGCGCGAGCACCTGGATGCCATGGACCGATTCGAACTGGGGCGGGCCATCGAGGCCGCGATGAGGATCATCCGCAGGGTGGACACCTACATCAACGAGACCCAGCCGTTCAAGCTGGCCAGGGATCCCGAGGAGAGCGGTCAGGTGGCGGGGATCCTCTACGACTGCCTGGAGGCGATACGAATCGCGTCCTGCCTGCTGGAATCCACCATGCCCGCGAGGATCGCCGAACTCAGAGCAGCCTGGAACCTCGGGGCGGCGAGCGGCGACCTGGAGGCGGAGTGCGGTTGGGGCCGCCTGGAGCCGGGGACCGTCATCAGCAAGGTCGCCCTGTTCCCGAGGCTGGAACTCGAGGAACAGGCCTGAGCAGGGAGGACCGGGTCAGTCCTTTGCCGACCCGCCGGAGTCGTCATCCTTCGCCTTGTCCTTGTCGTCGGAGTTCCCGAGGAGCCCGCCGATGCCCTTGCCGATCCCGTCAAGGGCATCCTTGACCGAGTCGCCCGCGCCCGAACCGATGTTGCCGATGGAGTCACCGATCTTCTTCAGGCCGTCCCCCGCATCGAACTGGACGTCACCGAAGTCGAGGTTGCCGAGGCTCGAGAGTCCGCCCTTGATCCCCTGCATCATCACCGAGGGGATCTCGCCCGGGGCGGCCTTCAGCACCGAATGGACCACGGACTGGACCACGATGCTCATGATCTGGGAGGTGTTGGCCCCGCCCTCCTTCTTCCCGATGTCCTTGACCATGATCTCCTTGATCGTCACCGTGGAGGGCTTGGTGACCGAGGAGAGACCGACGATGCTGATGGCCACCTTGACGTTGGTGACCTTCAACTCGTCGATGACGAACTTGCGCCCCCCGGAGTCGGACTTGTCGTCGGTCGTCGACTTGGACTCCGAGTCACCCGATCCGCTCTTCTTGACGTTCTCGAGGATCACGTCGACGTTGCTGTCCTTCACGCGCTGGATGAAGCTCACGTCGATCCCGTCAAACGACATCTTGGTGACCTCGATCGAGTCACCCAGCAGGGATCCCAGGTTGACGTCGAGCACGCCGTCCGAGAGCGTGAGGAAGTCACCGGGGTAGTCCTTGGGGTTCTTGATCTCCAGGTCCTTGATCTCAGAGTGCCCGGAGAAGATCCCGATGTCGACCGAGCCGACGGTGGTGGGAACCCCCAGGGTGCTGGTCCCCGCGGAGGTGATCGCCGACTTCGCGATCGAGTTGATGAACACGACCACCAGGGTCGCGAGGATGATCAGCACCAGGAGGATGATGATGATCACGCGGGTGATGAGTTTGGACATTGCTTGCTCGATTCAGAGAAGTGAGATGTCGATGATTCCGGAGATCCCTACCAGGCAGGATACTAGACCATTGATGGTGAAAAAGGTGATGGCCATGCGGGAGGTCCCCCATCGCGCGACCGTGACGTGCTCGAAGAAGAGCAGGGCGGCGATCGCGCCGGAGACGATGAACATGAGGGTGGTCATCTGGGGGATGCTCGCGGCCATTCCGAGAAGGCACAGCACCGCGATGACGTGCATCACCCTCGCGGCGACCAGGGCCTGGCCAACGCCCATCCGACTCGGCATCGAATGAAGCTCCTGCCGCCGATCCGTCTCCACGTCCTGCAGGGCGTAGATGACGTCGAAGCCGGAGACCCAGAACAGGACCATCGCGGAAAGGCACCAGAGCCCGGGCGAACCGAGGGACGCGGGGTCGATCGCGATCGCGGCGGCCAGCGGACTCAGGGCGAGACTGGAACCGAGCCAGAGGTGGCAGAACTGGGTGAATCGCTTGGCGAGTCCGTAGAGCGAGATCCAGCCCAGCACGGGCAGGCCGAGGAAGGCAGGCCACCAGTTGTCGAAGAGCAGGCCGAAGAGCCCGCAGCAGACCATGAACCCGAGGGCCGCCACCGTCCACGCGGCGCGACCCTGGCCGGGCGTGAGTCTGCCCGAGGGAATCGCACGACCAGAGGTACGGGGATTGTCCGCGTCGATCCGGGCATCGAGCAGGCGGTTGGCGAGCATCGCCGCGGATCGAGCGAAGAACATCGCCACCACCACCAGGACCAGCTGGACGCCGAACTCCCCCCACTGGATCACGCCGTCGCGGAAGCTCGCCGCGATGAAGGCCGCGAGGACCGCGAAGGGCAGGGCGAAGACGCTGTGGGCGATCTTGATGTCTGCGGCGATGGTTCGGATGTGTTGGATAGCCACGTGGCACGCATGGTAACGCACGTCGGAATGAAATTCCCGGTAGGCTCTACGGGCCATGTCAGACAAGAAGCAGTCGAATCAGAAGGGCTCGGGCAAGAAGCAGAAGACCGCCATCCAGCCCACCAGGCTCGAGAACTACGCGGAGTGGTACCAGCAGGTGGTACGGGCGGCGGAGATGGCCGAGACCTCGGACGTCCGTGGGTGCATGGTGATCAAGCCCTGGGGGTACGCGGTGTGGGAGAACATCCAGCAGGGGCTGGACGGGATGTTCAAGGCCACCGGACACCGGAACGCCTACTTCCCGCTCTTCATCCCCCTCTCCTACCTGGAGAAGGAGGCCGAACACGTCGAGGGCTTCGCCAAGGAGTGCGCGGTGGTCACCCACCACCGACTCGAACCGGACGGGGAGGGAGGACTCCAGCCCGCGGGTGCCCTCGAGGAGCCCCTGGTCGTGCGACCGACCTCCGAGACCATCATCGGCTCGACCTTCGCGAAGTGGATCGAGTCCTGGAGGGACCTCCCGCTGCTGATCAACCAGTGGGCGAACGTCGTCCGCTGGGAGATGCGGACCAGGCTGTTCCTCCGGACCGCGGAATTCCTGTGGCAGGAGGGACACACCGCGCACGCGACCGAGGAGGAGGCGATGGAGGAGACCCTGAAGATGCTCGAGGTCTACAGGGAGTTCGCGACCGAATGGCTCGCGATGCCGGTGATCACCGGCGAGAAGACCGAGGGCGAACGGTTCCCGGGCGCGGTCAACACCTTCTGCATCGAGGGGATGATGCAGGACCGGAAGGCACTGCAGGCCGGGACCAGCCACTTCCTGGGGCAGAACTTCTCGCGAGCGCAGGACATAACGTTCGCGGACCGCGACACCAACATCCAGCACGCATGGACCACGAGCTGGGGGGTCTCCACGAGACTGATCGGGGGACTCATCATGACCCACGGCGACGATGATGGCATGGTCATGCCGCCGAAGGTGGCGCCGGCGCACCTCGTCATCCTTCCGGTTCTGCACAAGGAGGAGACCCGGGAGCAGGTGCTCGCCTACTGCGAACGGCTCGCGGCCGAGCTGCGATCGTGCCGGTACGGGGAGGCTCCCGTCCGGGTCGAGCTCGACGCCCGCGACCTGCGGGGCGGGGAGAAGAGCTGGCAGTGGATCAAGCGTGGGATCCCCCTCCGGGTCGAGGTGGGTCCGAGGGACATGGAACAGGATGCGGTCTTCGTGGCCAGGCGGGACCGACCCCATTCGGAGAAGGCTTCGATCGGACGCGGGGAATTCATCGAGGGGATCGACTCGCTGCTGGAGGAGATCCAGGTCGGGATGCTGCATCGGGCCCGCGAGCATCGCGACGACCACGTCAGGGTGATCGACACCGAGCAGGAGTTCTACGACTTCTTCGACAAGGGCTCGGAGGGTGGGGGCGGGTTCGCCATGACCCACTTCTGCGGGTCGACCGAACTCGAGGACCGGATCAAGAAGGACCTCGCGGTCACCGTGCGTTGCGTGCCGACCCGCGGGCAGGGCCTGCCCGGCCAGGACGAGGCGGGGACCTGCCCCTTCACCGGCGAGCCGAGCGCGACGCGGGTGGTCTGGGCGAAGAGCTACTAGCGGCCGGGGACGCGGCACGAACGCGTCGGATCGCGCGAAAAGCCTGATTTACATGGATCCAGGAATCGCCCGGGCCGTATACATCTGTGACATCTCTTCTCATCTGGCCCAATCGCCCCCCATGAGCCAGAGGCGCGCCCCCGCGGATCACCCTGCGGGGGCGCTGCATGGAGGGAGGGTGGATCAACCTCTCAGGAAGCGGTTGAAGATCGACTCCAGTCGCTCCTGCCGACCCGACCCGATCGTCGGCTCCCCCGCCACGATCGCGTGATCGCGAAGCTCGGCCAGGGTGATCGATCCGGATTCGATGCGTCGTCCGAGCTCGGAGTCCCAGGAGGCGTAGCGTTCCGCGATGAACGAATCGATGGTCCCGTCGGCGCGGATCGCGTCCGCGGCCTCGAGTCCGGCCGCGAAGGTGTCCATGCCGAGGATGTGGGCATGGAAGAGGTCCCGCGGCTCGAAGCTCTCCCGTCGGCGCTTGGCGTCGAAGTTCAGCCCCCCCGTCGTGAACCCCCCCATGGCCAGGACCTCGAGCATGACCTCCGTGGCGAGGTAGAGGTTCCCGGGGAAGCAGTCGGTGTCCCAGCCGAGGTGGGCGGTGCCGATGTTCGCGTCGATGGAGCCCAGGGCACCCGCGGAGCGGGCGACCTGGAGCTCGTGCCGCATCGAGTGGCCCGCCAGCTCGGCGTGGTTGGTCTCGATGTTGAGCGTGAAGTGCTCGAGCAGGTCGTGCTCGCGGAGGAAGTTCAGGCAGGCGGCGGCATCGGAATCGTACTGGTGGGTGGTCGGTTCCTTCGGCTTGGGCTCGATGTAGAGCTGGCCGGTGAATCCGATCCGGTGCTTGTGCTCGACCGCGAGGTGGAGGAACCGCGCCAGGTGCGAGAGCTCCCGCTTCATGTCGGTGTTGAGCAGGCTGGAATACCCCTCCCGCCCCCCCCAGAAGACGTAGCCCGCCCCACCCAGGTGCATGGTCGCCTCCATGGCCTTGCAGACCTGCGCGGCGGCGTGGGCGTAGACCTCCACGAGGCAGCTGGTGGCGGCCCCGTGGACGTACCGGGGATGGGTGAAGAGGCACGCCGTACCCCAGAGGAGCCTCCGACCGCTGCGTGACTGTGCCTCCGCGAGCGTCTCGACCACGGCATCGAGGTTGCGTTCGCTCTCCGCGATGTCCGAACCCTCGGGGGCGACGTCCCGGTCGTGGAAGCAGTACCAGTCGATGCCGCACTTCTGGAGGAACTCGAAGAAGGCCTCGACCCGGCGACGGGCGTTCTGGACCGAGTCGCTCCCGTCGTCCCACGGCATCCGGGCGGTCCCCGCCCCGAAGGGATCCGACAGCGGGTTGCGCATGGTGTGCCAGTAGGCGGAGGCGAAGCGGAGCTGCTCGTCCATCCGTCGCCCGGCGACCGGTCGTTCCCGGTCGTAGTGGCGGAACACGAATTCATCGACGGCATCGGGCCCCGCGTACCGGATCTCGGGGACGTCGGGGAAGTACTCAGTCACGGGTCACCTCCTGGCTCCCGGATCGGCCGGACGGCCGGCGGGGCGGATCGATGCGGGGGTTCACTTGGTGACCTCGAAGGCGGCGGTGACGTTCACCATGTCGCCGAGGGAACCCTGGTCGACCCCGTAGTTGATCCCGAACTCCGAACGCTTGATGGAGAAGGTCGTCTCGAACCCGGCGCGATCCCCCCGGCCGAGGTTGGCGGCACCCCAGTAGACCACCTCGGCGGTGAGCTCCATGCTCTTTCCACACATCGTGATCTGTCCCGTCACGTCCCAGGCCATGGCCGGTGAGTCGGCACGACGATCGGTCGGCTTCTGCTTGACGCGCTCGGACTTGAAGGTCATGAGAGGGAACTCCTTCACGTCGAAGAAGTCGGGGCTCTTGAGGTGCTTGTCGAGCCCGGGGTGCCCGCTGTCGACGCTCTCGACGTCGATGCTGATGTCCATGGCGAGTGATTCAGGTCGGTCGGGGTCGAAGTCGATGGTGCCCGCGATGTCGTTGAAGCGACCCCAGAAGTAGCCGGCTCCCATGTGCCGGACCCTGAACATCGCGCAGGAATGGACGGTGTCCACCGACCACGCGTCGGGGGAGGACGAGGCGGCCTCCTGCTCCTGCACGGAGGGTCCGTCCACGGCGGAGGCCGCGACCAGGCCGCCCGCCATCAGGAGTCCGGTGGTGAGCGCGAGGGTGGTCAGTCGGATCGGGTTGGGGAGGTGGTTCATGTGGTTCCTTTCGTGATGCATTCACGTTGGTTTCAGGTTGGTTCTTCGATCAGTGCGCGTCGGGGGAGGACGACCCTTCGTCGGGCGCATCGCCCTTGCCCCCCCCGGCCGGGGTCGCGGCGGGAGGATCCCGATGCAGGAGTTCGGAGAGTCGATCACGGACCACGCGGAGCAGTCCGGGGGTGGGACCGACCCGGGAGTCGACGATCATGCCTTCGCGGTCGACGATGAACACCGAGGGGACCCCTCCGGTTCCGAAGGACCGGGCGAGCGATCCATCGGGGTCGAGGTAGCTCCCCTCGAACGCCGGGAACCGCTCGGTGAATCGTCGAACCCGTTCCGGATCCGCGCCCGGTGCGACGAGGACCACCGACAGCTCGTCGGACTGCCGGCGGGCGAGCTCGATGACCGGTCCGAGACTCGACTGGGTGAACTTGCCGCCCGGAATCCAGAAGACCAGGACCCCGGGGCGACCATCAAGCAGCGTGCCGAGGGCGATGCTCGAGCCATCCCCGGACCGGAGCGTCCCCTCGGGCAGTTCCGATCCAGGGGGCAGCCCTTCCGGTCGCTCGCGTCGTCCGGGATCGAGGCCCGGGACACGGAAGGCGGGGACGGCACCGCCCTGGACATCGTCGGACTCGAGCTCCGTGGACTCGTACCCCGGCTCGGGACCGGGACCGGCGGCGCTCTCGTGCAGGGTCGCCCGCCTCGCGGCGCCCTCGGGAACGCGCCACCCCCACGGCTCGTCGGGATCGGCGTTCGTCCAGCTCATGAAGTCGACCACCGCATCGAGGCCCATCACGTTCGCGCCCCGGGGCAGGTAGCGCGGCCGGGAGACCCGGGGCGAGTTCCGGTACCGCATGAGACGAGGCGGTCCCTCGGAGGCGACCCAGGCCCGGGACCCCCCTTCGTTCACGACCAGCACGTCACAGGGCACCCCACGCACCTCCTCGGAGCCGACGAGCCTGATGATCCCGGGTTCGACCTCGAGCTTCAGGAGATTCTGGAGCGGCTCGCTGGTGAACAGGGCCAGGAAGACCTCCACGGGCAGGTTGGGGGAGGAACGATCAAGACAGCGATCCCAGAGTGCATCGAAGCCGGACGACATGCCGGAGACCATGTAGGCCCCGCGCATCATGGAGAACTCGAAGAGTTCGGTGCCGTTGCTGACCAGCTGGCTGGTGGGGAATGCCCCGATGTTGTCGAAGGCGAGGACCTCGAGCTGGCCGGGCCTGAGGGCACGCGCGGAGAACCCGAGGCTCATCGTCTCCTCTGAGATGGGATAGGAGAGGGCGACTTCCGCGGTGCAGGCCAGGTAGGTCTGCGCACGGTAGTAGTCGTTGAAGCGCTCGAGGATCGGGCGCGCCTCGGTCGAGACGCCCGAGGACACCGCGGCCGGCTCGGGAGCTCCGGAAGGACCGGGTTCCTGGGGATGAACGGGGGCCGCGACCAGCAGACCGGCCAGTGCCGTCGACACCCGGGCCCAAGCGAGCCCGCCGAGGCGGCGATCGCCACCGGACTGGTTGACCTGGTTGAGCGGGACGGTGTGCATGGATGGTTCCTGCCCGATGGTACTGAGTCGAACCGGGGTGTGTACGCGCGGACCGGGTGGGTGGTTGCGGGACGCGGGGGCGATCGTCGTTCAGAGCCGAACGGTGCCCCGGGGCGAGCGAATGGTCGCCCGGACCCGGGGGTGGGGTGCCCGGGAGAGTTCGACGAGGTGGCACAGGCGGAGGCGCGCGAGGACCGATTCGAGGTGCTCCGGGTCCGGGTGCTCGAGGCGGAGCGCCTCGAGGGTGCACGCGGGAGGGAGCTGGTCGGCGGGGTGCGGTGAATCACCCCAATCGATCAGGAAGGGCACGGTACCGGCTTCGGAATGCTTCGCGGGATCGGTGAGGGACCACCTGAGCGTGGTGCCGTCGGGGCGCTGTCGAGTGCCGTGCTGCAGCCCGCCGGTGGCGGGATCGACCGTTCCGTCGGGATTCCGTCCCGCCTGCAGGTGGTGGACCCCGGCGGCCCAGGTGGTGAGGGTTCCGGGATCGGGAGCTCGGAAGACCTCGGGGGTGTGCACCCCGGGGTGGTCGGCTTGGGGATCCGGGGCGATGACCTCCAGGTAGCAGCGGTCGCCCAGGGACAGCACGGCGTTGCGGGTCCCCCACGCCGGGTGTCGACCTCCGGGGACCGGCCCGACACCAAGCAGCTCCGCGATCAGTTCGACACCCACCTCGAGATCGCTGCACGCGAAGACCAGGTGGTCGATCCGCGGGAGTGGAGCGTGGTTCATGAGCGGGTACCGGGGGCCGAGGGCCGGGACGAGGCGTCAGGAACGACCGAGGTGCTCGTCCCAGTGGACGTCGAGCTCGTGCCCGACCCCGAGGACGTCGAGGACCCTGGCGGCCATGTAGTCGACCAGGTCGCCGATCGACTCCGGATTCAGGTAGAAGCCCGGGTTCATGGGGGCGATGATGCCGCCGGCACGCGTCACGGTGGCCATGTTCTCGATGTCGATCAGACTGAGGGGGGTCTCGCGGTGGCAGATGACCAGTCGACGACGCTCCTTGAGGGTGCAGGAGGCCGCACGCTGGACGAGGTTCTCGGTCATTCCGCCGGCGATCCGTCCGAGGGTGTTGGCGGAACAGGGAACGATGACCATCCCCTCGTGGACGAACGAGCCGCTGCCCGGCGCCGCGCCGACGTCACCGTCGGAATGCACCTGGACGGCCTCCGGTCGCCCGTCGGTCAGGGCCTCGAGGTCGAGTCCGTCGTGGCCGAGCTCGTCGTGGAGCAACCGACGCCCCAGCTTCGAGACGACGAGGTGGACCTCGCAATCGGCTTCGGCAAGGAGGGAAACGACGCGCTGGGCGTAGATCGCCCCGCTGGCACCGGTGACCGCGACGATGATCCGTCTCTTACGCACTACTGCTCGGCACCCTGCCCGGCATCGGTCTCGACGGTGACCTCCGTCTCCTCGACGACCGCACCACCCTCCTCGACCTGGTCCTGGTCCTGGTCGGGCAGCGGGTAGTTGTCCACGGGCATCGACTTGGCCTTGAGGTAGAAGCGCTGGATGTGGGAGAGCCTGAAGGGCATGATGTTGTCCCGCTCCAGCGACACGGTGAGCAGGATCGATCGCCCGTCGTTCCAGTAGAGGATGTCCGCGAAGGCCTTGGTGTTTCGGATGCCGAACCGTTCGAGGTCCCAGACCACGGTATCCCCCTCGATCATCCGTCGGGCACGGGGACCCAGCCTCGACTGGACGTCCTTCCATGCCTTCCGACTGGCTCCCTTGGGGAGGTTGTAGATGAAGGGAACGTCGGGGGCGACCCGTTCATGGGCGGACTTGAGCGCGGTCGCCATCACCTCGGGGCAGGGGGCTATCCAGGGATAGACGTTCGGGCCGTGGCCATCCGGGGGATAGGTGGCGTAGGGCACGCAGCCCTGCAGGCCGATGAACGAGATCGCGGCCAGGAGCAGGGTGGCGAGGGGGGTGCACGCAGGGACCTTTGCTGGACATCGGTTCATCGTCGTTCATCCCGTCAGGTGGTGACCGCCGGCTGGAGGAAGCGCTTCACTCCTCGCTCTTGGCGATCTGCCAGTACTCCAGTTCCACGGGAGCCTGGCGGCCGAAAATGGTGACGAGCACGCGCACGACGCCCTTTTCGGGAAGCACTGTATCGACTGTTCCCTCGTAGTTCTCGAAGGGACCTTCCTTGATCGTGACGTTGTCCCCGGGCTCGAATTCCATCTTGACCTGGGGAGCCTCCTCGGGCCGCCGGGAGTCGAAGAGCATCTTCTCGACCTCCTGGGGACCCATCGGGGTCGGGCGGCCTGCGGTCCCCACGAAGTCACCCACCCCGGTGGTCTCCTTGATCAGGAAGAACACGTCCTGGGGGATCCGGCCGTCGGGTTCGAGGCGCATCTCGACGAACACGTAGCCGGGATAGAGCTTGGTCTCGGTGATGCGCTGCTGCTTGCCCTTGAGGGTCTTGGTCTTCTCGGTGGGCACCATGATCCGGCCCACCATCTGCTCCATGGCCTCGATCTGGACCTTCCGGAGCAGGGTCTCGCGGACCGAGCTCTCCTTGTTGCTCGCGACCCTGAGCACGAACCAGTCCATGCCGGGTCGGTACATCGGCATGTCGGTGGCCGGATCGATCTCGCCATCGCCGTCGGGATCGGCGGCGACGGGTTCCTCGACCGGGGTCTCGTCCACACCCATCCTCTGGGTCGCGACCCCCAGCGACTTCAGGCTCGCACCCTTGGCGTGGGCGTTCGCGGCCAGCCCGGTGGAGAGCTTGGGCTTTGAGGAGCCACCGGCGGCATCGGGTTCCGCTTCGGGGGCCTGGGGCTCGACGGTCTCGTGGACCGCCGGGGCCTCGGGGGCTGGGACATCGCCGTGGTCCGCGGGAGTGGGAGCGGGGTCGTTGGCGGGATGGTCCGGCTGCTGGTCTTGGGTGTCCTGCTCGTGCATGACGTCTGGAGTCTCCATCGCGTTAGAGAGTGGGTTCAAGGACATCGATGGTGGCGAAGAACCAAGCGAAGACGTTGTCGAAAAGCCAGCACAACAGTGCGATGAAGAAGGAGATCACGATCACGATGAAGGTGGAGCCGGTGACCTCGCGTCGGGTGGACCAGTTCACCTTCTTCATCTCGGCCTCGGTGGCGACCAGGAAGTCGACGGAGCGCTTCCGGCGACCGATGAAGAGGTAGCCGATGTAGCTGAAGAACGAGATGAACAGGACGGCGGCGCCCGCCTGGACGTAGGTCTGAGCCACGCCCATGTCGAGCACGTCCATCTGCCTGGTCAGCCAGTAGGCTCCCCAGAGCACCAGCAGGGCGTATCCGATCGCGGTGTAGACCCGCGTGTAGTACCCCTGGCCCTTCTTGTAGATTGAGACTGCCATCACGTGGCTCCTTACCTGGTCCCGGCCCGGGGACCGATCTTCCTGTCTCGCGAGGCCCGAACCGGGTGGTCGAGCCGTCACGCTGGGTCAACACGCCGGGAGTGACTCGAACACTCAACCTGCGGATTTGGAATCCGCTGCTCTGCCAATTGAGCTACCGGCGTCCGCATGCCTCGTTCGATCCGTCCCGGGGGGACGATGGGAACGGGGACATGTTGCTGAAATCACTCACTTCCGCTTGATCTTGTGGAGGGTGTGCTTGCGAAGCCGCGGAGAGTACTTCTGGAGCCCCTCCTTGATCTTCTCGTCGATGCCACCCTTGACACGGATGTTGGTGCGGTAGTTGAGGTCACCGGACTCGGTGCACTGAAGCCAAACGTATTCGCGGTCCATGGCTCTCTTTGCCATCGTGCTGCTCCATCAAGCATCCCGGGAACCGGGGGGTTTGAAACCAGGTCTTCGTCGCCTCGGAACGGCGCCCCGCCGGTCGAACCGACGGGGCGCGATGATCCGATGCGACTATTCGATGATCTTGGAGACGACGCCCGACCCGACGGTGCGGCCGCCTTCGCGGACCGCGAACCGAACGCCCTCTTCCATGGCGACGCCCTTGCCCTCGAGGTCGACCTTCACGGTGATGTTGTCACCGGGCATGCACATCTCGGCATCGCCCTGGAGCTCGATCTTGCCGGTGATGTCGGTCGTCCTGAAGTAGAACTGGGGCTTGTAGCCACTGAAGAAGGGGGTGTGGCGACCGCCTTCCTCCTTGGTCAGCACGTAGATCTCGCCCTCGAACGCGGTGTGGGGCTTGATGCTCCCCGGCTTGCAGATGACCTGCCCGCGCTGGATGTCGTCCTTCTCGACGCCACGCATCAGGCAACCGACGTTGTCGCCGGCCTGGCCTTCGTCGAGGGTCTTCTGGAACATCTCGACCCCGGTGATGGTGGTCTTGAGGGGCTCCGGACGGAGGCCGACGATCTCCGCGTCGTCGCCGACCTTGACCACGCCGCGCTCGATGCGGCCGGTGGCCACGGTGCCTCGGCCCTTGATCGAGAAGACGTCCTCGACGGAGAGGAGGAACGGCTTATCGGTCTCGCGCTCGGGCTCGGGGATGAAGCTGTCCAGAGCATCCATGAGTTCCTGGATGCAGGCGGTCTTCGCCTCGTCGGTGGGGTTCTCGAGCGCCGGGTAGGCGGCACCACGGATGACCGGGGTGTCGTCGCCGGGGAAGTCGTACTTGTCGAGGAGTTCGCGAACCTCCATCTCGACGAGCTCCAGCAGTTCCTCGTCGTCGACGAGGTCGCACTTGTTGAGGAAGACCACGATCTTGGGCACGCCGACCTGACGCGCGAGGAGGATGTGCTCGCGGGTCTGGGGCATGGGTCCGTCCGAGGCGGAGCAGACCAGGATCGCGCCGTCCATCTGGGCGGCGCCGGTGATCATGTTCTTCACGTAGTCCGCGTGACCGGGGCAGTCCACGTGGGCGTAGTGGCGGGAGGCGGACTCGTACTCGACGTGGCTGGTCGAGATCGTGAGGATCTTCGTCGCGTCGCGACGACCCTCGGATTCCGACGCCTTGGCGACGTCGTCGTACGCAATGGGGGTCGCGAGACCCTTGGCTGCCTGAACGGTTGTGAGTGCCGCGGTGAGGGTTGTCTTGCCATGGTCGACGTGACCGATGGTTCCAACGTTGACGTGCGGCTTGGTTCGATTGAAGGTTTCCTTGGCCATCGCCTGAATCTCTCCGACAGATGCTTTCGATGACCCCACGCAGACTGCGAGCGGCCCGTGAATGGACATGATGGGACGGAGCTACGGCGCTCCACCACATCGACAATAGGTTCGGAACCCTGACAACTGGGTCCCGGGGGAAGCCACCGACGGGACTTGAACCCGTGACCTCACCCTTACCAAGGGTGTGCTCTACCACTGAGCTACGGTGGCGAAGCAGGCTTCTCTCGGGGAGGGCCCGACTAAAAACCGCCCCAGCGGGGCGGACAAGGAATGGTACTGAATTCAACCGGTGAAGCAAGCCCGTCCAGGGCCTCCACGGCCTCCAGCAGGGGTTCAGGGCCGCTGGGAGCCCCTCAGGGGCCCTTCTGCCGGGAGTTCATTTCAGCGAATCCACCTGAATGTTGCGAATCCCCCTCAGATCGCTGAACTGCTCCCACTCCGTCTCGGTGCCGACGTGGCCGTCGAGGAAGAGCATGAGGGTGGTCCGACCGGGGTAGCGGAAGTCAACCTGGCCTTCGGCGATCAGGCCGGGATCCTCGTCCTGCGGACTCCCGAAGGCCTCCGCGGTGGGGTCGATGGTCTCCCCGAAGGTGGAATCGACCAGGTAGACGGTGTTGCCGGGTCGACGGACCTCCGCGGAGGACCTCCAGTCCCCGTACTGGTTCTCGGGACCGGGCCGGGTGTCGAAGAGCATGTTGGCGGCGAAGTACCCGGGGTGCCCGGCCTCGCTGGACTGGGCGCCGTCCCCGAAGGGCGTCGCTTCGGAGCCTCCGGGGGTCCGCCCCATCTGCACCGCGGACCGGAAGATGCTCTGGTACTCCCCCCCGTCGTTCTCGTAGTAGATGCGGTCGGGCGAATCGTACCGGTAGTTCCAGCCGGAGTCGTTGACCCCGTCGGAGACGGGCGGGGCCTGGAACTTGCCGTAGGTGAACAGAACGTCGGTCCAGGTGCCGCAGTTGACGGCCTGCCCGAATTCCGTGTCGAGCCCCGGCAGCGCGCCAGGCGGCTGGCTGGAACGGACCTTCCCGAGGAAGCCGTTCTCCCGGTAGTCGAAGGCGGCGGGCACGATCGTCTCCCGGTGGTCGGTGGTGTACTCCCGCATCAGCTGGTAGATCTGGCGCATGTTGTTCTGGGACTTGGCCCAGCGCGCGTTCCCGCTGGCCACGTTGAGGGCGGGAAGCAGGATCCCGACCAGCAACACGATCACCCCGATCACGGCCATGATCTCCACCACGGTCAGGCCTCTGGGGTGGTGCCGGGGGACGGGAGGGATCTTGGTCATGGAAGGCTCCGTGTGATCGGGTGCCGACGCCGGGGCGGCGCGGCCGTTGCGGGAACCGAGCGTCCCCGGACACTAAGGGTACTCCGGGATCGGGGGCTTCGGTTCCAGAATTCCCCGAAGGAGGGCGGTTCGGGACCGGAGGGAGGCGATCCTCCCCTCCCTCAGCCCATGTTCATGGTCATGAGGAACTCGCCGTTGGACTTGGTCTTGGAGAGGCGGCTCTGGAGCAGCTCCATCGCCTCGACCACGTTCATGTCGGCCACCACCTTGCGAAGCCTGACGATCAGCTCGTGCTCCTTGGGGTCGAGCAGGAGTTCCTCGCGACGGGTGCCGCTGGCGGGGATGTTGATCGCGGGCCAGACCCGCTTCTCCACCAGCTTCCGATCGAGGTGGAGTTCCGCGTTGCCGGTGCCCTTGAACTCCTCGAAGATCACCTCGTCGCTGCGTGCATTGGTGTCCACGAGCGCGGTGCCGAGGATCGTGAGCGATCCCCCGTCCTCGATGTTGCGTGCGGATCCGAAGAACTTCTTGGGGGGGATCAGCGCCTTGGGGTTGATGCCCCCGGAGGTGACCGCGCCGCCGGAACCCATCGCGGCCTGGTAGCCACGGGCGAGCCTGGTGATCGAGTCCAGGAGGATCACCACGTCCTCCCCGATCTCCACCAGCCGGCGGGCCTTCTCGATGAGCATCTCCGCCACCTGGATGTGCCGGTGCGGTTCCTCGTCGAAGGTGCTGGCCACCACCTCCACGGACTCCTCGGTGTTTCGCTTGAAGTCGGTGACCTCCTCGGGCCGTTCGTCGACCAGCAGGACCATGACGTGGGCCTCGGGATGGTTCTTCGAGATCGCCTGGGTGATCTGCTGCAGGATCACGGTCTTGCCGGTCCGGGGCGGGGCGACGATGAGCGCGCGCTGGCCGAATCCAAGCGGGGTGACCATGTCGATGATCCGGGTCTCCATCTTCTCCGGCTCCCCGGCCACCTCCAGCTGGATGCGCCGGTTGGGATGCAGCGGGGTGAGGTTCTCGAAGGTGGAGAGCTCGTGGACCTTCTTGGGGTCCAGCCCGCAGACCTCCTCGACCCGGAGCAGGGCGAAGTAGACCTCGGCCTCCTTGGGGGGTCGGATCAGCCCCTTGACCACGTGACCCTTGCGCAGGCCGAAGCGCCGGATCTGGGCGGGGCTGACGTAGACGTCGTCCGCACAGGGCATGTAGGAGTACTCGGGGCTCCGCAGGAACCCGAAGCCGTCGGGCATGACCTCGAGGGTCCCCTCCGCCATCATCAGGCCCTGCTTCTCGGCGCGGGCCTTGAGGACCTCGAAGACCAGCTGCTGTCGCGGCATGGTCTGGAAGTCCTTGATCTTCTCCTTCTTGGCGAGCTTGTTCAGCTCGTCGGGTGACATCTTCTGCAGCATCGGCAGGGTGAGGTCGTTCTTGGCGGGGGTGTACGTGCCCTTGGTCTCGCTCTCGAATTCGCGAAGCTCCTCCTCCAGCTGCTCATCGGTGGGAACCGAACCGGGGGCGAGGACCATGGTGGCCACGCCGCCGGAACCTGAATTCGAGCCACTCTTCCTGCGTCCGCGCCGACGGGACTTGCTAGCCATGATTGATACCTGTGCTGCTGCGGGTTCACCCGTGGTCGGGTGGACCGCGAAACTCTTTCCGGTCACCGGTGCGTCTGTCGCGCACCCGAGGACCTTGATGTGGTTGAGACTGGGGACGACGGGCTTGGCGGGGCCGCTTGACGTGCCCGCCTTGGGATGGGTCAGGGACTCATCACCAACCGTCGGAACGATGATGAAGCCAGCCCGGTCGCAAGTCAAGCTGCCGAGCGGTCCGGGCGGGGAAAAACCGGTAAATCGCAGGTCGTGACGCGCCGGGCGCTCAGCTGATGATCGACCGGAAGACCTCGCCCGTGCGGGACCTGAGCACCTTCGGATCCGAGTCGTTGACGATGACGTGCTCGGAGCGGGAGGCCTTCTCCGCCACGTCGAGCTGGGCACGTTCCCGCCGGTCGAATTCCGCCTCGTCCCAGCCGCGTCCCGACATCGCCCGGTCCAGGCGAAGCGCTCGCGGCGCATCGACGAAGATGGTGGTCGTGCACTCGCGATCGACCCCCGCCTCGAACAGCAGGGGCGCGTCGATGACGCAGGCGGGCACGTCCCGCGATTCGATCACCGCCGAGATCGCGCGTCGCCGGCGCTCGTTGACGCGGGGATGGACGAGGCCCTCCAACCAGAGACGCTCGTCCGCGTCCCCGAAGATTCGCTGCGCGACGGCGCCGCGGGAGACGGCACCCCCCTCGTCGAGCACCGCCTCGCCCCAGCGGGCGACCACCTCGGAAACGACCGCGGGTTCGAGGAGCACCTCGTGGGCGAGCAGGTCGCTGTCGGAGACGAAGCACCCGAGTTCCTCGAGGACGTCCGCGACCGTGCTCTTCCCCGAGGCGATCCCCCCGGAGAGTCCGATGATCGGCACCGGGTTCACTCGATGATCCTCGACCAGGTGGTGCCCTCCGGCCCGTCCTTGATGGCGATCCCCAGCTCGGTGAGCTCGTCGCGGATCGCGTCGGCCGCGGCCCAGTCCTTCTCGGCCTTCGCCCTGGACCTCGCCTCGATCCGTTCCGCCACGATCCGTTCGAGGTCGTCATCCGGCTCGGCCGCGGGGGACTGGTTTCGATCGAGCACCCCGAGGACGAGATCCATCCTCGACAGGGCCTCGAGTTCCGAACTCGCGGAGCCGGGGTCGGCGACGCCGGCGTCCCCGTCGGCCCGGGCGCGGGAGGCGGCCTCGTTGAGCACGCCGATGGCGCGTGCCAAATTCAGGTCGTCGCAGAGGGCCTCGGTGAAGGCCGGCAGGGCCTGCGCGAGGGGGCCGGGGACCTCCGTGCCGGCCACGATCCCGGCCTCCAGCTGCTCGCGAAGGCGACACCAGCGATCCACCATGCGGCCGCAGTCACGAAGCCCCTGGAGGGTGAAGTTGGCGTTCTGGCGATAGTGGGTGCGGATCAGCTCGAGTCGGATGGCCGCGGGGGTGGCCCCGCGATCCAGAAGATCCCGCACCGTGAAGAAGTTGCCCTGGCTCTTGGACATCTTGCGCCCCTCGACCATGAGGTGTCGGGTGTGGAACCAGTACCGGGCGAAGCAGGAGGCGCCGGTCGCGCAGCGGCTCTGGGCCAGTTCGCACTCGTGGTGCGGGAAGATGTTGTCCTCGCCACCGGAGTGGATGTCGATCACCCCGTCGACCCCGATGAGCGCCTCCGCCATCACCGAGCACTCGAGGTGCCAGCCGGGATACCCCTCGCCCCAGGGGCTGGGCCAGCGCATCAGGTGGGAGGCATCGGGCTTCCAGAGCATGAAGTCGGCGGGTGAACGCTTGGCGGCCTGGTTGGATTCGAGGACCCGTCCGCCCTCGCCCTCGCGGAGGGCTTCGACCGTGTTCCCGCTGAGCGCCCCGTAGTCCTCGTAGCTCGCCACGTCGAAGTAGACCGCCCCGTCCGGGGCCACGTAGGCGTTGCCGCGGTCGATCAGGGTCTCGATCAGTGCGATCATCTGGGGGATGTACCGGGTCGGTCGAGGAAGCCGCTCGGGGTGTTCGTCGGCCTCGAGCGCCACCTGGAGGTTCAGCAGTCGTCCGTCCTGCAGGAAGGCTTCGGCGTAGAAGTCCGCGATCGCCATGGGGTCGCCCGGGTCGACGTCGTGACCCTCGGGGAGGGTCCCCGACTTCTTGTCCTCGAGCAGTCGCTTCGCCGCGAGCTCCATCTTGTCCTCGCCCGCACCGTCCACGTTCGAATCGTCGGTCATGTGGCCGACGTCGGTGATGTTCATCACGTGCACCACCTCGTGGCCCAGGAGCTGGAGCGTGCGCCTCAGCACGTCGGCGTTGAGGAAGGACCGGAAGTTGCCGATGTGTGCGTAGTCGTACACCGTGGGGCCGCAGGTGTAGAACGTCACCGGGCCGGGGTTTCCGGGGGCCGGCTGGAACGGCTCCAGTGATCGGGTTAGGGTGTTGTGTATCCTCAGCTGCATACGGGTCCCATGGTAGCTTCGGGGAGGGACGAGCAGGCAACCGCGAGGGATCGATCCCATGAGCATGAACCAGCGCCTCAAGCCGGTCAACGAGCAGCAGAACTCCCCCTACGACTCGCCGTTCACCCTGAAGGCCAGGCTCGGCAAGGTCCTCTTCTCGGTGGTCTGGGCCGTGGCCTGCCGGATCACCCCCAACCCGCTCAACCCCTGGAGGCTGTTCGTGCTGAGGTGCTTCGGGGCCACCATCACGGGCACCCCGTACGTGGCGCCCTCCGCGCAGGTGACCATGCCGTGGAACGTGACCCTCGAGCACCGGTCCTGCGTCGGGCCGGGGGCGGTCCTCTACGCGCTGGGGCCGATCCGGCTCCGCGAGCGGTCCACCGTGGCCCAGTACTGCTACGTCTGCACCGGAAGCCACGACGTGAGCCTCAAGGCGATGCCCCTCACGATCGGTGCGATCGACGTGGGGGAGGACGCCATGGTCTTCGCCAAGGCCTTCGTGGCCCCCGGGGTGCGGATCGGGGCCGGCGCGGTGATCGGTGCCGCCAGCGTGGTCACCAGGGACATGCCGGAGTGGACCATCTGCGCCGGCAACCCGTGCCGCCCCCTCAAGCCCCGCCAGTTCGAGGGGAGGACCGAGGAGGCCCCCTGAAGAGGTCGGGTCGCGCTCAGTCCTCGAGGGAGCTGGAGATCCTGTCGACCAGTTCCTTCCTGATCCTCGGGTACTTCCCGGCTTCGAAGTACTTGGCGTCGACCAGGAAGCGATACCAGTAGGCCTGGAGGAAGTGGTAGATCCTCCCTTCGGGTCCGTCGAGGAATCCCAGCTTCAGGTAGTAGCGGTAGAGGTAGTAGAGCCAGGACCTCAGCGCCAGCGGACCGCGACCGTAGACGTTGGTCTTCAACCAGCGCGTGCGCTCGACCGAGGTGCCGAGCAGCCTTGGTTGGACCGAACCCGGCTGGGTGGCGACGCGCTCGCTCTCGAGCAGCTCGAACAGCTCGCGATCGGAGTACCAGTTGTGCTTGGCGGTCCACCAACGCAGGGGCTTCGCGTTCTCGTCGCTGATGTCCGCCTTGACCCGCTGGGTGCGCCCCTCCACCACCATGTGCTCGTCCATGAAGGCCATCTCGCAACGGACCCGACCGGTCCGGAAGATCCTCACCAGGTACTTGGGGTACACCCCTCCGTGGCGTATCCAGCGACCCAGGAATCGAATCCGCCGCCGGATCTCTATGCCGTCGACCTCGTCGGGAACGGAAGCGAGTCCGTGCTCGAGGAAGTCCGCGAGCTCGGGCATGACGATCTCGTCGGCATCGAGCCGGAAGATCCACGGCGTGGAGATCCCGGTGTTGTCCAGTCCCCAGTTCACCTGGATCGCGTGGTTGACGAAGGCGTGCTCGTACACCTCGGCGCCCGCCTCCCGTGCGATCTCGACGGTTCGATCCGTGCTGCCACTGTCCACCACCACCACCCGTCGCGCGAACGACGACACGCTCTCGAGCGCGCGAGGGAGGTTGCACTCCTCGTTCAGGGTCAGGATGAGAACGGTGATGTCTGCGGACATTGAACAGGCTTCCCTGCGGTTTCTAGGCTTCTCCGGACGGATTCGAGTCGGACCTGGGGATGGTTCACCTGATCGGTTCCTTGGATCTGGGGTTCGGGTTCGGGTTCGGGGGTTCCGGTGAGCCTAGTCCTTGAGGGACTGGTAGATCTCCTCGACCAGCTCCTCCTTGATGCGTGGATTCCGGTTGGTCTCGAAGAACTTGGCGTCGACCAGGAACCGGTACCAGTACGCCTGGAGGAAGTGGTAGATCTGGCCCTCGCGCCCGTCGAGGAAGCCCAGCCTGAGGTAGTAGCGATAGAGGTAGTAGAGGGTGGACCGGAACATGAGCGGGACCCGGGCGTAGACCTTGGTCTTCATCCACCGCTTCCGCTCCACGGGAGTTCCGAACAGTCGGGGGACGACCAGCTCCGCACCCCCGCCGGTGCCCTGTCGCTCGAGGATGTCGAAGAGTTCCCGGTCCGAGTACCAGTTGTGCTTGGCCGTCCACCAGCGGATCGACTTGGTGTTGTCGTCCTTGATGTCGGCCTCCACCCTGTGGATCGCACCCTCGACCACCATGTGCTCGTCCATGAGCGACATCTCGCAGCGGACCCTTCCGGTCTTGAAGATGCGGACCATGTAGCTGGGGTAGATCCCGCCATGCCTGATCCACCGACCCAGGAAGTACATCCTGCGGCGGATCTCGATCCCGTCGACGTCCTCCGCGACGGAATCGATCCCTTCGAGGAAAAACTTCTGCAATTCCGGCAGCACCACCTCGTCCGCGTCGAGCCGGAACGTCCAGGTGGTGTCGATCCCGGTGTTGTCGAGCCCCCAGTTGAGCTGGGTCGCGTAGTTGTACCACTCGTTCTCGTAGACGTCGGCCCCCGCTTCCCGGGCGATCTCCAGGGTGCGATCAGTGCTTCCACTGTCCACCACCACCACCCGGCGTGCGAACGACGAGACGCTCTCGAGGGCGTGGGGGAGGTTGAATTCCTCGTTCTTGGTGAGGATGAGGACCGTGACGTCTGCGGACATTGAACAGGCCTTCCAGACGGGTCCTAGGCCGACCCGCACGGAGGAGGGGTGGGATCGGTGACGCGCTCGGGGGGGATGCTTGATTCGAGGTTGACCGGGAGGTTGCTCACCTGATCGACTCCCGGTGCGCCCGGTACCAGTCGATGGTCTCGCGCAGGCCCTCCTCGAAGCCGGTCCCCGCCTCCCAGTCGAGGAGCTCCCGGGCCCGACTGGTGTCCAGGCAGCGGCGCGGCTGGCCGTCGGGCTTCGTGGGATCCCAGCGGATCTCGCCCTGGAAACCGGTGAGCCGGGCGATGAGTTCGACCAGGTCCTTGATGGTGATCTCCATGCAGGTGCCCAGGTTGATCGGAGTGGGCTCGTCCATGACCTCGGTGGCCCGCACGATCCCCTCGGCGGCGTCCTCGACGTAGAGGAACTCCCGACTCGCCGAGCCGGTCCCCCAGCATTCGATGTGGTCACTCCCCGAATCGCAGGCTTCCACGCACTTCCGGATCAGGGCCGGGATCACGTGCGAGGAGTGGGGGTCGAAGTTGTCGCGTGGTCCGTACAGGTTGACCGGGAGCAGATAGCAGCCGGCCAGCCCGTACTGGCGGCGATAGCCGTCGAGCATGACCTGGGCCGCCTTCTTCGCCACCCCGTAGGGAGCGTTCGTCGGCTCGGGGTACCCGTTCCAGAGGTTCTCCTCCGCGAAGGGGACCGGGGTGTGGCAGGGGTAGGCGCAGATGGTGCCGGTCTGGACGAACTTCTCGATCCCGTTGATCCGGGCATGCTCGATCAGGTGAAGGGACATCGCCATGTTCGCGTAGAAGTAGCGGCCGGGGTTGTCGCGGTTGGCGCCGATGCCGCCCACCTCCGCGGCGAGGTGGATGACGACGTCCGGACGAGCGTCCGAATAAAAGTCCGCCACCCCTCGCTCGGTGGTCAGATCGTAGTCCTCGCGACGGGGCACGAAGATCTCCCCGCAGTTCCGGGCATGAAGTCGCTCGAGGAGGAAGGAACCGAGGAACCCGGCCCCGCCCGTGACGGAAATGCGCTTATTTGAAAGATCCAAGACAAGCACTCCGATTAGGTACCAACAGACCGTACCATCGGTCAGACCAGAGAGGTACCGCCAATCCCCCGCGGAGAACGTGATTCCCGGGGGGTTCCGGACCCCAGCCAGGAACGGACCCTGACAGACCAATGAAGACAGCGCTCATCACCGGAATCACAGGGCAGGACGGGTCCTACCTCGCGGAACAGCTCCTGGACAAGGGCTACGAGGTGCACGGGGTGATCCGGCGAGCATCCACCTTCAACACCGACCGCCTCGACCACATCTACGAGGACCCCCACCTGGAAAGCGCCAGGCTCAAGCTTCACTACGGGGACCTGACCGACGGTTCCCGGATGGCGGCGCTGATCAGGAGCATCCAGCCGGACGAGGTGTACAACCTCGGGGCCCAGAGCCACGTCCGGGTCAGCTTCGACCAGCCGATCGACACCGCCAACATCGTGGCGCTGGGCACTTCGAACCTGCTGGAGGGCGTCCGCGACGGCCAGCAGTCCTCCGGCAAGCAGATCCGCTACTACCAGGCATGTTCCTCTGAGATGTTCGGGAAGGTCCAGGAGGTCCCGCAGACCGAACGCACCCCCTTCTACCCGAGGTCCCCGTACGGATGCGCCAAGGTGTTCGGCCACTGGCTCACCGTCAACTACCGGGAGAGCTACGAGCTGCACGCCAGCTGCGGCATCCTCTTCAACCACGAAAGCCCCCGGCGCGGCGAGACGTTCGTCACCCGGAAGATCACCCGGGCCGCCGGGCGGATCAAGCTCGGGCTCCAGGACAAGCTCTACCTGGGGAACCTCGATGCGCAGCGGGACTGGGGCTTCGCCGGGGACTACGTGGACGCGATGTGGAGGATGCTCCAGCAGGAGGAACCGGGTGACTACGTGGTGGCGACCGGGAAGATGATCCCCGTTCGGAGGTTCTGCGAACTGGTGTTCGAGCACCACGAGCTCGACCCGGAGCGGTACATCGAGATCGACCCGCGCTACTTCCGCCCGGCGGAGGTCGATGAACTGCTGGGTGATCCCTCCCTGGCCCGGGAACGACTCGGCTGGGAGGCCAGCACCAGCGTCGAGGAGCTGGCGGTGATGATGGCCGAGCACGACCTCGAGCTCGCGCGCCAGGAACGCACCCTCGTGGATGCCGGCCACAAGATCCCCTCGGGCGGCGGCCACGACCAGTAGCCGGAGGCCGGGCGCCGCAGGTCAGCCACGCTGGTGCATCGACCGTACGGCCTCGATGCAGCGGACGAACCCGTCGACCATGTTCTCGACCGTCCATCCGTCCGGTCCCCGTACCGAGTCCAGGGCGGCCAACGACATCCGCCGCCTCAGTTCGGGATCCCCGGCCAGCCGGATGATCGCATCCGCGAGCGAGCGCACGTCGCCCTCCCGATAGAGCATCCCGTTCACCCCGTCGCGTATCGCGTTGATCTCGGGGTTGTGGCTGGCGAGGTCGTCGGAGGTGAGCACCGGGAGCCCGTAGCCGAAGGCGTGCATCACGCTCAATCCCACCGCCACGGGATAGGTCATGCAGATCGAGGACAGGCACCAGCCGGCGAGTTCCTCCTCGTCGTAGATCGCGCCGAGGAACCGGACCGAGTCCCCGAGGCCCAGGGAGTCCGAGTACGCCTCCGCCGAGGCGCGTGCAGTGCCTTCCCCGACCACCAGGAGCGTCATCCGGGGGTCGGCCTCGAGCACGTGCGGCATGGCCTCCAGGAGGAGCTCCAGCCGCTTGTCCTCCTCGATCCGCGAGATGAAGATCAGGGTCCGCTCGGGATCGATGCCCGCACTCGTCTGGAACGCCCGGAGTCGTCCCGGAACCTCGGCCCACTTCGACTTCGCGGCCTCGATCGCGCTCTGGTCGATCGCGTTCGGGGCGGAGAACGCCCGTTCGGGCTCGATCCCGTCGAGGGGGGCGCGGGCCGCGGTGGCGGGCGCGTAGTACAGGCAGGCGTCCGCGAGGCGGGCGGGCCGGAGCCGGAGCCGACGACGCATCGGCGAGTCGTTCTTGCTGTAGCCGTGTCCCCAGATGATGGTGCCCACCCCGAGTCGACGTGCGGTGCGAAGGGCTCGCCTCAGGAAGAGCGCCCGCGGCTGCCAGGAGAGGATCAGGACCTCGTGTCCGGCCCGGGCCGCCTCGAGCGACCCCGGGTCCCAGACGAACGGGCCCGCGTTGCGGGCGGAGACATCCACCGTGGCGTAGTCGTCGACCGCCCCGGTGCCGGGCAGCGACCCATGGCTTCTCCCGAGGGGGGCGTACACCGTCAGGTCGATCCCCGGCCGGCGGGCCAGCTCGGCGAAGACGGGCTGCCGGTAGCTCGGGATGATCGGCTGCACGATGCCCACGCTGGTCACGGATCCACCATCCTTGGAGCGGCGAGATCAGGCATGTTCGAGCCTCTCGTCCATGGCTTCGGACTCGTGGTACTCCTCGGCGGGGGGGTCCTCGGCCTGCAGTTCGCGGGACTCCTCGGAGAGGTCGCGGGCGTTCAGCCTGGCGATGAGCAGGAACCACACGAAGGTGTGTCCCGGGGAATGCACGGTCCCCTGCTTGAGGGAGATCAGCAGCACGAACAGCGCGACCCCGATGAGGAGCACCACGATGGGACGCAGGTAGTCGTCCTCCCGGTGCCTGACGTAGAGCTGGTAGGCACTGCGGGCGACGAGAAACAGGATCGCGAGGTAGACCACGAATCCCACCAGGCCCAGTTCGAGCAGCGCCTCGACGAAGTAGTTGTGGGGGTAGACATGCTCGTTGTTCATCAGCTCGGAGAAGCTGCCGGTCCCGGCACCGAGCAACCAGGACCCCGGGTTGCTGAAGTAGGCCGCGAGGGACACCCCGACGATCTCCGCGCGACCCCCACCGCTGGCGAGGCTCTCGAACGTCCAGCGATCGGCGTTGCCGTCGCCGATGAAGAACCGTATGGACAGCAGCATCAGGAGCAGGAAGATCCCCAGACCGGCCCCGATGGTCATGAAGTTCCCGAAGTTCTTGATGCGACGCGCGAAGGGGTAGGCGAGGAAGACCACGAGGATCCCGGCCATGACCTGGCCGCGGGCCCCGGTGTAGAAGCCGATCCCGAGGCCGTAGAGACCCGCGAAGGCCGCGAGGGGAAAGACCAGCTTGCGGGTGCCCTGGTAGGTCATCAGGGCCACGAAGATCAGGACCAGCACCCCGAGCTGGCCGTTGGCGAGCACCCCGGTCTTCATCCCGGCACCGATGTAGTTGACCAGCCGGGCGTTCTCGAACCGGACGTTGGGACTGGCCACCAGGAACATCAGCACGGCGGTCGAGACGAAGATGAAGGGGATGCGGGCCCGGCCGAACTCGGGAAGGGTCGAGATGAGCAGCGGAGTGAGCAGCAGGTACAGGATGGAGTACGGGGCCTTGGACCAGGTGAGCGCGAGGCCGTTGGGGTAGTCGGGGGTCCAGAGGAGCGCCGCGTAGCCGAGGAACTGGAGGATGATCACCAGCACCAGCACCGGGTTGACCGCGTTGCGGAACGAGTCGGGTTCCCGGAAGAACCGGATCGCCACGGTGGCCGCCCCGGTGAGGGCGACGGTGTAGTTGAGCAGGGGCCGATTGGCGTCGGAGGCGAAGAACGGGAAGTAGGTCTGGATGACGCCCTCGATGGGGACGAAGCCGATGAGCAGCACGAAGCAGAACCACGGCCTCAGGAGTGCCAGGCCGAAGGCGACCACGACGGCGATGATGAACAGGAAGCCAAGGATCAGCATCAGCAGGTGTCCCAGCGCAGGGTAGGTTCTCAACTACAGGAGCATTATCGGCTTGAACCGGGTTTCTCGATATGATTGATCGGACAACTGCATCCAGAAAGCGGTCATGGGGGACGGATCGCCCAGACCACGGCGGCGGATAAACGACGATGACTGATCCCGGCAGCGAACGCGAAGCCCCCCCTCCCGGAGCGCTGGAATCCGGCGACGAGGGACGTGGCTCCCGGGGCCCGCGGGGGTACAAGGGCGACGCGATCCGGGGATCCCTGGTCAGCATGATCCAGACCGGGGTCGGACGCTCGCTCACCCTGGTCTGCCAGATCATCTTCGCGAGGCTCCTGGTCCCCAGCGACTTCGGGCTGGTGGCGGTGGCGCTGGGGATCAACGCCCTCCTGAGCGTGGTCCGGCCGGAATCACTGAAGGACCTGCTGGTGCAGCGGGGCGAGCGCCTCGCCAACGCGCTCCCGAGCGCCTGGAAGCTGCTGTCCTTCGCGAGCGTGGCGAGTGCGGTGGCGATCCTCCTGGCGGCGCAGTTCATCTCGGTCCGGTCGGGGGACGAGATCCGGACGATCGACGGAGGGACGGCGCGGGGAACCACCACCCTGGCGGAGATCCGATCCGATCCGCCGTTGCCCGATCTGATCGGGAACCTCCGGGGCGAGGTCTCGCTCCGGTGCGGCGACGTGGAGGGCCGGTTCCGGCTGCCCGTGGCGGTGGACGGCTCGACCACGATCGACCAGTACGCCGCGCTGCTCAATGCCACCCTCGCCGAGACCTTCGGGAACGGACGCGTGCTGGCCTCGCTGGACGCGGCCACCGATCGACTGACGATCGGATCGCCGGATGGTCGGACCGCGGTGCTGGAGACCGGTGACTCGGTCGCCAGCGACGTGATGGAGGTGCTGGGGATCCCGGCACGGTCGAACGTCCTGCTGGTGATGATCGTGCTGCTGGGGATCCGGCCGCTGATCAACCTGCTCGCCACCCCCTTCGCGGCCGCCGCCACCCTGACCCTCCGGTTCGAGCAGATCGCGTTCGGGACCCTGGTGGGCGACGTGATCGGGTACGGGATCGCGATCGGGGTGGTGCTCATGGGGGGAGGCGCGATCGGGCTGGTGCTCCCGGTGGTGCTGTTCCCCCTGACGGTCCTGATCAACTCCGCACGCATCTCCGGGGCGCTCCCGAAGATCGAGGCGGCGGACCGGGAACCGATCCTCCCCCTGTTGAAGGACGCGATCCTGCTCTGGATCGGCCAGTGGTCGATCGGAGCCAGCCGGCAGGTTCCCGCCCTGGTGCTGGCGGTGTTCGCGAGCAGCTCCGAGACCGGCTACTACACCTGGGCGACGCTGATCTCGGTCCAGGTCAACGTGGTGCTGACCGTGAACCTCTCCAATGCCCTGGTGCCGATCTTCAGCAACCTCCAGAACGACCCCCGGAGGGTGAGTCACGGATTCATGCGGGCCGCACGGACCATCAGCGGGTTCACGATGCCCCTGTTCATCGGAGCGGCCGCGGTCACTCCGGTGCTGATACCGGTGGTGTTCGGGGCCCAGTGGAATCCTGCGATCGAGATCGCGGCGATCCTCCTGATCGCCCAGTCCTTCTCGGCGACGCAGTCGCTGTGCACCTCGGTGCTGAAGGGGACCGGCAGGTTCGGGACGTGGTTCAGGATCCAGTTCGTCCAGACGGTGTTCTTCATCGGTACCGCGGCCCTCGCCAGCTGGGCGGGCGGAGCCATCGGACTCACCTGGGGCATGTTCGTGCTCTTCACGCTGTTCCCGCAGATCATGATCTGGCTCTGCGTGCGACACGAGCACTCGGTGCTCGAGGTCATCCGCATCAACGGGTTGCCGATGCTGGCGTGCCTGCCGTTCGTCCTGGTGGCCCTCGGCTCCCGGTCGATCACCCCGGACTGGCTCGCGTTGCTGGTCTGGTGCCCGCTGATGCTCCTGGTCGCCCTGGCGGCCTACATCCTGCTGATCAGGCTGGTCGAACCCGCACGGTACCGGGAGCTGCTCGGGGTGACCGGCGAGGTGTGGCGCAAGCTCCGCCGGGCGAAGGCCGCCTAGCCGGTGGCGGAGATGCGCGCCCCCGCGGGGAGGTCGAGGCCCGATCCTGGACCGGACACGCCCGGGAGCGGTGCATCCGGAAGCTCGCTCATCCTCGAGGCCGAGTCGTTCTCCCGGCCGAGAGCCTCGACCAGTCGGGTCCAGGTCTCCTGCTCGTAGCGAAGCAGTTCGAGGACCTCGTCGCAGGCCTCGATCGAGCGTTCGCTGGAGGCGCTGACCAGCCGGGTGAACAGGAAGGTGTAGAGCCCGTTGAGGCGGTCGCAGAGCTCGGGGGCGACTTCCCGATCAAGCCCCGAGATCAGTTCGGTGATGACCGCGCGGGCCCGTGAGAACCCTTCGAAGGTGTGCTCGGGATGGGACTGCTCGAGACCGGAGCGGGCCTGCTCGGTGAAGCGGATCGCTCCCTCGATCAGCATGAGTCGAAGTTCGGCGGGCGAGGCGGCGAGCACCCTGGTCTTGAGGTAGGCGTTGGGGGTGGACTCGTTCCGGGGCGAGGCGACCGGGGCCGCCCGCTTGGGTTCGGATTCGGGCTTGCGGCCGGAGTTGGGACCGTAGATCGGGTTCTGCGGATTGGTGTTCATGGGGATGGTCGGGGCCCTTGCGTCGAGTCAGTCGTTGGTCCGGAGGGAGGGGTCAGGCCCCTCCACGAAGGTTGAGGCTGGAACCGAGCGAGAGCAGCGCTCCCTGCTGGCTCTGGAGCTGTGCCAGCGCCGTCTCCATCGCGAGGAACTCCCGCTGGAGACGCTCGCGCTTGGCCTCGATGCGCTGGTCGATGAGTTCGAGTCGATCGGTCTGGGAGTCGATCTGGGTCTGGAAGCGCTGGTCGGCGAGGGTGACGGTGCCGATCGACGCGTCGGTGAGGTCGTCGAGCAGCTGGTCGAAGAGATCCCCGAAACCGAGCGAGGCGTAGACCGTGCTGTCGCGCTGGATGCTGATGCCGGGATCGATGTCCTCCAGCACCTCGGTGGTGGAGGTCTGCGCGTCGTAGGCGGTGAACAGCGCCTCGACCGCCGCGGGATCGCTCTCGTACGCCTGGCGGAACTTGTCCTCGTCGAACTCGATCGCGCCGTTGGATCCCAGTCGGATCCCGACCTGGGAGAGGTACTGGTAGGGACCGTCGACGTTCTGGACCCGCTGCTGGAGCGTGGAGTAGAGGCGCGAACGAACCAGCGAGACGGTGGAGTCGCCCAGCAGCGGACCCCGCACCTCGGTCTCGGAGTCATAGCTGTCGTACTGGTTGATCTTGGACATCACCTGGTTGAACGCCTCGGTGAATTCGGTCACCGCCGCGAGGATCGAGTCCTCGTCGCGTTCGACGGTGATGGTGACCGGCTGGTCGGAGGCCTGCAGGAGATCGATGCTCAGCCCGTCGACCACGAAGTCGAGCTCGTTCTGGTGGGCGCTCACCAGCAGGGCGTCCGCGGGGTCGGTGGATCCGATGAAGGCCTCGGCGTCGCGGGCGGCGACCAGCTCCTCCAGCCCGAGGTCCACCCCGTCGGTGTCGATGAGCAGCTCCCCGACCGTGCCGCTGATCGACGAGGTGAGGCTGAGGTACCACGGGGCGTTGCCCGCCCCGGTGTTGAGCACCGTCGCGGTGATCGGTGCGTCGGCCTGCTCGAGCTTGTCGATCAGGTCGTCGATGGTGTCGGTGGGATCGACGTCGAGCCGGATCGCGTAGGAACCACGGAGGTCGCCCCCGACCTCCTCGGACTCCCCCCCGATGCGGAGTGCGCTCGCGACGGTCCCGGAGACGTCCTCCACCTTCATGCGGGAGGTCGCGGTCGCGCCGTTCTCGAGGGTGGTGTCGACGAGGTCGATGCCGTCGCCGGTGGCGTTGATCTCCGCCCTGATCTCCAGCCCGCGGGTGTTGATCAGCTTCATGACGTCGTAGAGGGAGTCGGCATCGGAATCGATCCGGACCGTGGCGGTGGCCCCGGTGGAATCGGTGAGGCGGAAGGTACCGGTCCCCACCCCCCTGCCGTAGTTGAGTTCGGAAAGTCGCGAGGACTGGGTGACGTACTGCACCTCGAGGTTCCCGCTGGCTATCGTCGTGGGATCGTCCCCGTCCAGGAGCCCGAGGGCGGTCGCCATCGACCCCGTGATCGTGAAGTCCGAGTCCCCGTCGGCGCTGTCGGTGAACACCACCCCGGATCCCGCCTGGTCGATGCTCATCCGGACCTCGACGCCCGCGTTGGCGAGCCGGGTGTTGACGGTGTTCATCAGACCGGACAAGGTCGATTCGAAGTTGAGGAAGTCGATGGCGAGCGAGTTGCCCTCCGAGTCGGTGACCAGCAGGGAGCTGGCGCCGCCGAGCCCGGCGCCGCCGTTGAGCTGGTCGAGCAGTACCGTCCCGAACCCCCCCATCACCCGCTCGCCGAGCAGCTCCACGCCCGAGTCGTCGAGTGCGAAGCCGAGGTTGGCGAGGGTCCGTTCCGGGATGTCGGCCGGATCGCCGGTGAAGCCGGGTGCGCCGGCACCGAAGCTGATCGGGCCGCCGTTGGACGTGAACTGCAGGGCGATCCCCTTGTCGTTCTCGGAGAGTTCGACCAGTCCGCCGGTCTGGGCCAGGATCCGTTCCGCCGCGTCGCGGATGGTCTGGGCCCGCGGGGTCTGGACCTTGTTGATCACCACGTCGCCGGAGAGCACGCCGGCGGTCGAGGTTCCCAGGATCCCGAGGTCCTCGGCGGTCGAGCTGCCACCAGGCCCCGCGCCGGCGATCACCAGGTCGGAACCACCGGCGAGGTTGTCGGTGAGCACGAACCCGTCGGCGTCGGCGTTGATCGTCATCGTGACCTGCCCGGCGCCGAACTCCTCCGCGAGCACCCCGTTGACGCGGTCGATGAGGTCCTGCACCGTCTCCACCTGATCCTGTACGGTCAGTCCGTCCTCGTCGAGGACGCGACCGAGGTCGACGTCCACCGCGACCCCGTTGGAGGCGGTGATGGTGAAGTCGGGCTGGTCGGGGTCGTCGTTGATCGCGATGCCCCCCCCGCCGTCGAGCTCGGAGAGCAGGGTGTCGCCGGCGATCGGGGCGTTGACGCGGCCGAGATCGATGTCGAAGTCCTGCCCGTCCACGGTGACCACGAAGTCGGTCACGCCGTCGCGGATGAAGACCCCGAGCCCGCCGTTCAGTGTCGAGAGCGAACTGTCGAGGCCGAGTCGATTGACGAAGTCGCCGAGCAGGAGGTCGTCGTTCACCGTGCCCTCGATGCCCAGGTCGGAGGCGGTGGTGTTGCCGACGCCGTTCGAGACGACCAGGTTCCCGAGTCCGCCCGAAAGGTCGTTGATCGCGAGCGAGTCGCCGCTGATCGAGGCCTCCACCCGGATGCCCGACGTCGCGTTGATCAGGGAGACCACCTCGTTGACGGTGGTGGCCTGGCTGAGGTCGACCTCCGCGCTGCCTCCCGAACGATCGGTGATGGTGATGATCCCGCGCTGCACCCCGTCGCCCCCGTTGAGGTCGGAGAGGGGGACGTCGTAGGCGAGGCGACCGTTGCCGAACTCGACCCCGAAGGACTCCAGCCCCAGGGGACTGGCGTCCCGGCTCGCGAAGCCGCGCGAGATGTACTGCGAACTCGTGGCTAGCTGCTTCACCAGGAAGGAGTAGGTACCGGGCTGTGCACGCCCGGTGGCGCTGACCCCCACCACGTCCGGACCGGAGGAGATGGCGCTGATCGACTCGAAGATCGAGTTGATGCGGAAGGCGCTTGCCGAGGACTGCAGTCCGAGCAGGCTGGAGTTGACGTCCAGAAGCGCAGATTTCGCCGTGGCGAGGCGGGCAATCCTTGCCTGAATCGGGAGCTTCACCCGGGACTCGACCGCGAGCAGCTGTTCGATGAGGCTGACCGAGTCGATCCCGCTGATCAAGCCGACGCCCGCTGAGATTCCACCCATAGAAGGACTCCCGACACGTGGCAGACCCACGCTGACGTCCCCCGGGCACGGTCGGACACGTTCGAGGGATCAGGCCGCGGCGGCCCAACCATCGGTTCCCTCGTGGGATTCGAACGCGTTCCAAGCCGGGGAACACGAATCAGTACGGTTGAGTTCGAGCAACTGGGATGCCCAAATCGACAGGGCGCGCTGGTACATCCGACGCATCGCTTCGACCTGTTGGGCGGCTTCGAACTGGGTGGGGGCGGTCATGTCGTACCGTTTCGTGAAAAGCCCTGGAACGCCGCGAGGCCACGTGGCCCGCAGGACCGGTGCCCTCGCACCGGCTGCTGCTGACATCGGACGCCCATGGGGGCGACTCAAGGACCAGCCGGCCACTTCTCGGGATTTCACCAGATCGGGGCCACCCCCCCGCTCAGCGTCAAGGACGTCATCAGGACATGCCGCAGGGAGCCCCAGGTGCGTCGATCAATTACCGGAATTCAAAGCATTTCGCGAACGATCGATACTCGTTCGCGAAAGATCGACTTAGATTCAACTAGGCAGCAGGAGGTTGATTCGTGCATGATCGATTCATTTGGGTAATGAATCGATGATGATCACGTGTGTTCGAGCACGTTCAGGTGGCAATCGACTTCTCGAGGCGTTCACTGGGGCGGAAGGCCCAGTCGTTCGGTCAGGTGATCGAATTCCTCGAGGGTTTCAAAGCGGACTTGGATGGCGCCCGTACCCTTCTTGCGTCCCAGGGCGATGCGCACCCGCAAGCCCAGCGCTTCGGTGAGCCGCCGCTCGAGGTCTTCGACGTTGGCTTGCCTGCTCGTTATCGGACTCTTTATTTCGCTGGTCTCCCCCTGCTCGGTACCCAACAGCGTTCGGACCCGTCGCTCTAGTTCGCGAACCGACCACCCCCCGTTCACGGCCGCGGCTGCAGTCGACCGCCGAATGGCGGGATCACTGATGGACAACAATGCCTTGGCATGCCCCAGGGTCAGACTTCCACGCTGGACGGCGGCCCGGGAAAAGTCATCCAACTCGAGGATCCGCAACAGATTGGTGATCGATGTTCGACTGAGTCCCACCCGCTCGGCAAGCTGCTTGTGGGTCAGCCCGAAGCCTTCGTGCAACTTGAGCAGTCCGGAGGCACGCTCGATCGGATTCAGATCCTCGCGGTGAACATTTTCTATCAACGCCAGTTCGGCGGCTTCCTGATCGGTGGCTTCGACGACCAGTGCCGGGACTTCAGCCTGACCGATGGACTTCACGGCACGCAACCGGCGTTCACCCGCCACCAGTTCCCACTGGCCAGGGTTCCCCGTGGAACGTACCACGATCGGCTGCATAAGCCCTGACCGCTTGATCGACGCCGCCAGCTGCTCGAGTGGCTCAGCCTCGAACGACGCTCGAGGCTGGTAGGTATTGGCGACGATCGACTCCACTGGAAGCCTCTGGACGGCTTCACCACTCACCTCCGCACTGGGTGCAGACGAGCGGGCAGTCGCAGCGTCCACCCCCGGGACTTCCAGGCCAGGGCTGGCTAATGAGGACGCTCCGGATCTCGCCGGGGTCGCGTCCCCGGGCGCCTCGACCGGAACGGGGATCAGGCTCCCAAGCCCACGGCCCAGCCGCCGCTTCTTCTTGGGGGACGCGGTCGCACCTGGGGAATCTGCGGTGGATTCAGGTGGGGCAGGCGCCTTGGGTGCGGAAGCCGAACGAGACGAAGAGCGCTTTGATGGGGGGGTGGCCATGTCGAGTCCTTTCGTGGCATGAAATCTGGATCAGTTGGGTTATCCCATGTTCCACGGGGAACGTCAATCAGGACGAAGTTCGACTCGCTCGATCATCGCCACACCTGGAGTCCCCTCAACCACGGCACCCCGCAGGATCTGGCGTTGGGCTGGCAACGACACAAAGCGGGGCGAGGCATCGTGAACAGACCGCCAGGATCGCAAGACCAGGCTTTGAACGAGGTATATATTTATCGGACTTTATAACCGCCACCGTGATGCCTTGACCACCTACGAACGTCCGACCAGGACGAGTACTGATCAGTTGGCGGGAACACGCCGGGCTGGCATGAGGAACCGCACAGGTTCCTCGGAGGAGGGCGCGGTGATCCGGACCGAATAGTCACCCGGTGCAGGCACGCGCCACGGTGAGCCCGGGGCGTCGGAGCTGAGACGCATGATCCGAACCAGTTGATCGGTTCCGGCGTCGCGAAGCTCGACGAGGGCACCGTGTTCGAGTCCGGCGAGCCGGGGGTCCTCGAGGGGAAGCTGCCACGACCACGCCGATTCGAGCAACGCGTGCGTTCGGTAGGTGCGCGGCCAGCCGGCGAACTGGCGAGGACGCTCCGCCCCCGCGGACCACCTCGGCCAGGCCTCGAGGGTGATCGTCCCGCTCACGGGGTCGAGCAGGGCGAGCCCGTAACCGGGGCACCGGTCGTTGAGCGCGATGGGGGGGACGTTGGTCTTGAAGGGATTCGCGACGGCGTCGACCGCGACGAGGTTCCCGAACCCATCGACGTGTTCACCGAGCGGGTCTGGCGCACCGTCGGCGTTCCGCGGCATCCAGCGACGCGGCCAGGTGTTCGCGATCGCGGGACTGCAGAAGACCACGCCGGAATCACGCTGCCGGTCCACTCCATACTGCGCGACGAAGGCCAGGTGCTGGTCGCCGCAGAGATGCAATGGTTGCGCCGGCCTGAGCAGGTCGAGGGTGCGATCACGTGCGTGCATCGGCCAGCCGTTGCTGTCCGCGTCGGCGCAGGGCACGTCGTTTCGGGGATAGCCCCCGACGGGGAACACCGTGAGTCCCGGCTGCACGCCGCCCGCGGCACCCTCGGGCAACGTCTGCACGCAGGCGAACGGTGTCTGGGAGAGAAGCACCTTCATCCAGGTGGTGGGGGTCCAGTCGCTGATCCATCCCTCGAGGAACGCTTCCTGCTCGGGTCCGAGCAGGGGACTTCGACGAGGGTCCCCGTCGGTGACGACGTCGAATCCCTCGGCGGTGAACCAACCGTTCCGCACCTTGCCTTCGGGAACCGCGACCGATGGTGATTCCTTGTACTGACGATCGGCGATGACCGCGAAGGACACGCCCCCGAGCTGGAACGACGTGTGGTAGGTGGTGTACCCGGCTCCGATCGGTTCGTCGCGTTCGGGGTCTGGAAGGTGGCCGACCTGGGTCCGGTGCACGGCGTTGACGAAACGCGGCGGACGCTTGTAGCCACCGGAGTCCTGTGCACTGCGGCCTTCCGACCGCACGGCACGGCGGCCACCGGCACCCCAGATGTTCCCGTGGTAGACGTCGTGGTCGTCGGGGATCACCACCGCCGGGCGATCGCGAAGCAGGTCGTTGAACGCCCAGTGCCAGTGGGTGTACTTCCACAGGTAGTCGAGGATGTACGCATCCTCGGTCCGCTGGCGAGCGGGCGTCAGGTCACCCTCGTAGATCTGGTCGCCCGCGAAGAAGACGAGATCCGGGTCGCGTTCGACGAGGGCCGCGACCATGCGTTCGTTCGGGAACCACAGGCCGTCGGGATTCCAGGCAAGGCCGCCGGTGAACGTCTTGTGGCAGGAGAGCGACGCGACGAGCAGGGGGGACTCGGGCGCGGGCTGCGGACGGATCACGCCGCGATAGTCGTTCGCGACCAGCGTCCCGTCACGACGCGAGAGGGCGTAGGCCACCCGGTACGGGACGGGTTCCGCATGCCGCCACCCCTCCACCCTGAAGTGCGCGGTCCGGCTGTCCCGGTCGATGGGTGCGGTCGCGACCGTCTCCCACCCTGCACGTGGATCGGTCTGCACCTGGAGGGATGCGCTCCATCGATCACGGTCCCCCAGCGGCGGGAACTGCGCGGTCATCTTCACCACGCTCCCATCGAGGGTGTAGAGGGTCCCGAGGACCGGGCCGAACTCACGCATGGCCTGCGAGACCACGCCCTCCCCCCGCGCGGACAACCCGCGAAACCACCAACCCAGCGAGGAATCCGACGGGCCGTGGTTCGACACCACGCCGAAGCCACCTTCCACCAACCGCAGCGGTACCGCCTTCGCGACGGCGTGCGAGATCGGCGTGGTTCCCTCGGCGTCGTGGACGCGGGCGTCGACCCGGTAGGACGGACCCGCCCCGGTGATCTCGACGGTGAGTTCGAAGCCATCGACGCCGACCAGGGTGGACGGCGTCGCGCTGGCGGGCTCGGCGGGACTCGAGAGCAGCGGAAGGTCGTCGTCCGTGACGTCGCCGGTGATCACCCACTTGGACGCCCCCGGGACCGATTGCTCGTTGCTTCGGATGGTCACCGACCCGTGTTCGTCGACGAGGACCACCAGCCCACCGTCGGGGGCCGGCTGGTGGTGCACCAGCGCGGTGAGTCGGTAGTCGATGCCGGGACCGCCGCACCCGATGATCAACCCCGCACGACTCGACCCGGAGAAGGTGGACGGCAGCTCGATCTCCCCCAGGGAGACCCGGAGTCGGATCGGTCCACGCTTCGGATCGAGGGTCTCCGTGAGGACCTGGACGGTGCGCATCGGCAGCCGTTCGGCGACCTCGGTGCACTCCAGCCGACCATCGCGGACCCTCCAGTCCTGCCAGCGGTTGGCGTGGAAGGCGCTGCCGACCCAGGTCCGATCGTGGTCGAGCGCCCAGGAGCTCTGGAAACCGTCGGGGGCCTGGGGAACCGAAGGCTCCGGGGCGCCCGAGGCAGGGGGGACGATGGGCAGGGCGAGCACGGTACCCGCCAGGAAGGTTCGAAGGCCGGACATGGAGTTCGCTCGGTGAGGAAGTCGTGAGGACGGCCGCGGGGACGAACCCCGGCCATGAGGGCCGTCGAGTATACGAACCTCGGACCGAGGGACGTCAGCTCGGGGAGTCGGCGTCGAGAATCGCCTGCCAGGCCGGTGCATAGAGGTCCGACCGAAGCGCAAGGTACCCGGGGTAGCGCCGATGGTGCTCGCCCAGGGTGCCCGGGTCGTAGCTGAAGACCGAGAGGCGATCGACCGTCTCGACCAGCACCTGGCCGTCCGGATCGACGGCGAAGGATGGGCCACCGATGAGGACGCCCTGTTCGGGCCGGGGGCGGTTGACGGTGGCCACCCAGCAGCAGGCCGTCAGCGCAGTCGCCACCAGGACCGGTCGCCAGCGATCCCAGGTCGCGGATTCGGTGGCGCGGGGGGCAAGGATGATCTCAGCTCCCTGTGCAGCAAGCAGTTGCGAGCCGTGCGGTCGATTCATGTCCGAACAGATCTGGAGTCCCATGGGAAATCCGAACCCATGCAGGGGGGTCAAGGGGGTGGTCCCGGGACGATAGTGGTCGGCTTCCCGGAAACCCGGTTCGTCGGGCAGGTGTGCTTTCTCCCAAACTCCTGTGAGATCACCACTTGCGGAGATAGCGAGTGCGGTATTGTGCCGGACCCCCGCCTCATTGAGGATGATCGAGCCCCCGACCAGGCCGATCCCGACCTCGCAGGCCAGCTCCCGTTGGGTGGAGGTTCGAGGGCCGTCCAGGGGCTCCGCGTCCTCGGGATACGGGGTCCGCCCGCTCGGGGACCAGGGATTCAAGGGAAGTTCGGGGAGCACCGCGACCTCCGCCCCGAGGTCCTTGGCCTCGCGAAGTCGCTCCCGAAGTCGCTGGGGGCCGTCGGGTTCCCAGAACACCTCGGAGATGAGGGCGATCGTCCGTCGGTTGGCGGAGTCGGACACGTCAGGACCTCCATCCATCGGGGAGGTCGCCGCTCGTCACGTAGCGGAGCGCGTCGATGACCTCGCGGGGGGTCCTGGCCACCGCCAGGGCGCCGGCGTCCACCTCCTTCAGCGCATGGTCGAGTGACGCGTCGTGCAGGGTGATCAGGGGGATCCCCGAGGCGAGGGCCCAGCCGGCATCGAAGGCGGCGTTCCACTGCCGGTACTGCTCCCCGAAGCGGACGACCACCACGTCCGCACGGCCCATGAGGACCCGGGCGCGGATCGCGTTGAGCTTCGCACCCTTGTGATCATGCCAGAACGCCGTGTCCTCGGGGCCGAGGGTGGCCGCACCGCACGCGTCGCTCGCGGGGTGGTCGGTGATGGGAGCGGCGAAGCGCAACCGGACCTCGCGGTCCTCGGCGAGGGACTGAAGCTCGGTGCGCCAGTCCGAATGGACCTCTCCGGAGAGGTAGACGAGCAGTTCGGGTTCATGGACGTGCACGGTGCTGGTTCCAATCGAGAATGCAGGCGGAGGGGGCGCCCTTGTGGAGCTTGAAGCGACGCACGGCGATCTTCGAGATGAACGCGCACGCGGAACGGGGATCGTCGGTCATGTGGAAGAGGTTCAAATCCTCGGGGCTGATCATCTCGCGGGCCAGCAGCTGGGACGACATGAAGTCGACGAGCCCCGACCAGTAGTCCATTCCCATCAGCACCACCGGGAACTCCCGGAGCTTTCGACACTGGATCAGGGTCATGATCTCGAAGAACTCATCAAGGGTCCCGAGCCCACCGGGCATCACCACGAATCCGTAGGAGTACTTCACCATCACCGTCTTGCGGGCGAAGAAGTGCTCGAAGGGCACCTCGCGGGTGACGTAGGGATTCGCGGCCTCCTCGTGCTCGAGTCGGATGGTGGCGCCCATCGAACGGCCACCGGCCTCGGAGGCGCCTCGATTGGCGGCCTCCATCATGCCGGGACCCCCACCGGTCATGACCGTGAACCCCTCCTTCGCCACGAGGTAGGCGGTGGCCCGGCAGGTCTCGTACAGCGGATCGTCGGGCCTGGTCCTCGCGCTGCCGAAGAACGTGATGCAGGGCGAGAGCTCGCCGAACACGTCGAAGGCTCGCCTGAACTCCTCCGTGAAGCCGTCGAGGGTCGCGGCCTCGTCGACGGCCTGCTGGGGTCCCTCCAGGAACCGGATCGTCTCGTAGTCGGAGGGCTCCTCCGGCGAGGGGAAGTAGACGGGACTGACCCGGCGGGCCATCGCCTCCTCGACGAGTTCGGGGTCCCCGGGATCCGGCGATGCTGATTGGGATTCGTGCGTCATGGGGACAAGATACCGAATCGGGACCTCGACACGGCCAACCGGAACGATCACAATCACAGCCCGGAGGCACGACGTGCTGCTCAGACAGATCTACGACGAGGACCTGGCGCACGCCGCCTGGCTGATCGGCTGCCAGCGGACGGGCGAGGCGATCGTGATCGACCCCGCCCGGGACGTCGACGTGTACCTCCAGCTGGCGAACTCCCACGGCCTCCGGATCACCGCGGTCGCGGAGACCCACGTCCATGCCGACTTCCTCTCCGGGGCGAGGCAGCTGGCGGTGGACGCCGGCGCGCACGCGTACGTGTCCGGCGAGGGCGGCGAGGACTGGAACGCGCGGTGGCTCGCGAACCACGACCACACCGAGCTGCGGGACGGCCAGACCATCGTGGTGGGGGGGATCGAACTCAAGGCACTCCACACGCCGGGCCACACCCCGGAGCACCTCTGCTACCAGGTCACGGACGTGGGTGGAGGGGCCGACCAGCCGATCGGGATCCTCAGCGGGGACTTCGTCTTCGTGGGGGACCTCGGACGACCCGACCTCCTGGAGACCGCGGCCGGCCTCGAGGGGACCAAGGAACGGGCGGCCCGCGAACTGGTCGCCTCCGCGCACCGGTTCCTCCAGCTCCCCGACTACCTCCAGGTGCTGCCCGCGCATGGCGCGGGCAGCGCGTGCGGGAAGGCGCTGGGTGCGGTCCCGCAGTCGACCGTGGGCTACGAGCGTCGATTCAATGCGGCGCTCGGCGACCTCGACGACGAGGATCGCTTCGTCGAGCGGATGCTCAGCGGCCAGCCGTCGCCACCCCTGTACTTCGCCCGGATGAAGCGCCAGAACCGGGACGGGGTGCCGCTGCTCGAGAAGGTGCCGGCACCGGAGTCCCGGACGCCGGAACGGATGCTCGAGGAGGGACTCGCGGTCGTCGACCTGCGGAGCTGGGACTCGTTCAGGACGGGGCACCTGCCGGGGGCGCTGTGGACGAAGACCGGGCCGCTGTTCAGCGCGGCGGTCGGCTCCCTGCTCGAACCAGGCCAGCCCATCGGGCTGATCTGCGGGGAGGCGGACGTCGAACGACTGGTGCGGGGCCTGGTCCGGATCGGTCTGGACGACGTGGTGGCCCACTGCGAGGCCGAACGGTTCCAGGGGTGGGCCGACGGGGAGGGCGCTTCACGACTGGTGGCGAGCCGGCAGATCGACGCGGCGGAGATGGCCCGGCACGTCGCCGACGGACACCGGGTGCTCGACGTGCGCCGACCGGACGAGTTCACCGAGGGACATGTGGTGGGCGCCTGCAACATCCCGTACACGCGACTGGAGGATCCGAACGAGGAGCTGCCCCCGGACGACCTCCCGCTGCTGGTGCACTGCCTCGGGGGGGTGCGAAGCGCGGTGGCCTGCGCGGGACTGGAGCGCAGGGGGATCCGGGCCATCAACGTCCGCGAGGGATGGCGGGGCATGGGCGACGTCGGGCTGGAACTCGGCACCGGGGAACCGGCCTGAGCATCGGGTCCATGTGGGGGGACACTCCGCTAAACTCGTTGGATGCTTGATCGAATCGAGTACGCGGCCCTTGGCTTCGAGACCTTCCACGACGACTTCCTTCGGAAGCTGGTGGTCCGCGAGCGGGTGGAACTGGCGGTCGACGTGCACCAGTGTTCCGATCACCTCGAACCCGGGGAGGTCGAGGAGCGGGACTTCGAGGCGGTGCGGACCGGCTGGCGGTGGGGACCCGTCTGGTCGACGGCGTGGTTCCGGCTCCGGGGCGCGGTTCCGCCCTCGATGCGCAACGACCGGGTCGTGCTTCGTTTCTCCAGCGGGACCGAGGCCCTGCTCTGGATCGACGGGGTGCCGCACCAGGGATTCGACCCGTACCACCACCACGCCCGCCTCGACCTCACGGGGATCGAGGCCACCTCGCTGCTGGTGGAGGCCGCCTGCAATCGTCCCCTGGGGGCGACCATGTTCTGGTGGGAGCATGCCGAGGAGCACGGTCGTTGGGGGGAGGAGTCCCCGGGACGCCTCGAGCAGGCGGCCCTCGAACTCCACGACGAGGGTGCTCGGGACTTCTGCAGGGACTGGATGTTCGCGGTGAAGCTGATGCGGACCTCCAACGAGTCCGAGTCGCTGGCCAACGGACTCGAACGCGGGTTGAGGGACCTGAAGTCCTCGATCCTCTCGGAAGGTCCCGAAGCGCGGCTCGAGCGCAGGCTGCCCGAACTGAGGTCGCTGCTCGAACAGGGTCCGAAGCGATCGACGCGCTGCGTGGCGATCGGGCACGCCCACATCGACACCGCGTGGTTGTGGCCGCTGTCCGAGACCCGACGCAAGTGCATGCGGACCTTCGCCACGCAGTTGCGAAACCTCGAGGAGCAGGAGGAGTTCCGCTTCCTCTGCAGCCAGCCCCAGCAGTACCGGTTCATCGAGGAGGGGAGTCCCGAGCTGTTCAGGCAGATCACCCGGCGGGTGGAGGAAGGGCGCTGGGAACCCTTCGGGGCGATGTGGGTGGAGCCGGACGCGAACATACCCTCCGGGGAGTCCCTGATCAGGCAGATCCAGCATGGCACCCGGTACTTCCGGGATCGATTCGGGGACCGGGCGAAGGACGATGCGCTCTACCTTCCCGACACCTTCGGGTTCCCCGCCTCGCTCCCCCAGATCTGCCGGGGCTGCGGGCTGGACACCTTCATCACCAACAAGATCGCCTGGAACGAGACCAACCGGTTCCCGCACGTGACCTTCGAATGGAAGGGGATCGACGGGAGCTGCCTCCTCACCCACTTCACGCCCGGCCACAACTACAACTCGTCGATCGACCCGCAGGACTTCATCGACGCGGAGAAGCGGATGCTGGCGTCCGACGGGGCGGGGTGCCGGACCTGGCTCCAGCCCTACGGCTGGGGCGACGGGGGCGGTGGCCCGGATCGCGTGCAGATGAGCAACGCGCGCAACGCGTCCATCGCCGCGGGGCTTCCCGAGGTCGAGCACGGGAGCGCCCGCGGGTTCTGCCGGCGACTCCACGAGGAGTTCCGGGAGCATCCCCGCGGCCCGCAGTGGGACGGGGAGCTCTACCTCGAGCTGCACCGGGGCACCTACACCTCGCAGGCGCGGCTCAAGGCTTCCAACCGGAGGGCCGAATGCGAGCTGCGCGAGATCGAGGCACTGGGGTACCTGAACCGGGTGGCGGGCGTTGCCCTGGAAGGAACGGCTCGCCTCGATGAAGCCTGGAAGACGGTGCTCCTGAACCAGTTCCACGACATCCTCCCCGGCTCGTCGATCAACGAGGTCAACCGGGAGGCCCATCGCCAGCTCGACGAGCTGCACGGCACCTGCCACGAGCTGATCGAGGAGGCACTCCGCGAGGCGGTGGCGCGGGCGGACACCCGGACCCTCGCGCGCCCGGTGCTGGTCTGGAACCCCGCTTCCTGCGGGTCCGATCGAGTGGTCGACACCGAGGCCGGTCCGGTGCTGGCCAGGGACCTGCCGGGAGTCGGGATCCGGATGATCGACCTGGAACAGCCGGACCGTCCGGAGCATCCGGTCCGGGCGGAGGGGACGACCCTCGAGAACGGACTCTGCCGGTTCACCGTGGACCCCACGGGACGGATCGGCTCCCTCGGGGGGGCCGCGGGGGAGCTTCCCATCGAGGAGCCGCTGAACACCCTGGTGCTGCACGCGGATCGTCCGCGACGATGGCAGGCCTGGGACCTCGACCGCGACTACGTCGACCACCGTGCGGTCCAGGACGGGGAGGCGGAACGGGTCGAACTGGTGGAGCGATCCGAGCTTCGGGGCGTGATCGAATGCGTTCGCTCGCTGGGGACCGCCAGCCGCATCACCCAGCGATACGTCCTGGAGGCGGAGTCCCCGGTGATCAGGATCGAGACCCACCTCGACTGGCGGGAGGACGACACGATGCTCAGGGCGGAGTTCGCACCCACCATCCGAGCCAGGTCCGCGACCCACGGCATCCAGTTCGGGAGCATCCAGCGACCCACCCACGCCAACACCAGCTGGGACCGAGCGGCCTTCGAGGTTCCCGGCCACCTCTGGATGGACCTCTCCCAACCGGGCCGGGGACTGGCGGTCCTCGACGACGGGTCCCGGATCGGCCGTTCCTGCCACGGACGCCGGATGGGACTCTCGCTGGCGAGGTCGTCGGGGTTCCCCGATCCCGAGGCGGACCGCG
Source organism: Phycisphaerae bacterium (assembly GCA_002862305.1). GTDB lineage: Bacteria > Planctomycetota > Phycisphaerae > Phycisphaerales > SM1A02 > UBA8087. Next base: position 24,768 of record PKCS01000009.1, on the reverse strand, counting down.
GCGTGCATCGATTCACCTACGGGCTGATGCCCCATGAAGGCGACTGGCGAACCGCGGGGGTCTGGGAGGAGGCGGAGCGCCTGCTCCGCCCCGCGCGGACGATGACCGCGAACGCCGGCAGGTCGGGGGCGGCGGGGACCCGGTGGAGCTGCCTCGAGGGCCTGGGGTCGGCCGCGGGGATCGAGCTCAGCGCCCTCAAGGAGGCCGAGGACGGATCGGGATGGATCGTGCGGGTGGTCGAGATGCGGGGAGGTTCGCAAGCCGTCGGGTTCACGCTGCCTCCGGACCTCCACGAGGTCGAGGTGGTCGACCTCCTCGAACGACCGCTCCCGGGGGAGGGGCTCGTGCTGGAGGAGGGTCGCTGCACCCTGCGGCTGGAACCGTTCCAGATCCGGACCCTCAGGATTCGCTGAGGGGACGGGCAATCCGGCAAACATCGCGGGCCTTCGGCGCGTATCGATCATCGAGTCCCCACCGGGCAGTCTGGAGGACGCGATGAAGCGTGATGAATACATGGCACGGGACGCACAGCCCCGACAGCGGGAGGGCGTGATCTGGAACACGGTCCTGGTCACCGCACACGTCGAGACCGGTCGGGGGCCGTGCCTCCACATGATGCGGTCCGCCGCGATCGACGGGACCACCTACGAGGTCGAGGCCAGGGGCGAGCTGGAGGACAACCTCTCGGGATCGATGGTCTTCATCAGCGACCAGGAACTGGTCTTCAACCTGAGATCACCGATCGAGCACGAGGCGGATGCGACGATGGCCGTGGACTTCGAGGTCGTGGAGGACACCCGGATCGAACTCACCATGGTGGGGGGCGGGAGCGGGCCGCCGATGGTGGTCCGCGGGGTCGAGGACGAGGTGGTCTTCGTGCTTGACGGGACGCCCGGGGAGATCACCCTCGGGCCGGGCGCATGGAACCTGCAGGCGACCGCCGTGCCCGACGACCGCGAACGACTGGGCTTCATACGCTTCACCCCGGTGCGGGCCCGGGGCTCGGAACCGGCGGCCAGACTCTCCTGAGGAATCGGGGTCGGATCGGTGCTACAGTCGGGTCACTCCATGGAGAAACGACTCGATGCGTGCCGTCGATTACGAGGTTGCGGTTCTGGGACTGGGCGGCGTGGGGGCCGCGGCCTTCCATGCGCTCGGCACCCGGGGGATCAGCGTGCTGGGGATCGACCAGTTCGAGCCGGTCCACGACAGGGGTTCCTCGCACGGCCAGTCGCGGATCTTCAGGATCGCGTACTTCGAGCATCCGGACTACGTGCCGATGGGGGTGTACTCGAGGTCGCGTTGGACCGAACTCGATCGAAGATCGGACAAGCGGGTGTTCATCCCGACCGGGGGGGCGTGGATCGGACCGCGGGACGGACGGCACGTGGGCGAATCGCTGCACAGTGCGCGTCAGCACGGTCTCGCGCACGAACTGCTGGAGCCCGGGGAGGCGATGCGGCGCTGGCCGGCATTGAGGATCCCGGAGGACCACGTCTGCTTCCACGAGACCGCGGCGGGGATCGTCTGCCCCGAACACGCGATCGAGGTGCTGCTCGGGGAGGGCGTGGCCAGCGGGGGACGGCTGCTCACCGGCGAGCGGATCGAACGGGTCGAACCGGAGGAGGACTGCATCCTCGTCCGGACCGAGCGTTCCAGCCACCGGGTGGGGTCGGTGGTGATGGCGCTCGGACCCTGGATGAAGCGGTTCCTCCCGGACCTCGACGTCGAGCTCGAGCCCCAGCGCCAGCTCCTGGGCTGGACCCGTCCGGGTCGACCGGACCTGGTCGAGGAGGGGCGACTGCCGGTCTGGCTGTTCGCGGACCACGACGAGTCCATCCAGTACGGGTTCCCCCGCTGTCCGGGGCTTCCGGGACCGGAAGGCGTGAAGGTCGCCCGGCACTGCCGGGCTGAACGCTGCGACCCGGACACGATGCGCCGGGAGGTCGATGACGCGGACGAACGGATGGTGCTCGACGGGCTGGCGTCGCGGGTCCCCGCGGCGTTCGGGCCGGTCACGTCCCTGAAGACCTGCCTGTACACCATGTCCGAGGATGGTCACTTCATCATAGACCGCCACCCGCAGGACCACCGGGTGGTGCTGGCCGCGGGCTTCAGCGGGCACGGCTTCAAGTTCCTTCCCGCGCTGGGCACGGCCCTCGCCGAGCTCGCGCTCGACGGAGGCACCTCGATGCCGGTCGGATTCCTCGGACTTGATAGATTGTTGCACCGGCAGGGGTGAGGCCCGACCGGGTGATCATGGCTCGAACCAACGGAAAGGCGGACACATGAGATTCAACAGGTGGTCGATGACGAAGGTGGCGGTCCTCCTGGCGGGCGTCACCCTGTTCGCGAGTGGCGGATGCCAGTCCCTGCCGCAGGGCGTGTCCCAGGACGCGGTGATGGTCGGCCTCGCCGACTCCGGGAAGCTGGTCCGACTGGCACCGGGCCAGCAGTTGGTGGTCGAACTCGAGTCCAACCCGGTGACCGGATTCCAGTGGGAGATCGACCAGCAGATCGACCAGAACGTGCTGCTGCCCGACGGGAGTCGTTTCAATCGGACCGCCGACCAGAAGCGCATGCAGGAGGAGGTCGGGTCGCAGTACCTCAGGTTCCGGGGACAGCAACCGGGGCGGACCACCCTCGAACTGGTGTACGTGCAGCCGCAGGTCGGCACCCGGGCGGATTCGCCCCGGTACCGACTCGAGGTCATCGTGTCCCCGCGACCCAGCGAGAACAACGCAGGCTGAACCAGAGGGAAGGTCGCCTTGGCGAACCAGGATCCAGAGATGCGCGCGGATGAGCAGGTGGTGGCCACGCCCGGCAGGTGGCTGATCCTGCTCGCGATGACCGGATCGCTGGCGATGATCATGCTGGACACCACGGTGGTGGCCGTGGCGCTTCCCTCCATCCAGAAGAGCCTGGGCGTCGACCAGAACATGCTGGAGTGGGTGATCGTCGCCTACCTGGTGATCCTCGCCTCGTTCATGGCGCTTGGCGGTCGATTCGGAGACGTGATCGGCAAGCCGCGGGCGTTCGTGATCGGCATCATCGGGTTCGGGGTCTCGTCGCTCTTGTCGGGGCTGGCCTGGAACGGGGAGGCGCTGATCGGATTCAGGATCATGCAGGGATTCTTCGCGGTGATCATGCAGCCGTCCTCCAGCGCCATCGTGATCAATTCCTTCGCGCCGGGTGAACGAGGGAAGGCGATGGCGGTCTACGCCGGGATCCCGCTGCTCTTCCTGACCGCCGGTCCGGTGCTGGGTGGGTTCATCACCGAATACGGGTCGTGGCGCTACTGCTTCCTGCTCAACGTCCCCGTGGCCGCGGTGGTCTCGGTGGCCGCGATCATCCTGAGGATCCCGGACGTCAGGAAACCCCTGATCAGGTTCGACTGGCTGGGCACGATCCTGCTGGGGTTGGGGATGCCGAGCCTGATCATCGCGATCCAGCAGGCCAGCGAATGGGGGTGGGACAGCCCGATCACCATCGGACTGCTCGCATCCGGGGTGGTGCTGCTCGTGTGCTTCGCCGTCATCGAGTTCAGGATCGAGGATCCGATCGTCTCCCTGGGCCTGTTCCGCATGAGGACGTTCCTCGGTGACTCGCTGCTGCTCTTCTGCGCGCAGGCGTGTCTGACCGGGGTCTCCATCTTCGTGGTGATCCACCTCCAGGTGGTCATGGGCTTCAGCCCGGACCGGGCCGGACTCGCGATGCTGCCGGTGCTGTTGCCGGCGGCGCTGATGATCTACGCGGCCGGCCGCGCGTTCGACCGGATGGGCGGCAGGGTGCCGGTGATCCTGGGTGGTGCGCTGATCTCGGTCGGACTGGGCGTGCTTGCGCTGGGCATGGACGAGCGCAGCTACCTGGTCATGGCGATCGGGATGTGCACGATCGGGACCGGGGTGCCGTTCGTGCAGCTCCCGGCCAACACCGACGGACTCGGCCGGGTGGATTCCACCAGCCGGGGCACGGCGAGCGGGGTGCTGCAGACCTTCCGGCAGTCGGGCGCGGTCATCGGGCTGGCCGCGATGGGAGCGGTGATCGCGGGGACGCAGGCAGCCGAGCTCGACCGGGACCCCGAGCTGCGTGCGCACGCGACGCTGGCGGAGAGCTCGCTGCTCGACCGGGCGGCCCGGGGGAACGCCGACGCACTGCGCAAGCTTCGCGAGGAGGATCCGGACACCGCGGGCGAGCTGGCGAGGGTGGTCTCGGACGGGATCAGCACCGGGATGTGGTCGGCCTCCGGATTCGCCCTCAGCATGGTCGTGGTGGGGTTGACCATGATCGGTCGCGAACCGCCGGTCCGCCGTCGCCGGAGGGGGGCGGAGGACGACGAGCCCCTGGAACGCGCACTCGACGAGATCGGCTAGCGCGCGCCGGAGCGGACCCAGCGGTTGGCGTCCTCGTCCCAGACCTTGATCACCCGGGCCGGAACCCCCGCCGCGATGCTCAGCGGGGGCACGTCCTTCGTCACCACGCTCCCGGAACCGATGACCGAACGGTCGCCGATGCTGACGCCCTTGAGGATGCAGGAATGATCGCCGATCCATGCGTGGGCGCCGATGCTGGTGGGTGCGGTGACCAGCTGGGGACTGCTCAGCACGCTGGTGGAGGCGTCGGGCAGATGGTGGTCGTGGTCGGTGATGAAGCAGTGGCTTCCGATCCCCGCACCCTCACCGATCCGGACCGAGGTGACCGCGGCGAGGTGGAGGTAGGGCTGGAGGACCGCGCCGTCCCCGATCTCGATCTTGATCTCGCCGGGCTCGTGGTTGATCGCCTCGATCCGGGCGGATCGCCAGATCTGGACCCCCGAACCGACGGCGATCGAACGGGCGCCGTAGATCCAGGCCGGGGCGTCGATGCCGCTGCCCCGGCCGAAGGCGGCAAACCCCCGCTTGAGGACCGCGGTGGAGGCACGCCGCCAGACCGACCGCAGCAACCGCTGGGTGAAGGAACGGTGGAAGGGGGCGAGGTCCACGACACCGGGCGCCCGGGGCTGGCCATGGTCCTGGTTGTCGGGGGATCGTTGGGTCATGTCGGTGGTCGCGGCGTGGGGGAGGTCATCCGGGTTCAGGGACCGGCCTGAGGGTGCTATCGGCCAGCACCAGGTGGGTCATGAGATTCACGGCCTTGAAAGCGCCGGGGTCCCCGCGGTTATCAGCAGCCTGTCGATGGAGCGACCGGAAACAGGCGCCCTCCCGATCGAAGAAGCGCCGACGCTGCAGGCTGCCGCGAAGCCGGACCACGGGGCCGGGTCGGCGGTTCCGGTTGGTCGCGCGAGGGAGTTCGAAGGGGAGGTCGTCGTATTCCGGGAAGAGCCGGTGGCAGGCGCGCGTCTGGAGGTCCGGGGTGGTCGACCACCCCGCGGGGATCGAGAGCGACCAGTCGACGAGATCGGGGTCCATGTAGGGGACCCGGATCCCGCGGGACGCGCGACAGAGCCCGAAGGGATTGAGGGCGATCGAGCGTCGGCCCCAGTTGTGGAAGGTGAAGCTGGTGATCGGATTGGGCCGGTCCAGGTGCGATGCCAGTTCCTTGGACACGAACTCGACCACCTCGGGCTCGCCGGCGATGGGAACGGGTGAATCACGACTGATGCGCTCGAGCCACCCGGAGGGGACCACCGAGGTCAGGGCGAAGAGTTCGCGGCACCACTGGTCGAGCGCCCCCGTGCCGAGCAGGTCGTGCATTCGACGGGTGTTCAGCGGGTTCCTCAGCACCGAGCCGCATCCCAGGCCGTCGTACCAGCCGTGGCCGCCGCGAAGCAGCTCCGACCACAGCGGGAGCAGCCAGGCATGCTCCACCGCCTCGTACCCGCATCGGGAGTGCCGGATCCGCTCGGCCTCGAGCCACGTCGACCGGGAGGGACCGACCTCCCGCATCGGCAGTCCGGACCTCCGCGCGATCGTTCGCGCGAGACGGACGTCGGCGTTGCCCCGCGAGCCGATGGTGACGACCTCCCGGGGAGGGGTCCCGAGGGACAGCAGCTCCAGGAGCATCATCCGGGAATCCCGACCACCGGAAAGGGGCATCAGGAAACCGTCATCCGCCGGACGCGTGCGGTCAATCGCGACGCGGAACCGGTCGATCCAGCCGTCGAGGGCATCCTCGGGTGAACCGGGGGAATCGGGGTGGACCGATCCGGGAGCATCCTCGATCGAGAGTCCCTCGCGGGACCATCTCAGGACCGAACCGGCCGGTACCCGGTGCACGCCGCGATAGAGGGTGCGATCCCCGACCATGAAGCCCGCGCGACACAGGACTCCCGCGCCCAGCGGATCGAACTCCATGCCGGGGATCGAGGCCGCGACCCGCTGGGGGGCGTCGGAGATCGTCAGCGCCCCGGTGGATGGATCGTGGTGGTGGTAGAAGGGGAGGTAGCCGTAGCGGTCGGTGCGCAGTTCGAACGTCGCCCCGTCCCAGCTCCAGCCCCCCGTGGTCTCGGTCCCCACGGCACCGGACTCCGGCAGGTGGGAACCGGAGTGGTGTGCCAGGTCACCGGTGGCGGTGGCGACGCCGTCGACGGTTCTGAGCTTGACTAGGGGGTACATGGACGCTCCAGCCGGATCGGGCACCGGGGTTCGTGGCCTCCGACCGCGCTAGAGCGTACCAAGCATCGCCGTGGACACGTCGGCCGGTGGTTCACGAATCGCACGTCGCGGGGAGGGCGAGGATCCGGTTCAGGAAGCCGGACAACCGCTCCGCGAGATGCCCGCGTTCGTAGGGTGCGAGGCCGTTCGCCCGTCGGTCGGCCAACCCATCCAGGGCGCCCGCGCTCAGGTCGCGGTCCAGCTCGCGAATGGACTCCGCGATCGACTCGGGGGAATTGGGTACGCACGGATAGCAGCCGGGCATGGAGGACACCAGGTCGAGTGCGTCACCGGGGGGAAGGGCGGCGAGGATCGGGCGACCCGAAGCCAGGTACTCGTAGGTCTTCCCGGGCACGATCAGCTCGCGCGAAGACGGGGGCAGCGCCCCGCAGGGAAGGAACAGCGCGGAGGCGGTCCGGAGGCGTTCGACCATCCGGGAATGCTCGAGGTACCCCCGGAGCTCGACCTGCTCCGGACAGGGTGAACGCGCCACGCAGTCGCGAAGTCGATCGTCCGCCTGGCCGATGAAGTGGAATCGAAGGCGCTCGTGGATCGACGGATCGGTTCGACGAAGCAGTCCCGCCGCGGCCAGGAGGTGCTCGGGGGTGCGGCCGGAGCGATCCAGGCGTGGTTGCCCGATCCTCCGGAGGCGATCGACCACCCGTCGGACGGGAGTGCGCTGCGAGGACGCGTGCTCGCACAGGAAGGTGCCGCAGTGGAGGATCTCCAGTCGTTCCGAGGGTCCGGGGGCGGGACCGGAGAAGTCGGAGGCCGTGAATCCGTTGGTCACCACGATCGCACGTCGCTCGAGGTCGAGGGCGAGTCCGCGGCCGAGCACCCGGCGGATCCGCAGGAGGGACTCCGGGGTGTTCAGGACCACCCCGTCGACGAGGTCGAGCGCCTCGCGCATGCGCCGGAGTTCCCCGGGCTGTCGCCAGAACGGTCGGTCGGGCCAGGGGTCGAGGGCCCACGGGTCACGCAGGTCGAGCACGATGCGGGCACGCCCGAGTTTCCTCAGTGCGGGAAGCACGCTGGCGGTGATGAACGGACTCATGGTGATCAGGACGACGTCCGGATCGAGTCGTTCGCAGGTGTGTTCGATGGACGAGCAGAAGGGGCCGCAGGAGGAGGCGATCGTCCGCTCGACGCCGCCGTGGGGGAGCTCGAGGGGGGCGCGTTCCTCGACCCGGATGAGCCGCGAGGCATCGCCGATGGACTCCAGCAGTCCGTCATCACGGGGTTCGTACCGGGAGCGCGGGTGATCGGAGGATCTGGTCAGCACCGTCGTCTCCCAGCCGAGGTCCGGGAGGTGTCGCGCGAAGGAGGCGGGACGCTGGGACCCCGCGCCGCCGTCGGGCGGGAAGTACCAGGCGACGAGTAGGAGGGAGGGACGATGCATCCGGATCCAAGATCGGCATTGTGCGTTTGTATGCGCCAGAGCCGGCCAAATTAAGTGGGGTTCTTTCCTGCCACCGACGAGGTCTGGGCGATGTATACGCAATCCCGACCGATCGGCGGGATGGATGAAGTCGCGACCACGAGCGCCAACACATGACCACGCAGGCCGCCATCGCGTTCGCGGGAGACCGCATCTGGTCGACGACCCTGGCCCAGGAGGCCGGGGAGGTGTCCGCCCGGGCGTGGGAACAGCAGGTGGACTCGAGCATCGTCCATCCCCTGGCCCTGCTGGTCCTCGGCGTTTCGGTCATCTGGATGTTCGCGGCCCCGAGGGGGAGGGCGATTTGGTCGATCCTGGTGATCGCCTGCTTCATACCGGTCGCCCAGAGGATCGCGATCGTCGAGCTTGACTTCAACTTCCTGAGGATCATCGGGGTCTGCGCACTGCTCAGGCTGCTGCTCTACGGTGAACTCCGGACCATCCGGATCCAGCTCGCGGACCGGCTGATGATCGCGCTGGTGGGCACGGTGGTGGTCCTCTCCCTCCTGCGGGGCGGGGCCGGGGAGGCGATCACCCAGGCTGGGGCCGGCCTGAGCTTCTTCACCATGTACTGGGCGGGGCGGGGACTGGTCCGGACCAGCGAGGACGTACGGCAGCTGATGATCGCGGTGGGGGTGGTCGCGGTGCCGGTGGCCCTGTTCATGACCATCGAGCAGCTGACCGGACGGAACAACTTCAGCGTGTTCGGAGGGGTCGACACCTACACGATCCTCCGGGCGGGGAAGCTCAGGGCGCAGGGAGCGTTCTGCCACCCGATCATCGCGGGCGTGTTCTTCGCGTGCCTGCTTCCGGTCTCGGTGGGCATCATCCTGAGCCGGGCACGACGGACGGCGGTGCTGCTGGGGGGCTGGGTCCCGATCGGGCTCGGGATGGTGGTCGTCGTCATGACCAACAGCAGCACGCCGATCGCCGGGGTGCTGATCGGGCTGCTGGGATGGTCGGTGTTCAGGCTCCGGAGGAACTTCGGGATCTGCATCGGGGCGCTGCTGGTGCTCGGGCTCGCGGCGCACTTCGCCTCCTCGAGGGGACTGCACGGGGTGGTGTTCAACCGCGTCGACTTCACGGGTTCCTCGACCGGCTACCACCGGTACCTCCTGGTCGACGGGATGCTCAAGAACGTGTCCAGCTGGGCCCTGCTCGGGGACAGCGATCCCGGCTACAACCAGTCGTTCCAGGACCAGACGAACATGTACGTGATCACCGCGCTGACTGGAGGACTGCTCGCGCTGGGGATCCAGGTCGCGCTCGTGGTCGCGGCGTTCAGGTCCGCGGCCGCGGGGATCCGGTCCTCGGCCACCCGGGACGGGCTGCTCACCTGCTACGGGCTGGGGTGCGCGTTCATGGTGGCCTGCGTGTCGTTCACCGCGGTGGCCTGCTTCGGTCAGGGTGCCTTCACCTGGTACGCACTCCTGGGGGCACTGGTCTCGGTATCCCAGTCGGTCGGGGGGACGTCGTTCCCGGCCGACCGTCCCCGGACCGGCGGGGGCCCCCCGCGCCCGGGGACCCGCCCGGGAGGGGCGGCGGCCCGACCACGGGAAGGTGGTTCGGCTGATAAAGGCCGATCCCGGGGGGCAGCGTCGTGAAAGACCCGGAAATCGGGGATCATGCACGAGACTGCCCCGACAAACCGAAGGACACTTCAGGAGGACGGCCGCGTGCGTCGACACGCACCGGCAGGGACCGCGGGCAGGGAGCCTCGACGTTGTCGAACCCAGGTGACAGATCGAGACCACGACGGGTCCTGGCCATCAGCTCCGGTGGTGGTCACTGGATCCAGCTGACCCGGCTGGCCCCGGCCTTCGAGGGTTCGGAGGTCACCTGGGTCACCGTCACCAGCGGGAAGGGTCGCGAGGAGTTCGAGGTGGAGGGCCGGGTGCTCTCGATACCCGACGCCACCCAGTGGGAGAAGCTGAGGCTGATCCGGCTGTTCCTCAAGGTTCTGTACTGCATCATCCGGGTTCGCCCGCAGGTGATCGTGAGCACCGGGGCCGCACCCGGGTACTTCGCCATGGTGATCGGTCGGTACCTGCGGATCAGGACCTGCTGGGTCGACTCCATCGCGAACATCGAACGCATGTCGCTGTCGGGAAGGATGAGCCGGAAGTTCGCGGGCTTGTGGCTGACCCAGTGGAAGCACCTTGAACGACCCGAGGGTCCCGTCTTCAGCGGTTCGGTCCTTCCGGAGCTGGATGATGCACTCCAGCGGGGCGGGGGGGACGCGTGATCTTCGTGAGCGTGGGAACCCAGGCCCCGTTCGACCGGCTGTGCCGGGCGGTCGACGACTGGGCGGTCCGGGAGGGACGGGACGACGTGTTCATCCAGACCGGGCGCACCGACTGGACCCCGACGGGATGCGAGTACGTCAGGGAGCTCTCGTTCGGGAGGTTCAAGGAACGGGTCCGGGAGGCGAGCCTGCTGGTCTTCCATGCTGGGATCGGGAGCATCGTCTCGGGAATCGAGCACGGCAGGCCGATGGTCATCGTGCCCCGGCTCGCGAGATTCCACGAGACCCGGAACAACCACCAGGTGGCGACGGCCGAACGGTTCGCCAACCTCCCCGGGATCCACGCCGCTCGAGACATGGATGAACTCGCCCGGCAACTCGATCGTGCCGGTTCCCTCGAGGCGACCGTGCCGATGAGCGGGGTGGCCGGCCAGGACCTGATCGATGCCCTCCGGGACTTCATCGACCGGCCGGACTGAGCCGAGGCGTGCTGCACCCCGGGGGGAGCCGGGAACCGGCAAGGTCCGCATCCTTTATGAGTGGACCCGGCAGCGCTGGAGCAGCCGATAAAGGAGAGATGCACCGATCTCCAAAGCGCCGCTTTGAGGACGAATTCAGGGGGGTAGACTGAGGTGGTCGATCCCGGGATCGAACCCGTCCCGATCCCCGGCGGGCCCGACGACCGCCGAGGATTACCGGACCCCTCACGGCCGAGCCCCGACCCTGGTCGAGAATCAACCCATGGCACTCAATGAAGTCAACGTCGTCATCCTGGTGGGCGGCCCCGGACAGTCCTCCCTGAGGGACATTGCGGGTCATTCGGTCTCGCTGCTGCCGGTCCCCGGGTACCGGCACTGCCTGCATGCCTGGTTCGAGATCGTCCAGCGGATGGATCCCGTGAACAAGATCCACGTGCTGACCGGGCGACCGGATGACAAGCGGGTCATCGGGGCCGCGGCGGGGGAATGGGACGCCGGCCACCTCGGCCAGACCGGGGTGCACGCCGACCACAACGACCATCGCGGCACCGCGGGGGCCCTGCGTGACTTCGCGACCTCGCTCAACTACTCGAGCGACCTGCTGGTGATCGAGGGCAATCGAATCCCCCCGGGCAATCCGGAGGCGTTGTTCGACCTCGAGTACGACCGCGAGGACGTGATCGGGGTGCTGGGCCGGGATCGATCCTTCCAGCCGTCGGGCCTGTTCCTGATGAAGAACCGGATCCTGGACCTCATTCCGGAGATCGGATTCTTCGACCTCAAGGAACAGCTGATCCCCCGTGCACTTGAACGAGGGGAACGGATCCTGGTCCGACCGACCGGGGAGGGGGGCAACCGGATCTCGGATCGTACGAGCTACCTGCGGGGGGTCCGGGAGCTTGGTGCGCGCGCCCTGGGCCCGGCGGCGCGGGGCCCGTGGATAGCGGACGGATCGCACGTCCACGAGGACGCGGACGTGAAGACCGGGACCCTGGTCTCCGAGGGCTGCCGGATCGGGGCCAACTCGGTGGTCAAGGACTCGGTGCTCCTCGAGGGAGCGGTCATCGGGGCGGATTGCCTGATCGTCGATTCGGTCATCAAGGGAGGCATCACCCTGGCACCGGGGACCAAGGTGGTCAGGGGAGCACCCTACGAGGGGGACTCCTCGATGCTGGAAACGAGCGTGCTCTCGTGAGGCTGGGGGAGCGCCGAGGCTGGATCATCCGGGACTACGTCATGCTGCTGGCGCTGGTGTCGGTCTCGATCTGGTTCGCGCGGGACGCCTGGCTGGACATGTTCAACCGTGCGATGGTCAATCCCGAGCACGGGCAGGCACTCTTCGCCCCCCCGATCGCGGCCTACCTGTTCTGGCTTCGGCGGTCCCGACTCCAGTTCCTCAGGTTCCGTCCGAGCCTCGGGGGGACGCTGGTGATCGCCGGCAGCATCTTCCTCCTCTACCTCGGCAGCGAACGCAACCTGCTTTCACTCTGGCACCTGGCCGCGGTGCTGCTGCTGGTGGGCTGCGTCATCACCATGACCGGGTTCGAGGTGGTCCGGCAGTTCGCACCCGTCATCATCTGCCTGTTCTTCCTGGTGCCGACCCCGGGTTCGGTGCGCATGCTCCTGGCGGCGCCCTTGCAGGACCTCGCGACCGCGGGGGCGATTTCCGTGCTGGACCTGACCAACGTCGATGCGGTCCATGACGGGGTGGTGATGCAGATCGGATACCCCCCGAAGAACGTGGTGATCGGGGAGGCCTACAACGGGATGAGGATCATCTTCGGGCTGTTCCTGGTCGTCTACGGATTCGCCTTCAGCGCTCCGTACCGGATCGAGACGAGGCTCCTCCTGCTGGCGAGCTGCCCGGTCATCGCCCTGCTGTGCAACGTGATCAGGATGATCCCCACGAGCCTCGTCTACGGACACGGAAGCCACGAATTCGCCGACGCATTCCACTGGTATTCGGGCTTCATCATGCTCCCCATGGCACTCCTGATGGTGATCGGGCTGATCAACCTGCTGAACTGGCTCGACGTGCCGACCATGAAGTGGAGGCTGGTGCCCCAATGAAGGTGAAGCGGTCCCTGAACATACGGATCAACCGAATCGCGCCGGCCCTGAGCCTTCTGGTGCTGCTGGTCCCTGCGGTGGTGATCACCAACCCCGGGCTGAGCGGCGCCCAGATCCGCACCTACCACGAATCGGTGGCCGCCCACCTCTCGGGGTTCCCCTACCGACTCGGGAGCTGGGCCGGAGTGGACGTGGCCCTGCCCACCGAGGAGAACGCGGTGGAGCCGAACATCGTGGTGAGCAGGCGGTATTCGAGGATCGGTGGATCGGGCGCGGTGAACCTGGGCCTGATCCACTGCAAGGACGTCCGGGACATGCATGCACACCGGCCACAACGGGCCTTCCAGGCCGGGGGGTGGTCCCGATACGAGACGCTGACCGTGCCGGTGTCGATCGAAGGCCGGAGAGCGGAGATGGAGGTCTTCCGGTTCCGGCGCATGGATCGACAGGGCATCGAGGAGTTCCGGACGGTGGCCAGCATCTTCGTGCTTCCGGAGCAGGGTGTGATCACCCACCTGGGTGAGCTCAACCAGGTGGAGTCGGTCAGCATGCGGACGACCCTGCTGGGGGTCGCGCAGGTACGACTCGAATTCGATGGCCGGCCCGGCCTCCAGGAGGTCTCGGAGCTGGCGACGGAATTCATGGGGCTCTTCCCGGAGGGAACCATCCAGGGGATCGTGGACCTCTCGGAGCTCGACCAGCCCCCCACGCCGGAGGAAGACGGACGGGAGGCGGACCAGCCATGAACGACCGACGGGAATACAGCAACGAGGAACTGGGCGCGATGTCCGTAGCCCGGAACGAGCACCAGAACTGGATCGAGCTGCTCCGCGACCGGCTCGCGGGCCGGTGGGCGGTGGCGCTCCCGGCCAGCATCGTCATGGGATGCCTCGCCTCGCTTGCGTGCTGGTACGTGGTCCCGGCCAGCTATGAATCCTCGGGGCTCATCGAGGTGGATGCACGACGGGGGGTGGTGGTCTCCCGACTGCCCGAGGAGAACGAGAGCAGCAGGACCTTCACGATGTACCTGCAGAACCAGATCAACCTGATCCGTTCGGAACGCGTCCGGGAGGCCGCGATCGAGTCCCCGGAACTGCGCTCGCTCCGGCTCACCCGGAGCGGGGAGTCCCTGATCAACTCGATCGAGCGGAACCTGGAGGTCAGCATCCCCTCGAGGTCCTACCAGATCCGGGTCAGCTACACCGATACCAGCCCGCTGGCGGCGATGGAGGTGACCAACGCCGTCATGCTTTCCTACATCGAGATCCACGGGAACTCCCGGGGGTCCGAACTCGACCAGACCTCGCAGAACCTGAGGCTGGAGAAGCAGGCGAATCGTGATCGGCTGCAGGCGAAGCGCGATGAGCTCCAGGACCTGATCCGCCGAAGCCAGGACGGCATGGGGGACGTGTCCGGGATCATGCAACGACTGGCCGAGGAGCGGCAGGCGATGCTCGCCGACCAGGAACGGATCCAGGAGGTGATGTCCACGCTCGAGCGGTCCTCCATCGACGCCGGGATCGGCGTCGCGGAGATGACCGGAGATGAGATGCCGGTGCCCAGCCCGGAGGAGCTCGAGGCCTTCGACCCCAGGCTGGTCGCGATGCGGGAGGCGATCCTGCGGGACCAGAACGACCTCGACAAGATTCGACCCAGGCTCAAGGAGTCCCACCGCCTGGTCAGGAAGCTCACCCTCGGCATCGAGACCCAGCAGCGATCCCTCGAGGACGCGATCGAGCAGGCCCGCGCAGGCTGGTACGCGGGTCCGGGGCAGGCACTCTCCTACCGGAACCTGCAACTCGAGCGAGACCGGCTGAAGGATCGACTTCTGACCAGGCGCGAGCGGATGCAGCAGCTGCAGAGGCACCAGGCCCAGTACGTCCAGATCCAGAAGGACATCGGGGTCCTCGAGGAGGACTACGCGAACCTCGAGGGCCGCCTCACGAGCGTGGAGCGCGAGGCTCCCTACATCGGGGATCGGATCAAGATCGTGCAGGACGCCACTGAACCGGTGGCCACCGGGAATCGACGGTTGCAGGTCGCGGGCGTCGCGTTCTTCGGCGGGATCGCGGCGGTACTGGGTGGGTTCTTCGTGATCGGATCCGTGGACCAGCGCGCATTCGCGGTCCGACAGCTCAAGTCGGAGGGCGACGGATTCCAGTGCCTGGGCGTGATCCCCGACACCACCAGGTCGGATTCCGATCCCGACCTGCTCAACATCGCCATGACCTGCGTGCACCGGCTCCGGAACAAGATCGAGTCGATCAGGACCCGGGGTGAGGGCGGGTACGTGATCCTCATCTCGAGTCCGTTCCAGGGGGACGGCAAGACCACCCTGGCGACCCTGCTGGGGCACTCCTACGCCACCGCCGGGTTCAGGACCTGCCTGGTCGACTGCGACTTCATCGGAAGGTCCCTGTCGCACCACTTCGAGGAACTGAAGTCCGAGGGCCTCAAGGAGGTGATCATGGGTTCCGATCTGACCGAGCAACTCGTGCAGGTCGACGAGGGGAAACTCTCCCTGCTCCCCATCGGCCTCGACGACCGGGTCGATGCGGCCATGATGCAGTCCGAGGTAACGGCGTCGCTGCTGGCGAGCCTTCGAGCCGACTTCGACTTCACGATCATCGACACCGGACCACTCACCGGATCGATCGAGTCGACCCCGATCGCGACCAACGTGGACGGCGTCCTGCTGGCGCTGAGGAAGGGACGGTCGAGGACCCCGCTCAGGAGGTGCGTCCGGGACCTGCACGAACTCGGGGCCCGGTACCTCGGCGTCGTGCTGAACTACGCGGACCGCTCGGACTACCGAGACGTCTCCTCGATCTCGAAGTCCATCGATCAGGTGATCCGGGAGGAAGCCGAGGGGATCAGGAAGAAGAACGCCCTGGCCGAATCGCTCAGGACCAGGGGATCGAGCACCTACGAATGAACCGGGACGGGACATGCCATCGACCAGTGAAGTAGAACCAACGCCCCGAGAGGGTGCCCTCGACACGCCGGGACCCCGGATCTGGGGACTCGATGTCGTCGAGATCCACGATGCGTTCTGGCGATCGCAGGGGGTCCAGTGCGTCAGGCGGGAGGAGGATCTGGAACTCCAGGCCGGAAGCGACCTCTTCATGCTGATGGAGCCCGGGCAGTGTGCGGTCTTCGACCTCACCCAGCTCGCCAACGCCATGGTCTGGAACCAGGCGCCGCTGTCCCGGATCAGGGTGATGGACACCAGGCGAAGCTACGTCGAGAGGATCGTGGTCAATCCGAACGACGAACTGGTCAGGGTCTCCAGGGAGTACGGGGACCACCATGCGGGCTCCTGCAGGGTGCTGCTCACCCGGCGTCCCAGCCTCGCCCAGGCGTGGTCGGAATGCGCCAGCCGGCGACAGGGATGGACGGAACTCCGCCGGTACATCGACTGGACCCGAACCGACCAGTACCGGATCGACGGGACGCTCGCGGACGGGACCAACCGTGATCGATCCCTGAAGCTGCTCGACAGCATCGTCGCCTCCTGGAAGGACCCCTCCCGGGCCATCGAGGGCGTCCGCGAGCTGATGCCCGGGGTCTGGGGCCTGGAGCCCGAGCAGCTCGGTTCCATATCCCACATCATCTCGCCCGCCTGGATCGGTTTCGAGGGTGGACGGGACCGTGACGGCATGCTGATCGGTCCCTGCGCCGCCCTGGACGAGGGCCGGATCCCCCCCGAGCGAAGACTCAGGATGATCGACGTGGGGGACATCCGTTCCGGAGCGGAGAATCGCCGGGTCGGGATCCGCAAGCCTGAACTGACCGCCTACCTCCTCGCGAAGCGACTGATCGACATGACGGTGTCGTTCCTGATCCTCCTCGCGCTCTCCCCGATCCTCCTGGTGGTGGCGATCGCGGTGGTGGCGGACGACGGCTGGCCGATCTTCTTCGGGCACAAGCGTCAGACCCGGGGTGGTCGGGAGTTCAAGTGCTGGAAGTTCCGGACCATGCTCAACAACGCCGAGGCGATGGTGAAGGACCTCCAGTCGGACAACCTGGCCGACGGGCCACAGGTGTTCATCCGGGACGACCCCAGGATCACGAGGATCGGCAAGGTCCTCAGGCGGTTTCACCTCGACGAGCTCCCCCAGTTCTGGAACGTGCTGACCGGGGACATGAGCCTCGTCGGACCTCGACCCAGCCCCGACAAGGAGAACCAGTTCTGCCCCGCATGGCGGGAGGCGAGACTGAGCGTGCGACCGGGGATCACCGGCCTGTGGCAGGTCGAGCGGACCCGCGCCCCGGGGCTCGACTTCCAGGAGTGGATCCGCTACGACATCGAGTACGTGAACAAGGCCAGCCTCCTCCTCGATGCGAAGATATGCATCAAGACCATCCAGCGGACGATCTCCGGGTAGAGGTCCCCCATGCAGCGTGATCCTGGAATCGAGGAGTCATGAACAGACGGGTCAAGCGACGACTTTGGCTGCTGGGGATCCTGCTCGTGGTGTGCACGGGCATGGTGAGTGCGTGGATGGGCTTTGCCGCATGGAACCGGCAAAGGCGGATCGACACCGCGGTCACGGAGGGCATCGCTGCCCACGAGCGGGGCGAACACGAACTGGCGCTGAGGCTGCTCAGCTATGCGGCGGAACATCGGAGGAAGGACCCGGAACTGCTCCTTGCCTACGCGGGGTCGAGGCTCAGGAACCCAGACCCCTCCGGTGATCGAAGGCACCTGGCGAGCGCCATCAACCAGTACGAGGCGGTGCTGGAGCTCGATCCCGGCAACCAGCCCGCGTTGAAGGCCCTGTTCGATGCGTACCTGTCCACGAACCGTCCGGCCGAGGCACTGGAGATCGCGGGTCGCCTCCTCGAGCCGGACGCGGAGGTACTGATCCGGCTGGCCCGACTGGAACAGAGTTCAGGCAGGCCCCGCCGGGCACTGGAAGCGATCGACCGGCTGAGGGAACTCGATCCCGATGACGGACGGTGGGTGATGCTGGAGTACGAGCTTCGCATGGGGATGGGGGAGTCACCCGAGGCCGTACTCGAGGCCATCGAGAAGCACGGATCGACCGAGGAGGTCGACCTGGCCCGGATCCTGCTGCTGCAGGGGATGGGTCGCAAGCTCGAGGCGCGGGTCCTGGCCTCCCGGATGTCGGAACAGGAGGACCTCACTCCGGAACGGCTGGTCGATCTTCGATCCCGGCTCGAACACCTCGGACTGCAAGGCCGGCGGGAACGGATCGAGTCCGTGATCCGGGAGGCCGCGATGAAGGATTCCGAGGTGGCGCATGAACTCGTCGGTCTCCAGTGGCGAGCGGGGGACGTGGCCGGGGCCCTGGACACCGCGGACGCCGCAGCCGGGCGGTTTCCCGAAGACGGGCGATTCCTCCGAGCAGCGACCCTGCTCCGGGCCATCCAGGCCGCCACCCTGCCGGCAGCGGTGGACGACGGCCTCCTGGTGATGGACCCGGAGGAACCGGAGGATCCCCGCACCCCGCTTGACGAGGCGATCGCGAGACTGGACCGGTCGATCCGCTCGGGCACACCGGTCCATCCCCGGGAAGGCCTGCTGGAACTGAGGGGGATCGAGGGTGTCGACGTCGATGGGGAACTCGCCGACTACCTCCTGGTCCTCGAGGGCCTGCTGCTGGAGGAGGTCGGCCGGGATGCCCGGGCCATCGAGGCCTACCAGCGCGCCTTCAAGCGCTCGGGAGCGAAGCTCGCGGGAATGCTCCTGGCCCGGGCGTACCTCGACGAGCGGCAGTTCGGCAGCGCGATCGACACCACCGCCCTGCTGGCCGTGAAGCACCCGTCGATCGACGTGTCGGTGCTGGAATGCCTGGTCCTGGTCGAGCTCGCGCGAACCGGTCGAAACGCGTCCGCCGCCGACCGCCGCATGGACCAGGGCGACAGCCTGTTCGAGAACGTCAAGGCGCGCTACCTGGGGTGGAGGGATGCAGGGGTGGACGCCAGCGTCCTGCTGCCACTGGTGGCCGAGGCCGCCTTCATCGAGTCCGACGAAGA
This sequence comes from Phycisphaerae bacterium, assembly GCA_002862305.1. Lineage (GTDB taxonomy): Bacteria > Planctomycetota > Phycisphaerae > Phycisphaerales > SM1A02 > UBA8087. Next base: position 5,940 of record PKCS01000009.1, on the reverse strand, counting down.
GGGACTCAGGTTCGCACGCGAAGAGGTCGTGTCGAGCGATTCGATCGACCACGAGGACGTCCTGAGGATCATCGAGCTTCCGGAACTCGGGGACGACCGGGACGACGGGGCGCTGATCGAACACCTCAGGAGGCGTGGGGGGACTGATTCAGAGGCGGACATGATCCAGGCACGTCGCTCGAACGACGCCCGGGCACGGCAGCTCGTGATCGACTCGATGCTGGACGCCGCCCGCGGGCTGCCGGAGGGATCCCCGGAACGGCGGGCCGCCTTCCGGAGGATCATGGACCACTACGGACGTGAAGGCGGCTCCTGGGAGTCGAGACTCCAGCTGATCCGATCCATCCACGACGAACTCGCCGACGACCTGGACTCCGCGCGAATGGTGCTCCGGATCCCCGGGGTCTGGACGCACGCCCCGGATCTCGCGGAGGCCTCCCTCGAGGTGGTGGGTGATCGACTCGGCGAGGATTCCCCGCTCCACGTGCTCGCGCGAGCAGGGCGTGCCCTGCGAGGCGAGGATCTCTCGCCCAGATCGAAGGCCGAGGCGATCGTCTCCGTCGGGGACATCGTCGAGGCGGGCAACGCCTCGCTGCCCGGCGCCCTCGCGATGTCGGCACTCCTCAGGGCGGGGGAGGACCCCGACCCACTCCAGGCGATCAGCTACCTCAGGCGGGTGCTGGACCTCCGGCCCGGACTGGTCGAGCTCTACCCCACGTTGATCGACCTCCTCCAGAAGACCGGCCACGGAGGGCTCGCGCTCGAGTACCTCGAACGCTACCGGGAACTGCTGGTCGAGGATGGTCCCGGTGATCGTCGGGTGAAGGGTCGGGGCGTGCCCGACGTGCACGAACAATTCACGAGCCCCGGGACTTCCACCGTGGATCACCTGTACCGGACCGGCCTGCTGGAACGACGGGAACGGTTCGAGGAGGCGCTGGCCGGCTACGACGAGGTCCTCCAGCAGGACCCGGGCAACGTGCTCGCGCGACTCGGGAAGGCCCGCCTCCTGGCGAAGCTCGGACGGATGGAGGAGGCGTACTCCACGATCAACGAGGATGATGGCCTCACGGAGGAGGAGCGGATCAGGTACCGGATCCTCATCCATCCCCCCGGCGGGGATCCCGGGGAGGCGCCCCGCTGGGATCGCCGGTTGTCGGAATCCGCACCGGAGGATCCCCGGTCCTGGATGGCACTCTATCGATCGCTCCCCGACCCACCTGGAACGCTGGAACGGATCGAACTCCTGGAACGGGTCCTCAAGCTGGATCCGGGGAACGTCGATGCCTCCCGGGAACTGGTCGACGAATCGATGGCCGCCGGGGACCTCCGGACCACCAGCCGCGCGATCGAGTCACTCCGGGCAGCGCTTCCGGAAAGCGCATCGATCCAGCAGCTGAGGATCGATGCGACCGATCGAAGGACCGGGGCGCTGGCGCCCGAGTCCGGGCACGTGCGGAGGTCGGGCGAACTCACCCGGCAGCTGCCCGCGAGCCTGGAAGCCGCGAGACTCTCCTGGCAGCTCCACCGCTCGGTGGGGGACCACCCGGGCGCCTTGGACATCGCGATGACCGCCATGGACCAGCGGCCGTCGGCGGTCGAGCCATGCCTGTGGGCGATGGAGAGTGCATTGTCCTCGGGGGCCTGGGAGGAGGCGATCGAACTCGCGAAGCGGGCGGGGGGGCGGATGACGCCCAGCGAGCGTTCGATGCAGGAGGTGCGGACGGCGGAGCTCTGCGTGGCACTCGGCGACGGACCTGCCGGCATGGAGTTCATGGAGCGCTACCTCCCGGTCATCGACGATCGAGATCGCATCCTGGGAGAGGCGGGCAACCCGGTGCTGCTTCCCGCGGACTTCCCCGAGCAGGCCCGGCTGGCCACCCTGAAGTGCCTCATCGCATCCGGCCGGGCCAGGGAGGCCCTCGAGCGGTTCGGTCCGTTGATCGAGGAAGGACCCGGCCTGAAGGATTCGTGGATCGAGACCAGTCTCGGCCTCGGGAACGACGAGGCCCGGGAGGCGATGCGGCTCATCGATTCGTCGCTGCAGTCGAGTCAGGAGGACCTGATGCGCCGGGCGGACGCCCTGCTCCGCATCGCGGAGCGAACGGGACGGACCGAGGACCTCGAGGCGGCCGACAGGGCGATCGAGTTGTGGAGTTCCGGGGCCCCGAATCGGGACCCCGTCGACCTCAGGGAGGCTCGGTTGCTCACGTTACGGGGCGAGGACCAGGCCGCGAGGCTGATCCTCTCGAACGTGCTTGAACGATTCCGCGCGACCCCGGCTGGTTCGTCGACCCCCGACCAGCTGGAGGATTTCCTCACCGCATCGGACGAACTCGCCTTCGCGTACGCGGAAGGTCTTGCGGGGGAACGGACGATGGCCCTCGAGATCATCGACGAGGCACTGGAGTCGGCACCCCCCGGAGCGCGCGGCGCGCTGCTCGAGACCAGGTCGTTGATCGAGTTCCGCGGCGGGGAGTGCCTCGCGGCGGAGCGAAGCATCCGGTCCGCCATCGATGTCGATCCAGGCAACCTCGACCACCGCCTTCGGCTGGTTGAGATCCTCGAGGGCTGCGGGAGGAGCGACGAGGCGGGCAGGGAGCGTGCGAGTGCCCGGGAGTCCCTGCTGCTCGCTCCAGACCGCGGCGGGGTGCGAATCAGTGCGGTCGCCGAACTGATCGAGTCGATGAAGGGACAGTCAACGACGAGGAGCGATCCGGACAATGGGTAATCGGAGAGGCATCATCCTGGCGGGAGGAACCGGCAGCCGGCTGTATCCCCTGACGGCAGGGGTGAGCAAGCAGCTGATGCCGGTCTACGACAAGCCGATGATCTACTACCCGCTCTCGACCCTCATGCTGGCCGGCATCCGCGAGGTGCTGGTGATCACGACTCCCGAGCAGCAGGAAGGCTTCATGAGGCTCCTGGGGGACGGCAGTCGACTCGGGATGGAGATCCAGTGGGGGGTGCAGCCCCGCCCGGAGGGACTGGCCCAGGCGTTCCTCATCGGGGAGCGATTCATCGACGGATCGTGCTGCGCCCTGATCCTCGGGGACAACATCTTCTACGGGGCACAGCTCCGGCACAGGTTGAGAGCGACCTCGGAACGACCGACCGGGGCCACGGTGTTCGCGTACCCGGTGAGCAATCCCGGGGACTACGGGGTGGTGGAACTCGATGAGCAGGGGAACGCCCTCGGCATCGAGGAGAAGCCGGCGAATCCGAGGTCGGAACTCGCGGTGACCGGCCTGTACTTCTACGACACCGACGTGGTCGAGATCGCGAGGTCGGTACGGCCGTCCGACCGGGGCGAGCTCGAGATCACCAGCGTCAACGAGGCGTACCTCGAGGCCGGCAAGCTGACCGTCGAGATGCTGGGCAGGGGCTCCGCGTGGCTCGACACCGGGTCGTTCGAGACCCTGCAGCAGGCGGGCTCCTTCGTGCAGGCGATCCAGCAGCGCCAGGGTCTGGCGATCGCCTGTCCAGAGGAGATCGCCTGGAGGCAGGGATGGATCTCGGCGGAGGACCTCGCACGCATCGGTGGGGAACTGCCCGACAACAGCTACGGCGAATACCTCCTGAGACTCCTTGGATCGAAGTGAGGAAGCCGGCATGCACGTACACGAGACGGAGATCCAGGACTGCCTGCTGCTGGAGACCACGGTCCACCGCGACGCCCGTGGATTCCTCACCGAGAGCTGGAACGAACGGACCTTCCGGTCGGCGGGGCTGGACAAGGCCTTCGTCCAGGACAACCACACCCGGTCGGCCCGGGGCGTGCTGCGGGGCCTGCACTACCAGGTCCACCGCCCCCAGGGGAAGCTGGTCCGGGTGACCTCCGGCGCGGTCTTCGACGTGGTGGTCGACCTTCGAAGGGATTCGGCGACGTCCTTTCGATGGTTCGGGATCCGGCTCTCCGGGGAGGACCAGCGACAGCTCTGGATACCCCCGGGATGCGCGCACGGATTCCTGGTCCTCGGCGAGTCGGCCGACCTCCAGTACAAGTGCACGGACTTCTACGACCCCTCCGGAGACCGCGCGATACGGTGGAACGATCCCGAACTGGGCATCGAGTGGCCGATCCCCCCGGGATCCGAACCGGTCCTTTCCGAGCGCGACCGGACCGCCCCGCTGATGCGCGACGGGGAGCTGCCGTGATGCGGGTGCTCCTGACCGGGTCGGGGGGACAGCTCGCACGAGCCCTCCAGCGAACCGCTCCCCCGGGATGCACGCTGGTTGCGCTGGGAAGGGAGAGGCTCGACGTCTCCGACCGGGGCGAGGTCGTCGAGTGCGTGGCCACGGTGCGGCCGGACGTGATCATCAATGCCGCCGCGTACACCTCGGTGGACCTCGCCGAGTCCGAGGAGGCTCGAGCCCGGGCGGTGAACGGGGCGGGTCCCGGATACCTCGCGGAGGCAGCGGGGCGTGCCTGCCGGCTGGTCCAGCCATCGACGGACTACGTCTTCGAGGGTTCGGGAGCGACGCCCCTGGGTACGGACGCACCGACGAATCCCGGCTCGGCGTACGGGCGCAGCAAGCTGGAGGGGGAACGTGCGGTGGCGGAACGGTCGAACGGGCCCTGGATGATCGTTCGGACGGCGTGGGTCTACTCCGGAGACGGTCGGAACTTCCTGACGTCGATGCTTCAGCAGATGGGTTCGGGGACGTCCCTTCGGGTGGTCGACGACCAGCTGGGCACGCCCACCAGCGCGGACTCGCTCGCGACCGCGATCTGGTGCATGGTGGAAGGGGAGCTCGGGGGGATACAGCACTGGACGGACGATGGAACCGCGACGTGGTGCTCCTTCGCCCGCGAGATCGCCCGGATCGGACTCGAACTGGGGATGCTCGACTCGCTCCCGGAGATCACCGGGGTGTCGAGCAGCGAGCGGCGGACCCCGGCGCGTCGTCCCGGGTACGCCGTCCTGGACAAGACCGAGACCTGGGATCGACTGGAGGGCACCCGCTGCATGCCGCCGGTCGACTGGCGGGAGAACCTTCGAAGGACCATGGAGGGCCTGACCGATGCCTGAGATCCTCGTGACCGGAGGAGCCGGATTCATCGGCGTGAACCTGGTCCGCTGGTGGAGGCGGAACCGGCCCGCGGACGGGCTGGTGGTGCTCGATTCCCTCACCTACGCGGGCAACCTGATGAGCCTCGAGGGAATCGAGGGGATCGAGTTCGTGAAGGGCGACATCCGGGACACGGAACTGGTCACCGGACTGCTTTCCGGTGGGGGGATCTCGGGGATCGTGCACCTCGCGGCGGAAAGCCACGTGGACCGATCGATCGAGGGACCGGACTCGTTCATCGAGACCAACGTCCTGGGCACGCACAGCCTGCTCAAGGCCGCCCGCCGGGCGTGGCGGAAGGACCGGGGTTGGATCCCGCACCGATTCCTCCACGTGTCCACCGACGAGGTGTACGGATCGCTCGCGGAGGGGGAACGACCCTTCGACGAGCGGACCCGGTACGCACCGAATTCACCGTACTCCGCGAGCAAGGCCGGATCGGACCACCTGGTCCGCGCCTATCGGGAGACCTACGGCCTGGAGACCATCACCACCAACTGCACCAACAACTACGGTCCCTACCAGTTCCCCGAGAAGCTCATTCCACTGATGGTGGTCAACGCCCTCGAAGGTCGGGAGCTTCCGGTCTACGGTGACGGGTCGAACGTGCGTGACTGGCTGCACGTCTCCGACCATTGCCGGGGACTCGCGAGCTGCATGGACGACGGCCGCCCCGGGGAGACGTACTGCGTGGGGGGTGGCAACGAGGTCACGAACATCGACGTGGTGCGCTCGGTGTGCGCGGTGATCCAGGAACGGTTCGAGGGATCGACCATGCTTCGCGATCGGTTCCCGGGATGCCCCGCGGCCACGGGGGGATCCGTGGAGGCACTGATCAGATTCGTCCGGGATCGTCCCGGACACGAC
>PKCS01000053.1 GCA_002862305.1 Phycisphaerae bacterium | reverse complement strand
TCCTGGGTGCTCCAGGCGGACAACATGGATCGATACTGGCTCGGGATCCACTGGCTCGGTCCCCAGCTCCAGTTCGTCAACCCGGTCATGATCCTCATCCTGGTCCCCCTGACCGGATTCGTGATCTACCCGGCGGTGAACAAGGTGTTCACCCTGACCCCGATGCGCAAGATCTGCATCGGACTCTTCATCATGTTCCCCGGCTTCGCGCTGGTCTCCATCGTCCAGCAATGGATCGATGCCGGACAGACCCCGTCCATCGGATGGCAGGTGCTCGCCTACGCGATCCTCACCACCTCCGAGGTGATGGTCTCCATCACCTGCCTCGAATTCAGCTACACCCAGGCCCCCAGGAAGATCAAGTCCTTCGTGATGGCGACCTTCCTGGCATCGGTCACCCTCGGGAACATCTTCACTGCGCAGGTCATGGGGACGATTTCCATCGATCAGTTCGATCCCAACACCAGCGCCCTGGTCGAGCAGTCCGAGCGGACCTCGAACCCGGACGGAGGCTACACCCTCGCGATGCCCTGGGTCGGGTTCATGGGTGGGGAGACCGTGCGGGTGACCTACAATTCAGAAGGCGTGCAGCAGTCGATCGATGCGAAGGGGCTGAGCCAGGTCGAGGAAGGCGTCGCCCTGGTCCGTCGGTACTGGACCACCCACGAGAGTGCCGACCTTGACCAGACCGGGCTGCCTTCGACCGCGGAGGGGAACAAGCTGGTCTCCGCCATCAAGGACCCCTGGGGCAACCCCCTGCGGTATTCCCTGGTGAGCTCGAAGGAGGCGCGTGTCAGCAGTTCGGGACCGGACGGCACCCCGCTCACTCCCGACGACCTCCACGAACAGATCACGATCAAGCCTCCACCGACCGCGCTCGACAAGGAGACCTGGCTGTACAAGCGCAAGATGGAAATGAGCAAGGAGTTCGGTACGCCGCCCCCCGATGCCGGCGCCACCGCGGGTTCGGGGCCGAGCTTCACGACCAAGGTGTCGATTGGAGGCGGCCAGACCCTCGAAGGCGCTCCACTCTTCTGGTTCTTCTCCTGGTTGATGCTGGGCACCGCGATCTGCTTCATTCCCGTCGCGATCCTCTACGTTCCGCGCCAGTACCTCCAGGAGGAGGTCGTGCGCATGGAGTCGGTCGACGAGGGGATCGGCAATACCTGATCCCACCGGCGAGAACCGGGAGCGACTCATCCCGCTGCGACGCCCCCCGGTCCTGGCGATCCAGGACGAACGGTGGGTGACCGATCGCGTGCCCCTGCGCCTGGTGGACGAACGCTGGGAAGCGCTCTGCCGGGACAATCCCCGGTACTTCGACGGCGAGACCCTCCAGGTCCTGGGGGTGGTCCGGAACGGCCACGGCGGGGTGACCATCCACCTCGCCCCGACCAGCTACCGGCAGTACGCGGTCCAGCGCACCGGGATCGACACCGGGACCCGGGTCCTCGGCGTGAAGGGACTCTGCCGGACCCCTGATGGAGGCTGGCTGATGGGCAAGCGCGGACCCGAGGTCGCCTTCTACCCCGGCGCCTGGGAGTTCGTCCCCGGCGGCTCGGCCAGTGCGGGCCGGACCCTGCCGGAGTCCGTCCTGGGCGAGCTCTCCGAGGAAAGCAGCTGGGTGGCCGCAGGGCCCCCGCGCCCGGTGGCGGTGCTCTATGATCCCCCGGCGTTCAGCTGGGAGGTGGTCTACCTCATGGACGTCCGCCCCGGCTCGGTACCGCCCAGCGAGGACTGGGAGTACGAACGGATCGAATCCGTCCCCGCGGGACGGGAACCCAGCCCACTCGCCGCGGTGGCGAGGCAGATGATGCGCCTTCGAGACGGAATGAACCATGAACGAACCTGAGGCATCCGACGCACCTGACGCACCTGACGCACCCGGTACCACCTCCCATCCCGCGAGCGAGCCGATGCCCGAGGTGCTCCTGGAGCGGGCGGGCACCCTGCTGATCCACAAGCCCGCCGGGGTCTCCTCGCAGATGCGGGTGGACGCCGACGGGGTGTCGATCATCGAGCGGGTCCGACGCAATGGATTCCCCCGGGCCGAGCTTCCGCACCGGCTCGACCGGATGACCGGCGGGGTGCTGGTGGTGGCGACCGACCTCGAGGCCCTTCGCTTCCACAACGCCTCGCTGCGGGATGGCCTCTGGACCAAGATCTACGTCGCCCGGGCCACCCGACCCCTCAACTGCCACAAGCTCCTCGGCAAGAAGCGTCTCTACATGCGGCGCAAGGGACGCAAGGCGCACGTGGTCAAGTCCGGCGGCAAGGTCGCCCGGATGGAGGTCCTGGCGCTCGCGGACGTCCCCGGTTCGCACGAGCAGATCGACGTGGCGATCGAGCTGGGTACCGGTCGATACCACCAGATCCGCGCCGGGCTCGCGTCGATGAAGGCGCCGCTCGTCGGGGACGTCGCGTACGGCGGCCTGGAGGGGGTGGCACCGGTGCTGACCCACGTGATGATCCGACTGCCACTGCCGGACGGGAGCTGGCACCTGGTGCGGACGCCCGTCGCCGGGCCCGAGGTCGCGTTCGACGCCGAACTCCTGTCGTTCCTCGATTCGCTGGAGGCCGAGCTGGCGCCTCCGTCCACCTCAGGGTGACCGGGTGTCCACCCGGAACGGTGCCGGAGGGAGGCCGGGCTTCCACGCGAGGTAGGCTCCGGGATGCGACCACGGCACGATGGGTTCCGAGACCCACTGGGTCTCGCCCAGCAGGTCGGTCACCAGCTGGCTCGCCGACTGCCGGAAGCGAAGGGTCTCCACCGGCGCGTAGGGTGCCCTGAGGGTGCCCAGCAGCAGGAACGGGCTGAGCAGGTCCCGGAAGCCCTCGGTCGAGTGGAGCAGGGTGAGGGTGGAGCCCACCAGCTCGAGCTGCATCGCGGTCTTGCCCGGGGTCCCCGACGGCCAGGCGAAGCCCGCTCCACCGTAGATCCCGAGCTCTCCGTTGGTGAGCAGCACCACCCGGATCACGACGTTGGTGGCGGTGGGATCGACCGGGGTGGATCCCGGCATGGGGCTCCACAACAGCTGCGCATGGGTGATGATGGCGTCCTGGATCCCGCCTTCGGTCAGCTCCTCGAGGGTCCGATCGGAGAGGAAGAACGAGACCTCGGCGGGCTGGTCGGCGTAGCACCCGTGCGACAGGTCGATGGTCAGCGAGGTGGGATCCGCGGCGAGGGAGGTCCCGGAGAGCCGTGCCTCGGGAACGGAGCTGACCGAACAGCCGGCCGCGAGGCACGCCCCGAGCAGGGCGGCGATCAGGGTGGTGGTGCGACGGGCGGGGAGGCGGCGAGCGCGACTCATCAGTTGTTCAGGCTCTGCTGGGAGGCTTCGGTCGCGAAGCCCTCACCCGCGGCGGGGGCGCCGATCACGTCCTGGCGGGGTGGGACGACCCCGGACAGCGCGCCTCGCTCGATCCCGAGCGCCTCCAGGGAATCCCGCTCGATGATCGAGTGGATGGTGGTCCGGGGGATGGTGGGGAGGTTGCTCCCCTGGCTGAAGCTGTTCAGCGAATAGAGGCGCTCGATCGCCGCCGCCGGAGTCTGCGCCGGCCAGCCGGAGGCGAACAGCAGCCGGTCCATCACGTTCGTCGAGCTCTCGCCGATCGCCTGGGCGTTCAGCAGCGCATTCCAGGTGGCCCAGGGGTTCCGGGTCAGGAACGAGAGATCCGCGAAGATGTTCTCGTGCTTCTGGAGGAGCATCAGGGTCTCCTCGACCCAGGGGAATCCGACGCCGCCGATCACGATCTTGAGCTTCGGGAAGGTCCGGGCGACCTCGTCCCAGGCCAGGGGGCGATCGAACTCGAGCACGCTCTGGGGAATGCCGACCTCGGGGCGCGAGACCATCACCGGCATCCGCTTGGCCTCGCAGGCTTCGTAGATCATCATCGCCGAGGAGTGGGTGGGGTGGAGGCCCTGCATCGACGGGGAGACGCTGATGCCGCTGAGCCCGAGCTCGATGGCCTGTTCCATCTCCTTGCGGGAGTCCTTCTGGAGCGGATCGATGCCTGCGATCCCGATCAGTCGTTCGGGGTGTCGGGAGACGAGTTCGGCGATGAATTCATTGGGGACGTTGGCTTCCAGCATCTGGCTGCGGAATCCGTGGATCACCGCGACGTCCACGCAGTCGATCTGCTCGAGCAGGGCATCCGGTCCATGGTCCCCGCGGAGCCAGTGCCCGGAGGAGACCTGGCGCATCACGTCCGATGCCTGCGAACCCAGTTGGTTGGGGGAGGACCAGCAGCGAGTGTTGATGTCGACGATCATGGGGTGCTGTTTCTCGTTTCCGTGGTTCGTGAATCACGCCCGTGTCCCGGAATCCCCATACTACCCTGCCCGGGGCGAGCGACGTGGGCCAGAACGCGAGTGAACCCCTTATCGGCCCCGGACAAGGCCTCAGGGCAGCTTTCATGTGAATAATATCCTGCCATCCCCTCACCGCCCGGGCCATATACTCCCCCCATGACTTCGCGCAGCCCGGACCCCGGGGGTCCTCCTCAGCCAATCTGGTCCCCGGAAGACCTCCGGGAGGATCCCCACGGGCGGTCGGACAAGGCCCGCCGGGTCCGTTCGATGTTCGCCGCGATCGCGTCCTCCTACGACCTGAACAACCGGATCCACTCCTTCGGCATGGATCGCTGGTGGCGACGCCGGGCGATCCGGATGGTTGCCCCGGTTTCCGGGCTTGACGTGGTGGACGTGGCCTGCGGGACGGGTGACCTGTCCGAGGCGTTCGATTCCGCCGGTGCCCGTTCGGTGCTGGGGGTCGACTTCACCCCGGAGATGCTCGAGGTGGCCCGCGAGCGGAGTGCGCGGGGTCGGAGGCAGGGAATCAGCTACCGGGAAGGGGATGCAATGGCCCTCGATCTCGAGGACGACTGCTGCGACCTGGTGTCCATCGCCTTCGGGATCCGCAACGTCGCCCGCCCCGCGGCGGCCCTCGCGGAGTTCCGGAGGATCCTGCGCCCCGGGGGGCGGCTGCTGGTCCTGGAGTTCAGCGAACCGCAGAACCCGCTGATCCGCTGGTGCAACCGCCTCTACACCAACCAGCTCATGCCCAGGACCGCCGCGTTGATCGCCCGGGACCGGTCGGGGGCCTACGGCTACCTGCCGAAGTCCGTGAGCTCGTTCATGAGCCGAACCGAGCTGTCCGGCGCGATCAGGGAGGCCGGCTTCCGGGACGTCCTGCAGCTTCCGATGACCTTCGGGGTCTGCGTCGCCTACCTCGCGTCCACCTGAGGCCCAGGTCCCGGCATCGCCCGTGACCCCGGCATCTCGTTCCCCGTGCAGGGAGGCGGGTTCGAGGTCCAATAAGCCCGCGAGCGGACCGATAAAATCCGATTCTTCGATATTTAGCCTGCCTGCCCCCGAATGTGGTGCCCGGCCGATGGATTGTCTCTCGATGGAGCCCGACCGTGGTGCTCCCTCGAATTGTGGCGGAGGATCCGTCCTGCACTCACTACCACGATTCGCGTCGCCCTCCGGTGGAGACCTCGGCGGCCGGAAGAAACCGGACACACCAATGAACAAGGAACTGATCATCGAGCGTCTCTTTCAACTCCTCATCGCCGGAGAGCGGGATTCGGCCCGCCGCATGGTGGACGAGGTCCTCGAGCTGGGGTGCACCCACGAGGAACTGACCACCGAGCTGTACTGGCCGATCATGGAGATGGTGGAGACGCTCTACCGCAACGACCAGCTGACCACCATCGCGCATCGCTACGCCACCCGCCTGCTCCGGTCCTTCGTCGACCAGGCCCAGTCGAACTACACCCAAAAGACCCGCAGGAATCGCAAGATCTGCATGTTCTGCGGACCCGCCGAGGGCGACGAGCTGTCCGCCCAGATCGTCGCGGACCTCGCGGAGGCCGACGGATACGAGGTGTACTTCGCGGGTGGTGGCGTGGCCAACGACGAGATCCTCTACGAGGTGGGCCAGCAGAACCCCGACGTCCTGCTGATGTTCGCCGCCGCGCCCTCGGACTGCCCGCAGATCCGGGAGTTGATCGACACCATCAAGGAGATCGGGGCCTGCAACCGGACCCAGTTCGCGGTTGGTGGGGGGGTCTTCAACCGAGCCCCCGGCCTGGCCGAGGAGATCGGCGCCGACCTCTGGGCCACCACGCCCTCCGAGCTGCTCGGACGCCTCGATGCCGAGCCCGACCGTCGGGCCGACGAGAACCAGCGAACCGTGGGGCGCTCCCGCCGGGACGGCCAGATGGCCGCCTGAGCCCCTGCAGGGCCGGTTTTGAGTGCATTCGAGGGGGCGGCCGGCAATCCGGCCGCCCCTTCTTCGTTCGACTGGCGGCAATTGTGCAGCGAACACGCCTTTCAGGCCTATAATTGGTGCGTACCTCGGGGATTGACTACGTACGCACTCGTAGGCCGGGGACACTTCCATGGACCACCAGCTCGAAGTCTCGATGATACGCCGCGCCAAGGAGGGCGATGCTGCCGCATTCTCCTCCCTGATCGAAGCCCACCAGACTCGGCTCTACCGGTTCCTGCTCAAGATCTGCCGCAATCCGGACCTGGCCGAGGACACCGTCCAGGATGCCTTCGTCCGGGTGCTGGGCAACATCAACCGGTTCGACGAGCGATACCGCTTCAGCACCTGGCTGTTCACCATCGCACGTCGGCTGCTGATCAACGCCCTCCAGAAGAACCACCCGCGAAGCGAGTCCGATTGGATCTCCGCCCACGGCGACGATGCACCGCTGGCGTCCACCGGATCTGGCGACCGCGAGGAACGCAACGCGACGATCGAGATCCTCGACGAGGCACTGGACGTGCTGAACCCCCAGCAGCGCGAGGTGGTCGTCCTGTACCACCACCAGGAGAAGTCGGTGCTGGAGATCGCATCGCTGCTCGGCCTGCCCCCGGGTACCGTCAAGAGCCACCTGCACCGAGCCCGGCGACGAATGCGTGACTGGATCTCCTCCAACCGGGAATTCCAGGCCCGGGTCGACGAGGTGCTGGGGGTCGTGGCATGAAGTTCCCCGACCGGTTCGATCATCAGCGGGACACATCATCCGAGCCGGACGTGACCCGTGACGTGCTCGAACGCCTCGGGGTGGCCGCGGAGTCCTCCGCCGGCCGGCCGCTTCACCGGCGCCTGGTCACGCGATTCGCCGGCCGATTCCGCTTCGTCGCCATCCTCGGCCTGATCGTGCTCGGCAGCATCCTGTGGCGAGCCCTGTCCGCCACGGAGGATCCGATCGGACTGGTCGAGACCTTCCCCCAGACCATCGAACAGGGGCGGGAGAGTCGCGCCCAGGTCTTCATGGGGTTCATGGCGCCCTTCGAGCGCGTGGGACGGGCGATCAACGAGGTCGACGAGGCCGGAGGTCGGGCGGGCCTGCCATCCGATCCGTACCCGCCGCTCGAGTCCCTCGACGGTGCCGGGGAGGTCGGGCCGACTTCGGTGGATATACTTGAAGCATCCGCCCCGTTTCCCAACTCCTGATCCCGCCAGGCCCGCGTCATCGCTTCACCCGGTCATGCAGCACGCTCCGCAACGAACCAGGTTCCTGGCCAAGCTCCTCGTGGTCGCCGCGCTGGTATGCGGTCTGCCCGCGGCCCCGGCCGAGGACCTCTGCCGCACGATCGACTTCCCCTCCGGCAGCTGTGACAGCGTCATCTCGTACTCGAACGCCTCGGACCTGCTGAACGAGCTCGGAGACGAGGAATCCCTGGGGTTCGCGCTCGCGATCACCCTCGGGGTCAGCCCGGAGGAGATTCCTACCTTCCACGGCCGCTTGAAGCGGTTCGAGATCGTCCAGAAGCTCCTCCGCCGCGGCGTCTTCGGGGTCCGGGTCCGTGACGATTCCCCCGAGCAGATCGAATGGGTGGCATGGATCTCCGCCGAACCACAGGAATCGAGGCAGCTGATCGCCGCCCTTCGACCGTTCCTCGAGGTCAACCGGCTGCTGGTCAGTTCGGGGATCTCCATCGCGGAGTGTCCGGGTGGCGGACTCCTGCTCGCTTCGGAACCCTCGGGATCCCTGCGGACCGAGGCCCTGGATCGGATCGCGGACCCCCTGGTCGCCGATTCGTCCCCGGATCCCGGCCGTCCGACCCAGCAGGCTCCGATCGTGGTGAGTTTCCGCCACGCCGATGGCCTGGGCGCCCTCACCGGCTCGCCCGGTGTCTCCCGGGTGTGTGTCTCCCAGGAGCAGGGGGGGATCGCGGTCGACTACGAAGGCTGGTTCGAGCCCGGCACCTTCAATCCACCCTGTTGTGATCGACGCCTGGACGTCGAGATCATGCAGCGAATGCCGGACGAGACCGTCGCGGTGGTGGTCGAGCACGCGGATACCCGCCTGCTCCCCGGCACCGAACTCATCGGCCGTCTCCTGCCCCACCTCCTCGAGTCCGAACGGTCCGACGAGCGCTGGCGGCGTCGAGTCGTGGTGCTTGGACCCTCCGGGGGGGACCCCGGCCATGGCGTGCCCGCGATCGCGGTCGCCATCGAGACCGACGGACCGGGAGCCAGCATGCTTCGCCAGGACGTCTCGGTGCTCGCCTCGCTCAACTCACTGCGCAATCGACTCGGGACCAAGGCGGGGCTCCAGCACCTGCCCCGTCTCTCCGACCTGCCTGAGGAGGGCCCCCGGACCGTCTACGCGAGGGCGCTCCTGGAGCCCGTACTGGGCGGCAACTCGATCTCCCGCGAGATCAGCATCAACTGGTGCCAGGCCCGGGGGGAGAGCACCTGGCAGCTCTACGCGACCTGCCCCGAGCTCTCGAGCACCCTTCACGACGTGCTGGCCGGACCCGCACGCGCCCTGCAATGCGTCAAGGCGGCCCACGCAGGGCGCCTGTCCGGGGAGAACGCCGCGGGGATGATCAGGTCGATCATCCCGCTTGCACACGAGTTCACGGGCGAGGATCGGCTCGAGTCGTTCCGGGTCGGGCTGGCGTTGCTGTTCAACTTCCTGTGGGAGTCGAGGCAGATCGACTGGACCGTGGAACTCCCGGATTCCGGGACCGTCCGGGCGAGGGTGAACATCTGGCCGCGTCGGGACGCGACGCCTTGAGCCACCAGCATGCCGCCGCCGGACCCGGCTCGCTCGCGGACCTGCTGCGTGCCGCGGGTCGCGACCCTCTGGCCGCCGAACTCCAGCGGGCCCTGCGAGAGCGCTGCGGCGTTGGTGCGGGCTCCAGCCTCCTGGTCGGCTGCAGTGGCGGTCCTGATTCCGTCGCGCTCACCGTGCTCCTGGCCGCACTCTCCCGGCGACGCACCCCGTTCGTCGGTTCGCTGCGGGTGGTGCACGTCGACCATGGCCTTCGTCCGGAATCAGCCGCGGAGGCCGACGACGTGCGGCGACTCGGCGCCCGGCTCGAGCTTCCCGTCGAGGTGCATCGGGTCGAGGTCCCCACGGGCCCCGGCCACAACGTCGCGGAGGCCGCTCGGGAGGTGCGTTACGCGCAGCTTTCCGAGGCGGCCGTCCACCACGGCTGCGACGGGATCCTGACCGCCCACCATGCGGAGGACCGCTTCGAGACGATGGTGCACGCCCTCTGCCGGGGCGCCGGGGTCGACGGCCTCGCCCAGCCACGTTGGGTCCGTTCGCTCGGGAACGCCAGGCTGATGCGCCCGCTGCTCGCCATCTCGAGGGTCGCCCTGCGGGACTTCTGCGAGCGGCTCGACCTCCCGTTCCTGGACGCACCGGACAACCGGGACCCGGGGACCGTTCGCGGCTTCCTCCGCGAGGAGGTCCTGCCCCGCCTGGAATCACGCTGGCCCGGCGCCGGCGTTCGTGCTTCCGCTGCGGCGGATCGGCTTGCAGTCGCGGCCGACGTGCTCCAGCAGGCGCTCGACCCGCACTTCGGCCCGTCGCACCCGCTCGAATGGGATCGATCGCTGCTTCGCACCCTCGGTCCCGACCTCACCGCCACCGGCTGGCGGCAGGTGCTGCTCAGGCTCGCCTCGGACGATGGAGTCCTCGATGGAGGAGTGGGCTCGACCCGACTGATGGAGGCCGCTCGGGCCGCCTGCGACGAGGTGCCGGATCCCCGGAGCTTCGACTTCGGATCGAACCGGCTGCTGAGGATCGACTCCGCCCGGGCCAGGATCCTTCGCGAGGCCTGAGCGAGTCAGCCCTCCAGGCAATCGCCGGGCTCGTTCACGCTGACGCAGGTGACGGTCTCGTCCACCACGCGCACCACGTAGGGCACGCCCACCAGCCACATCGGGCCGTCGGGGAGGGTGGTGAACACGCAGGAGGGGCAGTTCACCTGCCCTGAATACTCGCTCTCAAGCACCTCGTTGCGGTCGGTGGGGGGGACTTCCAGGGCGACGATCCTGAGCCCCGGGTCCTCGTCGCTGAAGTACACCTCGAAGAGGTCGTGGCAGGTCCCGCAGCGCGGGTTGTAGAGCACCAGCACCCCATCCGACTGCAGCTGCTCGATCGCGTCGGGGACGAACTGGGCGATGGGGGTCTCCCGGAGCGACCGCCCGACCCACTGCTTCGGATTCATCTCGATCACCCGGCCGGACACCCGGTCCTGGGCGTCGCCCCGCCTGGCCACTGCCCCGTCGCTGAAGGTCCGGGGTGCGATCTCCACGTTCGCGAGCACGCCGAGACCCACCAGCAGCATGGCCACCACCCCGGCCAGCCGAGCGCCCATCCCACGGGTGGCGCGTGGTTCGGCGGTTCCGGGCGGGGCGCTGCGCAGCATCACGGCCTCGAGGGAGAGTGCGACCACGAAGAAGGCCGCCGCCACGAAGACCGGGCCGAGCGTCTGGTTGCGCACCGCTGCCGCGCATTCCGCGAGGGCGACGAACGCGACCACGACCATCGCGATCTGGCTCAGCACCATCCGTCGTCCGGTGCCGAGCAGCAGGATCACGGTCGCGACGGTGAACTCCACCATGATCAGGATCTTCAGGTAGGAGAGCGGGTCCTGCCCGTTCTTCTGGGCCAGGACCGACAGCCAGGTCGGGAGCGCATTCCCCCCGACCGCGAACTGGAAGCCCACCAGGACCAGCAGCAGGAGTGGGCAGAGGAAGCGGCCGGCGATGAGTCGGGTCGACATGTCGGGGGTCCCGGGGTGGCTACTCGAGTCCGAGGCCGAAGATGCAGCGCTCGGCCTCCTCGTCGCTGTTGGATCCGTCGGTCACGCAGGTCACCACGCCGTCGCTGACCCGGACGACGACCGGGGTCTGGATCAGATAGCTGGGACCGGCGGGAAGCTCGGCCCGGAGGCAGCCGTCGCAGTAGAACTCCAGCAGTCCGGCCGGGTCGTAGTCCATCACGTCGACCGCGACGGTGGGGACCGGCAGCACGGGATCCGAGAAGTAGGTGAGGAACATCTCCTGGCAGTGATCGCAGTCGCCGCGGTAGAGGACCAGCAGGTTCTCACCCTGGTCGAGGTCCGTGGGGAGCGGACGGGGAAGCAGCTGGGCAAGCTCCTGGTCACGCAGGGGCTTGCCGACCCATTCCTCGAAGCGTGGGTAGTAGTTCGACTTCAGGGTGCTCGGGGGCATCCTCCAGCCGTTCGCGTCGAGGACGGGTTGGTCCTCGAGCGATTCCGACGACGCGACGTTGGCGATGGTCCGTTCCGGCACCCCGAAGGCGACGCCGTACCCGACGGCCGCCGAGACCAGGAAGGCCCCGAGCAGGTAGCCGACCCGGTCGGACCCGCGGTACCGGGGCCTCAGCAGGAGCACGCAGCCGAGGAGGATCGCGTCGATCAGGAGCATCACGCTCGCCGGCGGTCCGGCGCTGCCGAAGCAGCCGCAGTCCCCGCCCACCAGGCTCGCCAGTCCCTTCTCGGGGTCGTATCCCTGGGCGAGCACGATCACCAGGATCACCACGAAGAGGCTCATGGTGGCCGCGGCCAGGGGTCGGGCGAGGCGGGTGCTCGCGAACATCAGCCCGACCAGCAGGAACTCGGTCCCGATCAGGAACCGCATGCTGGCCCCGAGCCAGAGCTCGGGGTCCCGTCCCAGGGCGGACCCCACCCATTCCGAGGTGGCGCGGACCGGAGGCGGGAGGAGCTTCCAGTCGAGTTCGCTGAGCTTGAAGAGCGCCCCGGTCAGCAGCCAGAGCGGCACCACCACCCGGCAGACGAGGAGGCCGATGATCGCGGGGATCCTTCCGGGCTCCGGGTCGGGGGCGGTCTGCAGGTCGCGTACGTCGATGGTCTGGTCCATGGCTGCTTCTACTTCCTCGGCTCGAGACAGTTGCAAATCGCGTGCAGGACCACCTGGTGGCACTCCTGGATCGAGGCGGAATCGTCCCCGGGGCAGCACAGGCCGACCGTGCAGAGGGGGCGGGCCGCCCCGCCGTCGCCACCGAGGAGGCCGATGGTCCGCATCCCGAGCTCGCGGGCGGCCTCCAGGGCCCGCACCACGTTGGGGCTCCCGCCGGAGGTGGAGAGGACCAGCAGCACGTCGCCATGGCCCCCCAGCGCACGACACTGCCGGGCGAAGACCTCCTCGTAGCCGAAGTCGTTCGCGATGCAGGTCAGCGCGGTGGGATCGGCGTTCAGGCAGATCGCCCGCAGGGGCGGTCGCTCGGCCTCGAACCGTCCGGTCAGTTCCTCGGCGAGATGCAGCGCCTCGGCCGCGGAGCCTCCGTTGCCGCAGGTGAGCAGCTGGCCACCGCCGTGCAGGGCGTCGGCCACCAGTGCCGCGATCTCCGTCACCACTCCGGCCTGCGAGCGCAGCGACTCGAGCGCGGTGCAGGCACGTTGCAGCCTGCGGTCGACGATCTCCGCGAACGGTGGGCTCTGGCTCAGGGTCTCGGACGGCTTCATGTCGGACAAGTGTAGCGCCGGTCACCGTCCCACACTCGAATTGATACCCTAGGAGCATGCCCTCTTTCTCCAAATCAAGTCTGGTGAACGCCCCGTTGGCGGACCTCGCGCGGTGGCACCTGAACCCCGGTGCGCTCCGCCGGCTCGTTCCCCCGTGGTCGGGTGCCCGGGTCCTCGAGAACCCCCCCCAGCTCGTGGACGGGGCACTGGTCAGGCTCGAGGTGCCGGTCCCCCCGCTCCGTCGGCGTGAATGGGTCTCCCGGATCGAAGGCGTGGAGCCCGGCCGCCGGTTCACGGACGTCCAGGTCTCCGGCCCGTTCAGGGTGTGGGAACACCACCATGCCTTCCTCGACGGCGACGATCCGCGGACCTCCCGGATCCAGGACCAGCTCCGCTACGAGCTTCGGGAGCCACCGCCGGTGTCGATGATCGCCCGCCGCATCGTGGACGCCCAGCTGGTCCGCATGTTCCAGTGGAGGCACCGGCGCACCCGCAACGACCTCCAGCTGCTGGGCGAGACGAACTGGCTCCAGGGCACGGTCCTTGTCGGGGGAGGGTCCGGCCTGGTCGGGACCGCGCTTCGCGACCTGCTGGAAGTCGCCGGGTGCACGGTGCGCCGCCTGGTCCGACGACGCGCGGACCGCGAACGCGGGGAGTTCGAGTGGGACCCCTCCAAGGGCGTGATCGACGAGTCCGCTCTGCAGGGTGTCGACGCCGTCGTGAACCTCTCCGGGGCCGGGATCGCGGACCAGCGCTGGAGCGAGGCACGCAAGCAACTGATCGTGGACAGCCGGATCGATTCCACCGGCCTGCTGGCCCGCTCCATCGCGGCCCTCGACGGCCCGCGTCCCGCGTTGGTCTCGGCCTCCGCCATCGGCTACTACGGAAATCGACCGGAAGGTCGCTGCGACGAGTCGGAACCCCCGGGCGAGGGCTTCCTGGCGAGGACCTGCGTTGAGTGGGAGGAGGCCTGCCGACCGGCCTCGGACGCCGGTGCCCGCGTCGCGCAGCTTCGGATCGGGGTGGTGCTGGCCTTCGCCGGTGGCGCCCTGGCCAAGTTGCACCGCCCGGTGTCCCTCGGCCTCGGCGGGCCGATCGGCGACGGACGGCAGGGGATGAGCTGGATCGCCCTCGACGACCTGGTGGGGGTGATCGCGCACGCGCTCTTCGACGATCGTTACGCGGGCCCGATCAACTGCGTGGCCCCGCACCCGCTCAGCAATGGTGCATTCATGAAGACGCTCGGTTCGGTGATGCGCCGGCCCGCGGTGCTGCCGCTGCCGGCCGCGATGGCCAGGCTCGCCTTCGGGGAGATGGCGCAGGAGGCCCTCATCGAGGGGGTGTACGCGGAACCCGCCCGTCTGGAGCAGCTCGGCTACCGGTTCCTCTTCCCGGAGCTCCGTCAGTCGCTCAGTTTCGAGCTCGGGCTTCCCGGAGCGCCGTCCGCCTCCCCGTGAGCCAGGGGCGAAGTGCCGGCAGCGTGGCGAGTCCGGCCGCGCCGAGCACGACCCAGCCGACCGCGGCCCCGCCGCCCAGCATCAGCCCGAACAGCCCCACCGCGGGACCCGCGGCGTACCCGAGTCCGATCAGGCTCTCGTGGGTCCCCGCCGCGTCGACCTCGGCATGGCCCACCGACAGGGCGTAGTAGATCGCCGAGTAGTAGATCATGCCCTGCCCCGCCCCGACCAGGGCCAGTCCCGCCAGCACGCAGGCGAGGTTCGGCCCGATCGCGATGAGGCCGAAGCCCACGAGCATGAGGAATCCCGCGAGTCCGAGCGACCCCCAGCGTCCGTGCCAGAAGAGCAGGCGCCACATCCCGACCACCAGGAACACCCGTGCAACCAGCCAGGTCGCGGTGAGGGGCGTCTCCAGGGTCGGGGCCACCCCCAGTTCATCGAGCTTGTAGGGCATGAGCGAGCTCAGCGCCCCGATGAGCACGTAGCTCATCGGGAGCATGATCCGGCAGCTGGTGAGCATCCCCGCGTAGTTCCGCCCGACCTCGTCGTGTCGCTCCGCCCGGTGCTCGGCCGGGCGCTCGGGGAACCAGATCAGCATCACCGCCGCGAGCAGGCAGATCGGCCCCAGTGCGCCCACCGACCATCGTCCGCCCTCGTCGCCGATGTCGGCCCAGATGAACAACGACATCGAGGCGAGTCCGAGGGCGTTCGCGGTCATCCAGGTGACGTTCCACCAGCCGATCGTCGCACGCATCGAGTGGCCGTGTCGTCCCGCGGACATGTAGCTCTCGACGATCGGCCACAGCCACGCGGAGCAGATGCTGAACAGGAAGGAGGTGGTCCACAGCGCCCAGCGGCCGTCGACGAGGCCGACCATCGGCGCCGCCAGCGCCTGGGCCACGAGGGTCAGCGCGATCATCCCGCGGGGACTGAGGAGCCCCTCCAACGCCCGCAGGACCCGGCCGGAAAGGATCGCGGCGATCGCGTAGACCAGCCCGTTCGCGGCGAACAGCAGGAACGTCTCCCACTCCTGGAACCCGTAGTCGCTCTTGGCCACGAAGCCCAGCCCGTTCCACATCACCGCGGTGGCGATGCTGGCGAGGAAGGTGAGGGCGAGCTGGGGCGCGAGCGGTGCCGGCTCGGAGGTTGATCCCGGTGCGGGCCCGGCGGCTCTGGAGGTCATGCCCGTCGCCCCTTCATCCCGGGCCTCAGGAGCCCGGTCCCTCCTCGACGGACCACTGCTCGCCCTGGTTCTCGCGGAGCTGCTGGATGACCTGTTCGGAGCGCACGGCGGGGTCCGGGCTTCCGTTCCGGCCGACCACGCTCATCGACTTGATGTCGAACACCTCGACGGCGTAGCTGGCATCGGCGGGCGAGGCCCCCATGTTGAAGGTGCCGTTGAGCCCGTAGGTCGCGCCGGGCCGGGCGTTGAAGCGAACCTTGACCTTGCGCGAGTAGTCGCTGTCCTGCATCGAGTACATCGTGGCGAACGCGGGGTCGGAGAGTTCCATGTTCTCCTGGGAGGTCGGCCAGACATTGAGGGTCAGGGTCGTGTCGCCGGCGAGGATCGAGGCGTTTTCCTCGGCCACGAACGGGTATCCGTTGACCGCGGTGAGCTCGAAGCCGATGGTGGCCTGGGGGGGGTTGATCTCCAGCACCGCGGTCTGGTCGGCGGGGCGTTCGGCTCCGGGGTAGGCCTGGGGCGCCTTGCAGCCGGAGGTCGCGATCGCGGTGACGAGGAGGGACACGAGGGACACGGTGGGGAGGACTCCCGGGACGGGCTTGCTGGGGTGGTGGCGCATGCTGGTGGTTCCTTGTGGCGCGGGTCGATGGCGTCGGTCTGGTGGGCGCCCGGCCGCTCGGGGCTTCCGGGTGGCATCCTACCCGAACCGGGGCCGGCCGAGATCGTGGGGGGCGCTCCTCGGTTGCAGTGGGAGAGGCCGCGCCCTACGCTCTTGGGCCGGGCGCATCGCCACCCGCCCTCGTAGCTCAATTGGATAGAGCGCTGCCCTCCGAAGGCAGAGGTTGGAGGTTCGAGTCCTCCCGAGGGCGTTGTCCCCTGCGTCCCGCCCGAGACGCCAGCACCGCCGGGCACCGGTTGGTAGCCTGCGTGCATGCAGATCAAGGACTTTCAGAAGCTGATACGTGACCGCTACCACGAGACCGACGCTCGTCGTGGCGTGCCCGGGACCTTCCTCTGGCTGACCGAGGAGCTCGGCGAGCTCGCCTCGGAGCTCGCCGATCGGGAGCGCGGCCAGGGGGACCCCGAGGCCCTGGCGCTCGAGTTCGCCGACGTGCTCGCCTGGCTGGCGACCATCGCCAACGTCTGCGAGGTCGACCTCGAGGATGCGGTGCATCGCAAGTACGTCATGGACGGCGGGCCACCGGGGACCAAGTGAGCCCCGGTGCTCCGGCCCTGGTGGCGTGACCGCCGTCCAGTCCCGCTGCCGCGGGGCCTAGTAGCCCGCTCCTCCGGACGGTGTCGACCCTTCGGTCGGTGCCTTCGCCGGCTTGGACGCCTTCTCCTTGGCGTCCATCTCCTTCGCGATCTCGGCCTCCCTCTGGGCCTCGAGCGCCTTGGCGTACTTGGCGGTCGCGGTGGACGGCATGCTGAAGGCCAGCTCCAGGCGGTCGGACGAAGGGCTGCTGAGCACCAGGCTCATCGCGAGTTCCGGTGCCGCGGGGGGTGTTCCACCGCCGCGGCCGGCCATGTGCTCGATCATCGATCCCATGTCCATCGCCATCGAGGCGATGAGGTGCCCGCCTCCGTGACCGGTCAGGTGCGAGGCCAGCTGGAGTCCGCGGTCGGGCTTCGGGAAGTCGGGCTTGTCGAGGGGGAACTGCTTGGCCATCACCAGGTCGCCCACCACCACGTAGCTGACCCCGAAGGTTCCGCCGTACTTCTTGGCCGCGCGTTCCTGCTCCATGGGTCCGCCCCCGATCAGGCTCGCGACCTCCTTGCCGTCCACCACCATCTTCCAGCTGCGCGCGGATCGCTTGCTGACGTCCACCCCGATGTCGAGGGTCCCGACCTGGGACATCACCTGGTCGCTCAGCTTGACGTACTCGTCGGTGTCCTTCACGTCGAAGTTGATCCACTGGTACTTGGTGTCGAGGGTCATCGCCGCCGCGGCCCCGCGCTGCTGGGCCACCATCTGCTGCCAGGTCTTGCCGAGCGCGGCGAACTTCTTCACCTGTTCGCTCTTGGTCAGCGTGAATCCCTCGATCATGTCGAACTCGAGCTGGGTGATCCACCGCAGCGCGTCGCTGCCCAGGGCCAGGTACATCGGCATCCCCTCGGGGAGCTGGCTGGTGAGGTAGGGGTTGAAGGTGCCCCCGAACTCGAGCTCCTCGCCGAGATGGATCGAGGCCTTGACCGAGAGCGTCGTCGAGTCGAGGTCGATCGCGAGCCCCAGCATCTCGGTGGACTTCAGGGGGGCGCTCAGTTGGTTGACGAGGGTGGAGACGTCCTTGCCCACTCCCTGCAGGGCCGCGGTCAGCGCGGGATCGGCGTATCGCTTGGCCCCTTGGCTGAAGGATTGAAGTCGTGCATTGGCCCACTCCATGAACATCCCGCTGGGCATCATGTCCATGTCCCCGAGCTGCGTCCCGACCTGCTTGCCGTCGATGCTGATCGCCAGCCCGGCGTCGGGCATGGCGTCGAGCACCGGGCTCCCCGCCTTGGCCGGCTTGCTCCAGCCCTTCTTGTCGGCCGCGATCGTGAGGACCATGATGTCGCCGACGAAGTCGACCGAGTCGCCCTTCGCGACGGTGACCTTGCCGACGACGTCCTTCGGGACCCGGGTCGCGATGTGGACGTTGCCGTGCATGAAGAGGCTGGGCATCTGGCTGCCCCACACCAGGATCGGCTGGTCCACCGGGGTCTTGGTGTCGGAGGTCACGACCCCCTCGAAGAACTTGTCGATCGTGGTGGGGACCTTCCCTCCCGCAGGAACCATCCCGTTGACCAGGCCGATCATCTTCGCCGGCTCCTTGAGGTACACCGCGAACTTCGTGTCGGCGCCGACGAGCGCCGCATACTCCTCGGGTACCACGGAAGCGCCGGCGTCGCGCGAGGCGATGGCGGGGAGGTTCGCGGCCGCGAACACTACCAGGACGGTCAGGAATCGGGTCATGGACTTCATTGGGAATCCTCGTTGCGGGTGAGTCGATTGATGTCGCCGGCGCTCCGACGGGAGGATCACCATAGTCCATTTCCGACTTGATTCCGAGAAAGCGGCGCGTCCGTGGCCCCTCGGGCGGGGTCTCGCTCCCGCAGGCATGAATTAAATGAGCTCGTCCGGATCCAATGATCGCGGGGAAGTGCCCGGCGGCCCTCAGTCCCCTCCGCGCTCCGGGTCGTAGCCCAGCTTGTTCGCGGCGTCGTAGGCCGCGACCTTGTAGCACTCCGCCAGGGTCGGGTAGTTGAAGACGGTGCCCAGGAAGTAGTCAAGGCCTCCGCCGAGCTTGAGCACCGCCTGGCCGACGTGGACGAGCTCGGTGGCGCCGGTTCCGATGCAGTGCACCCCCAGCAGGGTCCGGTCGGCGGGGTCGAAGATCATCTTGAACAGCCCGGTGTCGTCCCCCAGGATCTGGCCGCGGGCGATCTCGCGGTACCTGGCCTGTCCCACCACGAATCCACTGCCCTCCTTCCTGAGCTGCTCCTCGGTCGACCCGACCATGGAGATCTCCGGGATCGAGTAGATCCCGTACGGGTAGTTCCGGCCGATCGGGTCGCACCGGACCTCGAACATCCTGCAGGCGGCGATCCTTCCCTGTTCGCTGCTGGTGGCGGCGAGGGCGGGGAACCCGATCACGTCGCCCGCGGCCCAGACGCCCGGCACCGACGTGCGGTAGTCCTCGTCGACGGCGATCCGCCCTCGCTCGTCGGTCGGAAGCCCGATCGCCTCGAGCCCGAGGGCGTCGGTGGTGGCGGTCCTTCCGATCGAGTACAGCACGGTGTCCGTTCGCAGGCTGGTGCCTGATCGCAGGGCCAGTTCCGCGTGGGGGGCGGGGTCGTGGTGGACCCGGATCGACTCCACCCCGTCCTCCATCCGGAAGGTGACCCCTTCCCGGGAGAGCTGGTCGACCAGCTCGTCGATGATCTCGTGGTCGATGAACCCGACCGGTCGGGGGTTCCGGTCGACCAGGGTCACCTCGACCCCGAGCTTCGCGAAGAACGAGGCGTATTCCACCCCGATCACCCCGCCCCCGACCACCGCCATCGAGCGGGGGAGGCGATCCATGGCCAGCACCTCGTCGGAGGTCAGCACCACCGTCCCGTCGACCGGCACGTCCTCGGGCACGCTGGGCCGGGTGCCGACCGCGATCAGCACGTGTTCGGCCGAGAGTCGGGTGGTCCCCCGCATCGAGCGCACCTCCACGACTCCGGGGCCGGCGAATCGAGCCGTCCCCCGGTGGACCTCCACTCCGTTGCGGGTCAGCTGGTCGCGGATCACCGCGGCCTCGGCCATCATGACCTCCTGCACCCGCTGGAGCACGTCCGACATCCTGGGAGCATGGCGGGCGTCCCGGACGACCCCGTTCCCATCGCTCCCTGCCTCGCGCAGCACCGCTTCGCGGAAGGTCTTCGAGGGGATCGTCCCGGTGAGGATGCACACCCCGCCGAGGGAGGGCATTCGTTCGACGATCGCCACCCGCTCGGAGAGCTTCGCGGCCTGGACCGCAGCACGCTGTCCGGCGGGGCCGCTGCCGATCACGATCAGGTCGTAGTCGTGTGCGCGCTCGGGCTCCACGGTCATCGAGGTCCCGGGGTGCCTTGCTCCCCGGGATGCTCCCTGAGGATGAGCTGGAGGATCGCCTCGGAAGCCGCCGCGGTGTACTGGATGGCCGGTCCCTCGAGGGATCCGAAGTGGATCGCGCGGGGAATGCCCAGCAACTGCCCGCGGAACATGCTCAGTACCACCGGATCACGGGCGAGGGTCATGCCCGGCGGGGGTTCGGTGCGGTCCAGCAGCTCCCCGAAGAGCCGGGTCATCCGACCGTAGAGGGGACTCGGGCTGCGGACCACCGGGGGGGAGGCCAGCAGGACGTAGGCGAAGGCGTCCGGGTGCTCGTCGTAGAAGGAATAGGTGGTCTCGACCCACCGGGTCACGGCGTCCGTGAGCTGGGGATGTTCCTCGACCAGGCCCTCCTTGTCCTCGGCCATGGAGGTCATGATCTCCGCGAAGACCTCCCTCAGCATCTCGTCCTTGTTCTTGAAATGCTGGTAGAGGATCGCCTCGTTGCACCCCGCCCGGCGGGTCACTGCCCGGACCGAGGCCGCCTGGAGCCCCTCGGAGGAGACGATCTCGAGCAGGGCCAAAACCAGCTTCTCACGGGTTTTAACGCCCCTGACCGTGTACCGTCGCGACGGATTCGAACTTTGAGTGTTCCCCATATGCACCCCTTAGGATACAGTATGGGCTGAATTATGAGTAGTTAAGACCGTTCGCTCCAGGATATTCGAGACAGCACCGGCTCGTGTGGGTGGGCCGGGGCCACGAACGGCGACCAAGATTTGAAGAAAGAGGTGCTTGATGAACCTCAACGCATCAACGGCCGTCATGGGGAGTTTCCTGGTGATGGCAGCGCCCGCGTTCGCCCAGGTCGAGGGATTCCACGATCCGGAACCCAAGTGGTCGACCTCCCTGCTCGGCGAACCGACGAACATAGCCGCCGCGACCGAAGGCCTTTCCTTCGCGGTGTGCTGGAGCGCCGGTCCCGGACTCGTGGTCGCCTCCGTGCACGACGTGGCCACCGGGAACCTGCTCGAGGACACCAGCCTCGTCTCGGTGCCGGCGATCTCCACCCGGGACGTGGGCTGGAGCCCAACCACCAGTCGCATCGCGATCGGGTACGTCGGGACCGACGGCACCCCCCGCACCCGGCTGCTCGACACCCGGACCTCGCTCCCCGTCGGCGGTGAACACGTCGGTGACCGCATCGCGTTCGACGCCTCCGGCACCATGCTCGTGGTCGGCGGTTTCGACGACTACATCCGGGTCGTCGACGCGATCTCGGGTTCGCTGGTGCGTGCCTACCAGTTCGAGGGCGATCTGTCCGACGTGGCGATCGATTCCACCGGCGGGGTGGTCGGCGCCTGCAGCGCCGACGGCGCGATCGAACTCTGGGACATGCTGTCCGGCCAGAGCCTCTTCCGGAACGAGGTGGTCGGTTCCGATGGTGCCGCCCTCGGGCTCACCTCGATCTCGATCTCCGCGGGCTGCACCTACGTGGGTGCCGGCACCGACGGTTCCGCGGCACTGGCCGCCGAGCGGGGCCGGGCCATGGTCTGGGCGGTGGCGGGGGGCGCGCTCCTCTACGACCGGCAGATCGCGGACGGCGGCATCGAGAAGGTGGTCTGGACCCAGTCGGAATCCGAACTGCTGGCCCTCGGAAGCACCAGCGTCGGGGAGCTGATCTTCTCCGCGTGGGACATCGTCGAGGATCGCACCGTGCTTTCCATCCCGCCCTCGGAGTCCATCTCCTTCGGCGGCCTCCACGACTTCGACTTCGACCGGGCCTCCTCGGTCTGGGCCCTCACCACCGGGAACGGTTCGGTCGAGGCGTTCGGCCCCGGGCTCGGCTGCGTCTCGGACCTCGACGGTTCGGGGACGGTGGACGGCAGCGACCTCGCGATGGTGCTTTCCGCCTGGGATCGGGCGAACACCACCGCCGACCAGAACGGTGATGGGGTGGTCAACGGCGTCGACCTGAGCTACCTGCTCACGAACTGGGGGGCCTGCGGGGACTGACCCCCGGGGACTGCGCGATCCTGCGTACCAGCGGGGAGGGAGCCACGGGTGGGGTCATCTTCGGTCGGTCGCCAGCTCCATGACGTGATCGCCCGCCTCGAGGAGGCCACCGGCACGCTGCGGTTCGAACCGCCGGTCACCCACGTCTACGCCCCCCTCGAGTACGCCGCGGAGGCGGTCGGCCAGTACGTCGACCGGTACGCCCGGCGTGGCGTCGAGGCACTGCTCCTCGGCATGAACCCCGGACCGTGGGGGATGGTGCAGACCGGGATCCCCTTCGGCGAGGTCCAGCATGTCCGTGGCTACCTCGGGATCAGCGGCCCGGTACATGCCCCGCGGGAGCAGCACCCCAAGCGGCCGGTCGACGGCCTCGACTGCACCCGCAGCGAGGTGAGTGGTCGGCGGCTCTGGAGCTGGGTGGCCTCGCGCTTCCCGGACCCCGACCGGTTCTTCGATCGATTCTTCGTCTGGAACTGGTGCCCGCTGGCCTTCCTCGAGGAGACCGGGCGCAACCGCACGCCGGACAAGCTCCCGGTCGCGGAGCGGCGGCCCCTTGAAGCGATCTGCGACGAGGCCCTGCGCGAGCTCGTCGAACTCCTCGAGCCACGGCGCGTGATCGGGGTCGGGGGCTTCGCCCGGAAGCGTGCGAGCCTGGTCCTGGGCCCCGACCTGCCGGTGGACACCATCCTCCACCCGAGCCCCGCCTCACCCGCGGCCAACCGCGGTTGGGCACCCCAGGTGGAGGTCCAGCTGCGGGAGATGGGCGTGGAGCTCGGGCCGGCCGCGGTTCCCTCAGCGGACTGAGCGGCGGAATTCCATGGGGGTGACCTCGAACTGCTGCTTGAACACCAGATTCAGCCGGCGCTGGTCGCTGAACCCGGAGCGACCCGCGATCTCGTCCACCGAGAGGTCGGTCTCCTGGAGCAGTCGTCGAGCACGGGCGAGGCGCTGTCGGGTCAGTTCGTCGTGGACGGTCCGGTTCAACGCAGCCCGGAAGCGACGCTCCATGGTGCGGCGGGAGATCCCGGCGTCCTCCGCGATGTCGTCCACGGAGACCTGGTCACGGAAGCGTGCCCGGATGAACGCGACCGCGCTTCGCACCACGGGGTCGTCCGTCGCCACCAGGTCCGTCGACTGTCGCTCGATCACGTGGACCGGCGGGAGCAGCTGGCCCTCCGGGGCGGACGATGCGTCCTGCATCATCGCGTCCAGGATGGCCGCGGCCCTCCGGCCGATCTGGACCCCGGGGATCTCGATGCTGGAGAGGGTGGGGGTGGTGAAGAGGCACTCGAACTCGTCGTTGTCGACCGAGAGGATCGAGAGTTCCTCCGGGACCTGCAGTCCCAGCTGCGATGCGGCGTTGATCACGGTCCGCGCCGAGACGTCGTTGGACACGAACACCCCGCAGGGTCGCGGCAGCTTCAGGAGCCAGCGCTCGATCTCCTCCTCGGACCTGACCCAGCTCTCCGGGCGTGATCGTCCCAGGAGGTGGTCGGCGTGGCAGGCGTGCACCGCCAGTCCCTCGGACTCGATGGCTTCCGTGAAGCCGCGCTCCCGTCCCCGGCTGAAGCCGGTCTCCAGCGAGCCGAAGAACGCGAAGTGCCGGTGCCCGTGGTCGAGGAAGTGCCGGGCGGCCAGGCGGCCCGCCTCCTGGTGGTCCACGTCGACCACCGGGTAGGGGGGATCCTCCAGGGCGCTGGTGGTGCTGACCACCGGCCCGCCCCATGCTTCCAGTCCCTCGGCGAACTCGGGGTCGGAGGCGTGGGTGATGACCCCGTCCGGGGCCCATTCCCGGAGCGCGGGGAGGATCCGGGATTCCGGGACCCCCTGGTGCACGAACCAGCCGGTGCGTTCGAGGATGTACTCGTGCACGCCACGGAGGACGGCCCGGTTGTACGCGAACGCGTTGTCCATCAGCAGTGCGACGCGACGGGTGCCGGTGCCCTGGGCGCCGCCGCGGATCATGGTCGAGTTGAAGACGTCCTTGTTCAAGGCACGGTCCCTCCCTGCTGGAGCCAGCGGGCCACCCCGGTGAGGTTCGTGGCGTAGTGGGTCCCGGTGCAGTGGCGCTCCAGCAGTCGCGGGTCGACCCCCCTCGACGTCGCCTGCTCGAGATGCCATCGACGATAGCGATCGACCGCGGAGGACTCGTCCTCCTCGAGGAACGTGCACACCTGCCGGGCCTCCTCGACCAGGTCCTCCCGGACCCGATGGAGGTGCTCGAGAGGATCCTCGATCCGGTCGAAGTGGGTCATCCAGAGCGACGTGGGGTCGGCTTCGATCATGGTCTCGATGGACTGCAGCCAGCGTTCGAGGTCGAATTCGGGGGGGACCATCGGGAACGTCGGGAAGCGGGTCCCGGGCAGGCGCATTCCCGCCGCGTCCCCCGAGAAGAGGTGGCGTTCGCCGCTCGGGTCCTCGATCAGCCAGGCGTGGTGGTGCCCCGCATGGCCCGGGGTCTCGAGGGCGGTGAACGAACCGGCCTCGGTCGGGACGACCGCACCGGCTTCGGTCGGGTGGACTTGATCGGCGGGGCAGGCCACCATCCGACCGAGCTCCGGCTCCAGGGCGTCACCGAAGACCCGCGATGCGCTGGCATTGAGTCGTTCCGGATCAACCAGGTGCCTCGCTCCCTTCGGGTGCACGTGCACCGCGGCCCCCCGGCGGGCCAGCAGGCCACTCGCTCCGGCGTGGTCCAGGTGGATGTGCGTCAGGAAGAGGTGGGCGATCCGATCCGGGGAGGAACCGTGTCGAGCGAGTCCCTTCAGCAGACGCTCGTGGCAGGCGGCCGGTCCGCACTCGACCAGCAGGTGCTCGCCCCCGCCGGTCACCAGGAAGGCGGCTGCCGCACCGGGCAGGTTCCGAAAGCCGAGATCGAGCGTGTGGATGTTCATGTACGTCGTTTCGCCGGTCCGCAACTAAGATGATACCCTCGTCGCAGCGCCGGAATCAGCTTCCTCCGGCCTCGATCCAACCCACCTCATCCAGGAGTCCTCCATGCCACGTCCCAACGCCCACTCGTTCCTCCGCCTGCTCCTGCCCTGCCTCGCCGGTGGCCTCCTCCTGGGGATGGTCGCGATGCCGAAGGCCCAGGACACCAATGCCGACGCGCTCCTTGATGCCTCGAGGCTGGTCACCGACTCCGTGCTGGCCCATTGCGAGGTTCCCTGCGGGATCTACGACGACCATGCAATGGTCAACCAGATGCTGCTGGATGCCGAGACGATCAGCAAGGCCTCGGCCCAGATCCAGATCCTCGCGAACGCCCTCGATGCCGCTTCGCTCAACACCATCTCCCGCTGGGTCATGGTCAAGGAGGAGCAT
Organism: Phycisphaerae bacterium; assembly: GCA_002862305.1. Classification (GTDB taxonomy): domain Bacteria; phylum Planctomycetota; class Phycisphaerae; order Phycisphaerales; family SM1A02; genus UBA8087. The sequence continues at coordinate 80,300 of PKCS01000053.1, read as the reverse complement.
TCGCGCAGCCTCCAGCACGCCAATGCCTGGTACTTCCTGACCCAGCGCGTCAAGGCGGTGCCCCGCGACGACCCGGGCTACGCGGACTACCTCGAACGCCTGGCCGCGCACCACGCGATCAGCGTGAACGCCATGAAGGCCGCGCAGTCGCTCTCCCCCGACGACCAGAAGGCGCTCAGGGACTCGATCAAGGTGGTGGCTCCGTGGTACCCCCCGAGCGTCAAGGGTGCCGATGCCGGTGCGGGCGGCGAACGCTGGCGATCACTGCCCACCCGGGCGGGGGGCTGAGTCTCACCGGACGAGCAGGTGTTCGTGGGGGTGCGGCTCCGCCTGCTCGGGGTCGGCCCGGAGGAGTCCCTGGTCCTCGACGACCAGTCCCTGGACGACGAGCAGCGGGCAGCGACATTCCCCCCCGTTGACCCGAAGCTCCCCGTCGGGAATCACCATCGCGCCACCGCTCACGAGGCGCGCCTCCTCGGTGACCTCGATCACCGGGCCCGGCCCCGCGTCCGTGGCCACCAGGCTCACCCCTGACCAGGCGCCGAGGCTGCCGGGGCCGCCCCCGAACTCGTCGCCGGAGGGACCGTTCAGGACCGCGACCGCCTCGCCGTCCAGGATGAACGAGGCCCCGGGGTCGATGCAGAGCAGGGCCTGATCGGTCTCCAGTCGTCCGCTGCCCCCGATCCGCAGGCCGGGACCGCCGATCCGGTAGACCCCGTCGCGCATGCGGCAGATCCCGGTGGTGACGAGGATCCCCTCGGGGTAGTGGCCGGGGGCCAGGTCCCGGGGCTGCGTCTGCTGGAACCGCACCGGGAGGGAGTCGATCGGTGGGGGGGGGAAGACCGGTGGCTGCACCAGCGAGGCCTCCGCGCCGGGCACACCCTCCCGGAGGGTGCCGACGATGGCGTCCTCGGAGTCGACCACGGCCGCACCGGCGAGTTCGAGCAGCGTCGCCCGGATCAACCCTCCGCTCTCGACGCGTACCGGATCCGTTTCGCTCGCCGGCATCGCGCAGGCTCCGTTGGTGTGCAGGTGCCCGCCGGTCCGGACCACCAGGGCGTCCGGGGTGTCGCCGAGGATCCACAGTCGGCCGGGTACCGGCATGACCGGCCGCCGGTAGGCGATCGCCTTCGCGTCCAGTCCCACCGAGCCGACCAGGAGCTCGCCGAAGATCAGGTCCACCGGACCGTTGGGGTGGTCGTCCCGGAACCGGACGGTGACCTCGACGGCATTGCTGGCGAGCAGTTCCGCGTCGAAGCGTCGTTCCTCCTCGATCCATCGCCCGAACCGCACGTCCCCGCCGACGCCCTCGGGGTTCCCGACCACGACCACCTCACCGAGGGTCCCGGGGTTCAGTCGCGCGGTCGCGATCGCGCTCCCGACCGCAGCGTCCCGCCCGATCCCCAGGTCCTGGGCACCGGCGAGCCCGGCCGCCTCCGCGGCGGTCTGGGCGCGGCTCTTGTGCTCCACCAGCCACGCATAGTCGATGCCGCCCGCCAGGAACGCGGCGAGCAGCAGCAGGAACACGATGATCCAGATGATGCCGAGCCCCCTCCGCGCTCGAGGGCGCGCCCCCCGGTTATTGGACACCGGTTGCTCGTGGCCGCGCACCACCACGTCGAAGCCGGTCCTCGCCGGGTCCCGACGAGGCGGGCCGAACCCGCCGGTGGAGTCGTTCTCTCGCATGAGGTTATCCATCATAGACGCTCCGGATGTGCTCAGAAAGGCACCTTTAAGCTTACTATAAGCCCACGTTACGGCGGCAAATCGGTCGATACAGGGTACGCTCGGTATGGATGATCCCCAGGGTCCGAAGGGTGTCTCGGCGATGTCGAACATGGACATGCAATTCGAGCTGGTTCGATGGCTCGTGCTCCTCGCCGCGGGCGTGGTGGCCGCCGTCACCGATCTCCGCACCCGTCGCATCCCGAACTGGCTGACCTTCCCCATGGTGCTCTCCGGGTTGTTCGTGATGCTGCTCGTCGACGGACTCGGCTGGCGGCAGGGGCTGGGCGACTCGTTCCTGGGCCTGGTCACCGTGAGCCTGCCGTTCCTGCTGGTGTACTGCCTCGGCGGGGGTGGGGCCGGCGACGTCAAGTTCATGATGGGGGTCGGGGCGTGGTCCGGAGTCGACCTGGGGATGTACATCCTCGGCAGCGTCCTGGTGCTGGGCGCCGGTTCCGCGATCGTCTGGGCCCTGGTCCGAGGGCAGTTCCGGGCGTTGTGGTACGGCGTCGTCGCCGAGACCGCGCGCATCCTGCTGCACCGCCGGGGCTCGGGGCCCACCCTGCCCGCGACCGCGGCCGCCACCAAGGCCGGAATCGACGGGACGCCCGCATCCGCCGCGGTCGACAAGCCGGTCGGGGCGATGGCCTTCGCCCCGCTCATGCTGGGGGGGATCGTGCTCGGAGGGGCGGTGTTCCACGCATGAAGGCTCGACGTGGTGCCGTCATCCTCGAGGCCGCCGTGGCCCTCCCGCTTCTGCTGATCATCCTGTTCGGCGGGCTCGAGTTCGCATGGGCGTTCACGAAGAAGGTCGAGATCACCAACGCCGCCAGGGTGGGTGCGCGCACCGCGTCGCTCGCGGGCAGCGATTCCCAACGGGTCCAGGCCGCGGTCGCCGACCAGATGGCGGCGGCGGGGTTCCCGTCCGGTTCCTGGACCCTGGTCATGGATCCCCCCGACCCCTCGTTCGCGGTTCCCGGCAGCCCGGTCTCCGTCATCGTCGACGCCGGCTACCAGTCGGTCTCCCTCGGTGCGCTCGGAAGCTGGGTGCCGATCCCCGAACGGATCTCCAGTCGCGCCGTGATGCGCAAGGAAGGTGGAATGTGAAGGTAACCCTCTCTGTCGTCCTCGGCCTGCTCGCGGCGATGTTCGCGGCGATCCTCGTGGCCGCCCTCACCTCGGGCTCCGACGGGGTTCCCGCGCTCTCGCTGGGGCCGGTCGACACCACCGTCGCGGTGGCCAACACCTCGCTCCCGGCCGGGCACCAGCTCACCGAAGCGGACCTGCGCATGGAATCGCTTTCCTCCGCCGAACTCGCCCCCGGCGCCATCACCAGCGCACGTTCCGCGATCGGCCGGGTGCTGGTGCGTCCCCTGCTCGAGGGGCAGCCACTGACCACGCGGGAGATCGCAGGCCGTGGCACCGGACCTGAGATCGAGGCGATGCTCGGCCAGGGCAGTCGCGCCGCGACCATCACCATCGCCGACCGCGGACTGGCCGCCTTCGTCTACCCGGGAGCGATGGTGGACGTGATCGCGATCTTCAAGGTGCCACGCGGGTACCGTGACGCCGGCCAGACCGTGTCCCGCACGGTGCTGCAGGGAGTGACGGTGCTCGCCGTGGAGGGGTACTCGGACGCGCTCAGCCAGTACCGGGCCAGCCAGGCCGACGGGGCCGCGGCCCGCGCCGCCAACCGCAAGGGACCGACCATCACCCTGCTGCTCACCCCGCGCGAAGCGCAGGTGCTCCAGCTCGCGAAGTCCCTCGGCTCGCTCTCGGTGACCCTGCGCCCGATGGACGAGGCGATCACCACGCCCTCGAAACCCGCCTCGCTGGATCAGCTGCTCCAGCTCAGCGCCGCTCGCGACCGTGAGGTCCGGGTCGATGGGGCAGGGAGCACGGTGGTCACGCCCGCCACGTCCGCTTCCCCGGCGCTCCGGCTTCCCCCCGATTCCTCGATCGGTTCCGGGGGATCCTGGAACACGGTGGTCATCCGGGGCGGTCAGCGCACGACCTACACCTTCGAGGAGTCCGACGATGACGAGGAATGAGGCCCTGTCCGGCATGTTCGCGGTCCTCCTGGGCCTCCTGGTCCCGCTCGAGGCCGTCGGGAGCGAGGAGGAGTCGCTCACCGTGCGCGTGGGTCGGACGCACCTGCTCGAATCGGATCAGCGCATCGCCTCGGTGATCGTGGCGGATCCTTCCGTGGCCGATGCGGAGGTCATCTCCCCCAGCAGCCTCATCCTCTACGGGAAGCGCCTGGGATCGACCGACGTGATCCTGCAGTACGAGGATGGCAGCGGCACGAACTACGACATCGACGTGCTCATCGACCACCAGTCCCTCCAGGAGCGGATCGACTCGCTCTTCGGGCCCGGGGTCGTCGTCGACGCCCGCGACGGGGTGCTGGTCCTCGGCGGCGAAGTGGACACCGTCGACGAGGCGACCCGACTCGACGAGTTCATGCGTGCGTCCGGGTTCTCCTACGTCGACCTGACCCGCGTCCCCGGCGTCCAGCAGGTCCTGCTGAAGGTCCGCATCGCCGAGGTGACCCGCCGCGGCATCCGGGAACTCGGATTCTCCGCGGTGGTGGGGGGGAGCAGTGCGTTCGGCGGGGTCCAGACCCCGACCAGCAGCGGCACCAACCTCACGCGCGTCGGCATCAGCCCCTCCCCGGGCACCGAGATCAGTCCCAGCCGCTACGTCTATCAGGAGAATGCCAACCTGGTCTCCTCGGCGGCAACCCTCTTCGGGGGCGTGCCCGCCGCGGACCTGGCGCTCTACATCCAGGCCCTGCAGCAGAACAACTACGTGCGGATCCTCGCCGAACCCAACCTCGTCGCGATCAGTGGCGAGGAGGCGACCTTCCTCGTGGGCGGCGAGTTCCCGGTCCCCGTGGTCCAGGGGACCTCGGTGGGGGTCGGCTCGTCGATCACCGTCGAGTACAAGGAAGTGGGGGTCCGACTCCGGTTCCGGCCCGAGGTGCTCGGGGAGAACCGGGTCCGGCTCCAGGTCGCGCCCGAGGTCAGCCAGCTGAGCGAGCAGTTCGGGACCTCGGTCTCCGGGGCCAACGTGCCCGGGGTCGCGACCCGTCGGTCCAGCACCGTGGTCGAACTCCGCAGCGGGCAGACCTTCGCGATGGCGGGGCTGCTGGAGGCGAAGACCGAGGCTCGCAATTCCTCCATCCCCCTGCTGGGCGACCTGCCCCTGATCGGACCGCTCTTCCGCAGCGTCCGGTACCAGGAGGACCAGACGGAACTCGTGGTGCTGGTCACCGCGGAACTGGTGGAACCCATCGATTCGCTCGGGAACGAGCCGCTCCCGGGCTTCCTCCACGAGCGGCCGGACGACTGGCAGTTCTTCGTCGACGGCCGGATCGACGGCACCGTGGTCGCACCGCTCCCCGCCGCGCAGGCCGCCGAGGCCAGGCGGCTGGGGCTCGACCGGCTCTCCGGCCCCGGGGCGTGGCGACGATTCGACGAGCCCCCCGAGCCCGCCCGTCCCGACGTCACGCTTCCCTCCCTCCCGGAACCGGCACCGGAGCCCGCCGCGTCGACGGAGCCCCAGCCCGAGGTGACCAGTTGACGGCGGATCCCCACGACACGATCCGGGTCCTCGTCCACCAGCAGCTGCTGGAGACCCTCGATCTCAACCGGGCGAACAAGCTCGACCAACCCGCGTTGGAGCTCGAGTGCGAGCGGCGGGTCCGTTCGATGGTCGCCTCCATGGACCGGAAGCTCGATCCCGCGGATCGTGACCGCCTGGTGCGGGAGATCCTCGACGAGGTCTTCGGGCTCGGGCCCCTCCAGTCCCTGATGGACGATGAGGAGGTCTCGGACATCCTCGTCAACGGTCCCGAGCAGATCTTCGTCGAGCGCAACGGCAAGATCGAGAAGGTCCCGCTTCGCTTCCGCGACGACGACCACCTGCTCAACGTGATCCGCCGCATCGTCCGCCACTCCGGTCGCCGCCTCGACGAGAGCTCCCCCATGGTGGATGCCCGACTGCCCGACGGATCCCGGGTCAACGCGGTCATGCATCCCGTGGCGCTCGACGGTCCGTCGCTCAGCATCCGACGGTTCCTGAGCCACTCCTTCTCGCTCGAGGACCTGGTCCAGCGGAGGATGCTCTGTCCCGAGATGGCCGAATTCCTCGAGGTCTGCGTGCGCTGGCGGATGAACGTCATCATCAGCGGGGGGTCCGGGGCCGGGAAGACGACCCTCCTGAACGCACTGAGCGCCAGCATCTCGGCCGACGAGCGGGTGGTCACGATCGAGGACGCCGCCGAACTGAAGCTGCTCCAGGAACACGTGGTCCGCCTCGAGACCCGGCCCCCCAACGTCGAGGGCGCGGGGGAGATCACCACCCGGGACGCGGTGCGCAACGCGTTGCGCATGCGCCCCGACCGGATCCTGGTGGGCGAATGCCGGGGCGAGGAGGCGTTCGACATGCTGCAGGCCATGAACAGCGGCCACAGCGGATCGATGACCACCATGCACGCGAACGGCCCGGTCGACGCCTTCCGTCGCCTGGAGAGCATGCTCTGCATGGCCGGCATGGACGTGCCGGTGACCGTGATGCGCGAGTACGTCGGGTCCGCGATCGACCTCGTGGTCCAGGTCGAGCGGCTCGGCTCCGGGCTTCGCAAGGTGACCTCCATCTCGGAGGTCCGACCGCTCGAGGGGGGGGCCGCCCAGATCGAGGACATCTTCCGCTTCGCCCTCGACGCCGAGGGACGGGGCGCGGAGTCCGGGCTCGGCTACTACGAGGCGACGGGCTGCCGTCCCGCGCTGCTGGCACGGCTCCGCACCTTCGGGGTCGGCTTCCCCGAGGGTGCCTTCGAGGCCCGGCGACTCCATGCCGACGAGATCGCGGGGGAGGTGCCCGATGGGACTTGATGGATTCATTCCCGGCCACTGGCTGCTGGTGCCGCTGGCGGTCTTCGGGTTCCTGGCCTCCCTGTGGCTCTTCGTGGTGGTGCTCCTGAACCTCGCTACCGCCCGCCACGCGGACGCCGAGGGCCGTCCCATCCGGACCTGGGTGGATGGCAGGGAAGTGGAGATCAGGGTGCCCGCCGCCCCCGTGATGGGTGGCAGGGGGATCGGGGGGCTGCTCTCCCCGAGGCGTTCGGGCGAGGTGCCCAAGGCCTTCATCTACCAGGGCACGATGCTGGTCGGGCTGGTCTTCGTCTTCACCCTGCTCTTGAGTCGCAGCCTGGTGGCCGCGGTGCTGGTCCTCGCCCTGATCGCGGGCCTGGTGGCGCTGGTGCTTCGGATCCGGGCATCGCGCCGGCGTGCGGTGCTCGAGGAGCAGTGCGTCAGCTGCCTGCGCCTGGCCAGTCGTTCGCTCCGGGCCGGACATCCGATCTCCGGGGTCATCAGGGTGCTGGCGGAACGGGTGCCGGCTCCCCTGGGGGACCAGTTCGTCCAGGTCCTCCAGCGCGAGTCCCTCGGGGAATCGCTGGGTGACGCCGTGCGGAACGTGCTCCTGCGCAGCGAGACGATGGAGATGCGCGCATTCGGGACCGCCCTGCTGGTCCAGATGGAGGCAGGCGGCAACCTCACCGAATCGATCGACCGACTGTGCGACACGATCGTCGAGCGGATGGTGCTTCGTCGTCGCGGTCGGGCGCTGACCGCCGACGCCCGCCTGAGTGCCCAGTTGCTGATGCTGGTGCCATTCATCATCGTGCTGGTCTTCTCGAACTATTCCCAGCGATACGCCGACTTCATCTTCGGGGATCCGCTGGGGCGGCTCCTGCTGGTGGGCTCCCTCATGCTCCTGATCGCCGGGATGCTCGTCGTGCAGAGGTTCTCCAGGATCGACCGGCAGTACGAGGAGGTGGCCACGTGACTCCCACCACCCAGCTGCTCGCGGCGCTGATCGCCTTCGGAGCCTGTGTCCTGGCGTTCCTCGCGGTGTGGAACACCGACCCCACCCGTCGCCGGCCGGGCGGCTCGATCGGTGGCCGCTTCGGGAATTCCTCGGGCGCCGGGCTCGGGCTCGCCGGTCCGAGGCTGAAGCAGTGGCTGGCCTCCGCGGGGTTCTTCGAGGCCAATGCCGCCATCCACTACACCTCGATCACGGTGGCCGCGGCGTTCGCGGGCGGCATCCTCGGGGTGCTTGCCGCCAACTGGATCCAGCTCGGCCCGTTCGGCATCGTGGCCTTCGCCGCGGCCGGTGCCTTCCTTCTCTCGCGCTTCCCGCAACTGGTGGTCGAAGCCCGCTGGCAGGCGCGCCGCACCGAGGTCGGTGACGCGATGCCGCTGATGCTCGACATGATGCACGTGTCGACCTCCGCCGGGCAGTCGGTGGACGAGGCCTGGGACTCGGTCCAGGAGCAGATGCAGGGCGTGAGCCCGGCGCTCGCGGAGGAGATGCAACTGGTCTCGCTGGAGGTCCGCCTGGGTGAGTCCCGGGAACGGGCCCTCACGGAGATGGCCGAGCGCACCGGGGTGGGGGACGCCGCGGCCCTGGCCTCGATGCTCTCGCAGTCCGAGCGCTTCGGCGCCGGGCTCTCGGACACCTTTCGGTCGCAGGCGGAATCGATGCGCCAGGACTATGCGCGCGGCATGGAGGAACGCGCGCACCAGTCGAGCATCAAGGCCCTGCTGCCGATCAGCCTGCTCATGCTTCCGGCGATGCTCCTGGTCAGCGTCGTCCCGTTCATCATCGTCACCCTACGTGCCTTCTCGGAGCTCCAATGAACAGATGCACAGGACAATCCCGCCTTCTCGCGTCGATGCTGGCGTTGCCGCTGGTGATCGGGTTCGCCGGCTGCGACGGCGACCGGAAGAACCGGTCCGGGCAGCCGGCGTCGGCCACCGCGCTGCAGCGTGACGAGCTCAACCGGATCGATCGGTGGGCGGTCGAGGCGCCCCTCGCACACTCGGTCGACAACGCGGTGATCACCCAGCGGATCCTCTACGACTACCACTTCGAGGCCGGAGGCAGCCGACTCACGGTGGTCGGGCGGCGTGACGCCCTGACCATGGCCCGGCACTACCGGGGGTCCGACTGGGAGCTCAGCGTGCGTCCGGGCTCGGCCGGCCCCGAACTCTACGCGGCCCGCGTCAAGGTGGTCCGGGAGCTCATGCAGCGCCAGGGGGTGGCGGACGACGAGCTGGCGATCACCGATGGCACCCCCGGGGGGGCGGGACTCCCCGCCTCCGACGCACGGAGGATCCGTGCCGAATCGCTGAAGGGAGCCGGTTCCCTCCGGAGCGGCGATCCCTACTCGGACGACGGTCGCCTGGTCCAGCCCATGGACACCCCGCTTGAAGGAGGATCCTGATGCCTGCATCCACCGCACGAATCCTTGGCCCGGCCGCCTTGCTGGCCGCGTTCGCCTGGCTGCTCGGCGGCTGCGCCAGCGATCCCTCGAAACTCGACCCGAACCGCTCCTACTTCGAGGGCGGGGAGCTCCGCGATCCGGAACCGACCACCATCGTGCTGACCGGGCGGGTGCTCAAGTCGCAGGGGAGGCTCGAGGAGGCCGAGTACATCCTCCGCCGAGCAGTGGTCGAGTACCCCGAGTTCTCGCCCGCGTACGTGGAGCTCGCCGAGCTGCTGCTCAAGGACGGTCGCTCGACCGAGGCGATCGTGCTGCTGCAGAACGGGCTTCGGGACTGCCCCGGGGACGCGATGATGCACAACGACCTCGGCATGTGCTTCGTGGTCACCGAGGACTTCGACGCGGCTTCCGCCTCCTTCAATCGCGCCCGGGAACTTGATCGCGAGGACGCCGCGTACACCGCGAACCTGGCGATGGTCCGTGCTCTCCAGGGGCGCTACGACGAGGCGGTCCTGCTGTATCGCGAGGTCATCCCCGCGGCCGAGGCCCATGGGAACGTCGCTATTCTGGCGGAATCCCGGGGGGACCTCGAACGTGCCGAGAGCGATCGGGCGATCGCGGCCCAGCTGCCACAGTGAATCGCCACCTGCTTCCGGCCGGTTTCCACTTCGCAGGTGACGGTCCTCAGGCGTCCCGATTATGGGAGTGACCGCACTCCCGGCGTCCATGGTCTCGATAACCCGCGAGCCTGATCCTCACGGGTCGTGACCTGTTTCACGATCAGGGGGGCATCCAATCGCCCCGAGGGGCGTTTTTTCCTGTTGACGACCCCTGATTGCTGGTTTACCTTCGATTTGTGGACGGGTCATTCGAAACCGGTGCGGTTCGATGTCCGGGCCCGGACCAAGCAATCCAGAACTGGAGAATCCCCAATGAAGAGCATCATCAACTTCCTTCGCGACGAGCGTGGCGCCATCGCCTCCGAGTACGCGGTCGTATCCCTCGTGATGGGTGCGGGCAGCATCGGCGCGGTCGCACTCCTTCGTGACGGCCAGATCGAGCAGTTCGGCAAGATCGAGGAACGCCTCTCCATCGACAACGACGCCACGGGCGCCGCTGGCAGTAGTGGCATCGGCGGCGGCGGCGGCGGCGAGTGATCGCCGGCGCGTCGGCCTGAGTCGACGCTCCTCCGACGAGTACATCGAGCTGGCGCAGCCCCGGGCTGCGCCAGCTTGTTCATTGGGGCAGTGGGTCCCCCGGACCCCGCCGAGACCCTAGACTGGTTCGCAGCACGGCCTGCACGGGGCCGCCCGTCCACAGCGCGACGACACGCCCGGAGGATCCCCACGACATGTCCATCCGTCCCGCATCCATCCTGCTCCTCGCCCTTCTCCTTCCCCTCCCTCGGGGCGTCGCGGCGATCGTCACGGCCCAGGATCCCGAACCCACCCCGTCCACCACCGGGGCGGAAGTGGTCGAGGCGCCCCGCCCCCGCCTCCTCGTGTTCTCGCGCACCGAGGGGTTCCGGCATGGCTCGATCCCGGCGGGCGTCGAATGCATGCGCTCGATCGGCGGGGAGCTCGGCTACGAGGTGATCGCCACCGAGGATCCCGGGGTCTTCGACCCGGAGACCCTGGCGGGGATCGACGTCGTGGTGTTCATGAACACCACCGGGGACGTCCTGGATCCTGCCCACGAAGCCGCCTTCGAGGCCTGGTTCCGCCGGGGAGGCGGCTGGCTGGGGGTCCACGCCGCCGCGGACACCGAGTACGACTGGCCGTTCTACGAGGAGCTGGTCGGCGCCTACTTCAAGTCCCATCCCGCCATCCAGGAGGCGGTGGTCGTGGTGGAGGACCGGGAGCATCCCGCGACCCGGATGCTTCCCGGGCTCTGGCGACGGCAGGACGAGTGGTACACCTATCGCATGAACCCGCGCCCGCACGTCACGGTGCTCGCCCGCGTCGACGAGTCGACCTACATCGGAGGCGGGATGCAGGGCGACCACCCCATCGCCTGGTGCCACGAGATCGACCGTGGTCGGTCCCTCTACACCGGTGGGGGGCACACCAACGAATCGTTCTCGGAGCCCGCCTTCCGTGCCCACCTCGCGGGGGCGGTCCGCTGGCTGGATCGCGCCAGCGACGACCCGCCGAAGCCCCGCGGAGAGGACCCCGGTGGTGCTGGGGATGCCGGCCCCGCCGAACCGGATCCCGGTGATCCGGACACCCCGGCCGGACCGGCCTCCGACTCGAAGTCGCCTCCATCCGGTCAGTGAGCCCCGGGCGCCGGGAGCGGATGCTCCAGCTCGTACTTCTTGAGGGTGTGGCGCGCGACGTGGGCGATGACCACCACCACCACCAGGGTCACGAGGAATCCGAACCCCATCAGAACGAAGTGCAGGTCGCTCAGGTTGTCCATCGAGGCGCCCTTGACCGAGCGCTTGGCGACATGGGTCGCGAGGGATCCGAAGTAGACCGTCGCCACGTTGCCGGGGATGACCCCCACCAGCGCGAGCAGGTAGGGCTTGATTCGCACGCTGCTGACCCCGAGGGCGAGGTTGAGGAACCCGTAGCTGAAGGGCCCCAGTCGCAGCAGCAGCATCAGCTTGAATCCCTGGCTGGCGGTCGCCTGCTCGATCGCGTTGAGCTTGGGATGCTTGGCGAGGAAGGTGTTGACCACCCCTCGGAGCAGGTGCCGTGCCACCAGGAACCAGAGCAGCGCACCGACGAAGTTGACCCCGATGGTGAGGCCGATCCCCTCCGCCAGGCCGAAGCAGGCGCCGGCCGCCACCGCGAGGACGGATTCCGGGACCTGCAGCCCGGTCAGGACGAGGAAGGCGACCACGAAGATCACGGGGCCCCAGACCCCGAGCGACCTCACCCAACCCTCGAACTGGACGACGTACTGCCCGAAGAAGTAGCCAAGCACCGCCACCAGCCCGATGCACCCGACCACCGCGGCCACCCGGATCAGGATCCGCCGCAGGTGGTGTGGCTGGTAGGTCGCGGCCTCGTGCGTCACCGGGGGTGCCTCCCATGCGTTGGGGGACCGCGGGTCCCCCTCGGGTCGATGATACGCCGAACGCCTACACTGTGCCCATGAGCCCGGATCCACGCCACGACATCTATCGCTTCGACGAGCTCCTGACCCAGGATGAGTGCGAGCTCCGCGACCGGGTCCGGGGCTGGGTGGACGATGCGTTCCTTCCCCGGGTCAACGAATTCTGGAGCCAGGGCTCGATGCCGGGGGACCTCTTCCCCGAACTGGGCCGTCTCGGGGTGCTCGGCACCTCGCTTTCGGCACCCGGATGCCCGGGACGGTCCGCGCGTGCCACCGGCATCGCCATGCGTGAACTCGAACGTGGCGATTCGGGACTCCGGACCTTCGCCTCGGTGCAGGGGTCCCTCGCGATGAAGGCGATCAGCCTGTTCGGGGACGATGCGCAGCGCACGGAGTGCCTGCCCGCGATGGCCCGGGGCGAACTGCTGGGATGCTTCGGGCTCAGCGAGCCCTCGGCCGGCTCGAATCCCGGGGGGATGGACACCACCGCACGTCGCGACGGCGACGACTGGATCATCGACGGCACCAAGAAGTGGATCGGCAACGCGGACATCGCGCACCGTGCGGTGATCTGGGCGCAGACCACCGACCACGGGGACCCCAAGGGCATCCGCGGCTTCCTGGTCGACACCTCCGCGGCCGGCTACCACGCGATCCCCATGGACAACAAGTACTCGCTGAGGTGCGGTCGGACCTGCACGATCACCCTCGACGCGGTACGCGTTCCGCGGGACGGACTCCTGCCCGGGTCCGAGATCGGGCTGCGTGCCCCGCTGACCTGCCTCGACCAGGCCCGCTTCGGGATCGTCTGGGGGGTGCTGGGTGCCGCGGAGGCCTGCCTCGACGAGGCACTGGCCTACGCGGGGACCCGGACCGCCTTCGACCGCCAGCTCGCCTCCTACCAGCTGGTGCAGGACAAGCTGGCCTCGATGCTCACCGAGCTGACTCGTGGCCAGGCCCTCGCCGCCCGGCTGTCCGAGCTCTTCGAGGCCGGGGAGGCCACCGGCGAGCAGATCTCGCTCGCCAAGCAGGCGAACGTCGAGACCGCCCAGCTGGTTGCGCGAACCGCGAGGGAGCTCCTCGGCGGGGTGGGGATCCTCGATGAATTCGCCTCGATGCGCCACATGATCAACCTGGAGAGCGTCGCCACCTACGAGGGGACCCGGGACATCCACCGCCTCGCCCTCGGGCGCTGGCTGACGGGCATCCAGGCCTTCCGATGACCCGTGAACGGAGCCAGCTCGTCGCCTGGGTGGTGCTCGCATGGGGCGCCCTCGCGGCACTGGTGCTCGTGTTCGGCGGGATCCAGTTCGCCAGCTTCCTCCGCAATCCCAACATGGACGTCCGGATCTACTACGACGCGGCCCTGGCCCTGCGCAACGGGGAGAACATGTTCGCGGCGTGGAACCCCGAGTCGCCGCTCACCTACATCTACCCACCGCTGCTGGCCCTGATCTTCCTTCCGCTGACGTACTTCGACCCGTCGACCGCGGCGGCCGCGTGGACCGTGGTGAACGTCCTCCTGCTGGCGCTCATCATGCTGGTGGGGGGGCGGGAGGTGATGCGGCGTTGCGACGGGCGCCTCGATGCCCTGACCCTGCCGCTGATGCTGCTCTGTTCCTTCCTCTACTTCATCTCCCGGATCAAGGCCGAGCTCGACCAGGGCCAGGTGGACTTCCTGGTGCTCGCCTTCGTGGTCCTCGCCCTGGTGTTGATCCGGCGGCGTCCGGTCCTGGCGGGATTGCTGCTCGGGGTGGTCGCCAACATCAAGTACCAGACGGTGATCTTCCTGCCCTACTTCCTGGTCCGGGGATGGTGGCGCGCCCTGGGCGGGTTGTGCGCCGGGGTGGTCCTCGCCGCGTTCAGCGGCGCGACCATCCTGGGCTGGGAGCTGAACCTCGACTACCTGCGCCGGGCCTTCAATGGCGTCTTCGCGCTGTTCGGCGCCGACAATCCCGACCAGGACGCCCCGATGATCTTCCCCACGGACTGGGTGGAGAGCGTCTCCCTGACCAGCACCTTCGCTCGATGGTCCCCGGCGCTGGGATGGGGCGAGTCGGGCCTGCTCCCGATGGTGGCGGGGGCGGCCCTGGCCTGCTTCCTCCTTGGTTGGTGGATCTACCGGAGCGTGGGCGTGCCGCTCTTCCAGGGTCGCGGCGGCGCGGCCGGTCGAAGCGATCCGGCCCACGACCTGCCGGTGCTCATCGAATGGTGCGGGCTGATGGTCGCCGCGATCGCCTTCGCCCCCCAGACCAAGATGCGCCACCTCGCGGTGCTGATGCTGGTCGTGATCTTCATGTTCCAGTTGCTGCTGGTCCATCGTCCCGGGGTGCCCCGGTGGCCGCTGCTGGTCGGCTCGGTACTCTTCCTCGCGGGGCTGATGCTCCCGATGCAGGGCGGGGAGGGCGGCTGGCGGTCCGACGGCGGCCTGAGCCTGCGCGAGTACTGGCGGGCGCAGGGTGGTCCGATCTGGTGCCTGCTCCTGATGTACTTCACCCTGGTGTGGACCGGCCTGAAGTGGGTCACCCACGCTCCACGACTCGATCGATCAGGTGGGCCGACTCCCGGAGCGCCTCGTCGCTGAAGGGGCCGAAGAACCGCGCGGCCTCGGCGAACAACTGGTCGAAGCGCGACTGGTCCCGGTGCTCGACCGCCTGCAGCCAGTCCCGGAGGCTCGACACCATGGCCTCCGCCACCCTCGGCTGCTCGGGATTCGACCTGTGGATGGCCCCGTAGAGCCCGGGGTCCTGGCCGAAGTGCCTGGCGGTCATCAGAAGGCCGACCAGGTAGACCGGAGAGGCGAAACGCAGGGTTTCCGAGATCGGCACCCCGAGGCGGGCCATGGCCAGGCCCAGGGCCTGGGTCGAGAGGTGGGTCAGGACCTGGACGATGCCCATCGAGCGGTCGTGTTCCTCCGCGGTCGACTCGAGCACCCGCAGCCCCCGGGCGTGCAGGCAGCCCTCGAGCCAGTCCCGCCATCCGGAACCCGGTGCGAGCCGGGCCGGGACCAGTACGATCCGCTGTTCCTGCAGGGTGTTCACCGAGGGGCCGAACATCGGGTGGGTGCCGATGACGTCGCCCGGAGCGTGCTGCAGCATCGCCCGGACCGGTTCGGCCTTGATCGAGGTCAGGTCGCACAGGAGCCCGTCCTCCCGGCAGCTCGGCCCGATCTCGCGGATCACCTCGGTGGTGCAGTCGATCGGTACGCTGACCACCACCACCTGGGCCCGTGCCGCGGCCTCGACCGGGCGCAGCCTGGTCTCCCGGTCGGCCACCAGGACCTCCTGCCCGACCGATTCGAAGAGCCCCCTGAACATCCCACCCATGCCCCCGCGCCCGCCGATGATGGCGACCGATCGTGACTCCAGCGAGTCGGGCACCCCGGCTCCGAGGTCGGCCTGTCGCTCGCGGCTGGCGGTCAGCAGGACCCGGTACAGGCTCTCGACGGTCCCGGGGGACAGTCCAAGCTCGTCGCATCGGGCGCGTCGGTCCCGGAGGATCTCCTGCTCGCGGGTGCGATCCCGGATCGGGACCCGGTGGGTCCGCTTCACCCTCGCCACGCGTTGGATGAGTGCGCCCCGCTGCGAGAGCAGCCGGAGGAGGTCCTGGTCGAGGGCGTCGATCTCGTCCCGCAGTTCCAGGAGCTCGGAGGGGGGATTCGATGGGTCGGATTCGTTCGCTGCCACGGACTGCTCCCGGAACCCCATCGACCGGACGTGGCCGCAGCCGGGAGATTTGCGGGATTTTCTCAGCCGGTCGGGGCGGCGTCCTTCGCCTTCTTGAAGACCTCGATCGCACGCAGCCGACTCGATTTCAGGTCCACGATCGGGGCTCGCATGAGGCCCGCCGCGGGGTCCAGCCAACGCCGTCGATAGGCGCCGTCGGGATCGAACCGCTCCGCCTGGGTGTCCGGGTTGAAGATCCTGAAGTATGGCGCGGCGTCGGTGCCGGTGGAGGCAGCCCACTGCCAGCCACCGTTGTTGCTCGCGAAGTCGTAGTCGACGAGGTGGGTGCTGAAGTGCCGTTCCCCGTGTCGCCAGTCGATGAGCAGGTTCTTGGTGAGGAACATCGCGACGATCATCCGGCAGCGGTTGTGCATCCAGCCGGTTTCAGACAGCTGGTGCATCGCGGCATCCACGATCTCGATCCCGGTCTCGCCCTGCCGCCAGGCCTCCAGGTCCCCGGGTGCGTCGCGCCACTCGACCGCACTGGTCCAGCCCTGCATCGGCCGATTCTTCGAGAGCTCGGGGAAGCAGCCGAGTACGTGACGGTAGAACTCCCGCCAGACGAGTTCGCCCTGCCAGGATCGCGCACCCTTCGGCCATCGGGCGAGTTCGGGACCGAGGCGCTGGATGAGCGCCTCGAGGCACATGCCGGGTGAGATGGAGCCGATGGCGAGCCAGGGCGAAAGGCTGCTGGTTCCGTCCCGATCGGGCAGGTCGCGGGCGGAGTCGTAGGCGTCGAGCGCTCGAACGATGAAGTCCCCGAGTCGCTGCATTCCGGATTCGGTCCCGGCCTCCCATTGCCCGAGCCCGGGCCAGTCGTCGAATCCCTCGACGCGGTCGGGGATCCTCGTGGGCGTGGTGGCGGGGCCGACCGGCTCGAGGCGTCCGGTGGGGGAACGGCCCTCGGCGAACCACGTCGCTTCCCACGCCTTTCGAAAGGGGGTGAAGACCCGGTAGGGGGTCCCGGAGCCGCTGGCGATTTCCTCGACGGGGAGGATCGTCTGGGTGTGGTGGAGCTGGAGTCGGCGGCCGGCCTGCGTCAGGCCGTCCGCGACCAGCGCGTCCCGGTCTCGTTCGTCCACCCCGTATTCGAGTCCCGCGTGGACGGTTTCGATCCCCAGTCGTCCGGCGAGCTCCACGACGAGACTGGCCGAGCGTTCAAAGCTGCCCGCCTCGACCAGGTGCAGGGTGATCCCCAGCTCCGCGAGTTCGTTGGCGAGTGCGCGGAGGCTCTTGAGAAGGTAGGCCACCTTGGGCGGCCCCCAGCCGTGTTCGAGCCAGGTCTCCGGGGTCAGGGCGAAGACCGCGTGGGGGGGGGTGTCGCCGTGGCAGGCGGCTTCGAGGGCTGGGTGGTCCTGGATCCTCAGGTCCCCACGAAACCAGATCATGTCGGTCATTCGAGGCCCCCTGGCTGGTCCACCTCCCCAATGAAGAAACAGGGGAGCGCGTGAGCGCTCCCCTGTTCTGCTACCCGAAGGATCAATGGGGATTGACTGCGGTACGATCCAACGGGCCCCGTGTCGGTGAATGAACGAAATCGTTCTAAAACGTTCATATCGGTCACCAGATTAGTGTTCACGGCCACCCTGTCAAGCTTATCAGAAGAAAAAATCAGTCAATTCGTGCAAAACGTTCCTTTTGGCCAGTGGGGGGGGTAGGATGAGATCATGCCGGTCACAGATGGGTCCAAAACCTTGTCGCCACGGGATCTCGCCGTGGCCATCGGAATGAGCGAGTCCTCCCTCAAGCGCTGGGTGGATCGAGGCCTCCTCGAGTCCACCAGGACGGCGGGCGGGCACCGACGGATCCGCGTCAAGGAGGCGGTTCGCTTCATCCGCGATCGCCAGCTGGTGGTGAGCGCTCCGGAGAAGCTGGGCCTGTCCGGCCCCGTGACCGCCGCGTTCGCCGAACGCGCCACGAGTCCGACGGAGGATTCACTCTACAAGTCCTTCGTGGACTACCTGGAGGCCGGTGAGGGCGATCGTGCGGAAGCCCTGCTCCTGCACCGGTTCCTGTCCGGGGAGTCGATCGCCGAACTCGGTGACCTGATCATCCGTCCCGCCATGGAGGAACTGGGCCACGGTCCCCACGGCCCCGCGGAAATCGTCAAGGAGCACCGGGCCACGCAGGTCTGCCTGCAGTCGATCGAACAGATGCGGGTGATGTCGTCCTTCGACGAACCTGAATTCAAGGCGGTCGGTGGCGGTTCCGCCGGGAATGCCTACCTGCTGCCGACCCTGTTGGCCGCCGGCGTCGTGGAGGAGTGCGGCGGCCGTGCCATCAACCTGGGCGCCAACACCCCCGCGCGAGCCCTTCGTTGCGAGGCACTGCCCACCGACGGCCGGGAAGGCAACGTCGACTTCGTGTGGCTTTCGATCAGCGAGCCCGTCAACTCCCAGGAGGAGCGTCAGGCGATCATCGATCTCATCGAGGACTGCATCCGCGGCAAGGTCCACTTCATGCTCGGCGGCCGATCCTGCAAGACCATGGAACTGGACGGTTCGGTCTGCGAATACTTCACCATCCATCCCTCCTTCCAGAGCATGCACGCGATCCTGGAATCCGCCGGTGTCCAACGTCTCCGGGCCAAATGACGAAAAAGGGCCTTTTTTTTGGACCATTGAATCAACGAACGTTTATATTAGAAGGCACCTACGGGTTTCCCCCACCTCTTGCTGGTTCCGTTCCATGGATTCGGACGGATCACTGATAGACTCGAAATGAACACTCACCCTCCTGACAGGAATCTCTTATGCCCTACCACCTGACTGCTGCCACGACCGGACTGCTCGGGCTCACCTTCGCCTCCTTCGGAGCGCTAGCCGCCCAGGACCTGGGCACCCGCCCCGTCGCTGACGTCGACGTCGAGACGCAGATCCCGACCACCCACCCCACGACCAACGCCCTCGACCACCCGCACGCGAAGGACCGGATCTTCATCCGATTCACGCCGACGGCCTCCCCCGCCCAGCAGCAGGAGATCTTCGGCCTGGTCGGCCGATCCCTCCAGACCTTCGATCTCGTCGAGGGGCTCCACTGCATCGAGCTCTCGGTCCCCGTGGCCGAGGCCCTCGAGCTGGTGAAGTACCGGACCGACGTCCTGCGGTACGCCGAACCCGTCTACCTCCTCGATTCCTACACCACCCTGCCCGCGGAAGGCATCGGGAACCTCTGCGGCATGCAGTCGATCGGCATGCCCGACGCCTGGGACGTCACGGTCGGCAACGAGGACATCGTGGTCGCGGTCATCGACAGCGGCATGGACCTCAGCCACCCCGACCTCGTCGACAACCTCTACGTGAAGCCCGGTGAAGCCTCCAACGGCCTCGATGACGACTTCAACGGCCTCATCGACGACATCTCGGGCTGGGATTTCTACGACAACGATCGATTCCCCTCCGACACCATCGGCCACGGGACGCACGTCTGCGGCACCATCGGTGCGGTGGGCGACAACGGCGTCGGGGTCGTCGGGGTCGCCTGGGTCTGCAAGCTCATGCCCCTGCGGGTCGGTGACGTCTTCCTCGACTCCCAGGCGATCCTGAACGCGATCAACTACGCCTGCCAGAACGGCGCCAAGGTCTCGAACAACAGCTACGGGGGCGGTGGTGCCTCCCAGTCCGCCTTCGACGTGATCCAGGCCGCCGGCCAGCAGTACCAGCATGTCTTCGTGGCCGCTGCGGGCAACAACGGCTCCAACGGCGCCTCCTACCCCGCCGGCTACTCGCTCCCGAACATCATCTCGGTGGCCGCGGTCGACTGCAACGACAACCTCGCGGGCTTCTCGCAGTACGGGATCCCCTCGGTGGACGTCGCCGCCCCCGGCGTGAACATCAACAGCACCTACACCAACGGAGGCTACACCTCGCAGAGCGGCACCTCGATGGCCTCCCCCCACGTGGCCGGACTCGCCGCGCTGGTCTATCGGGAGATGGGGAACCCCTCTCCCGAGGAGGTCGTGGCGAAGATCCTCGACAACGCCCGGCCCGTGAACTCCCTCAACGGCCTGATCGTCACCGGCGGCGTCATCGACGCCGCGGCGACCCTCAACGACCTCTTCCAGGGTCCGGTCGGCTCGCTGGTGACCGACCTTCCCTCCTCGGTCGAGCCCGGCGTCTCCACCACGGTCCAGTTCGTCGTCGATCCCCGCGAGGACGCCCTCACCTCGGTCGAGCTGTTCACCCGGCAGACCACCAGCGAGCCGTGGCGCCCCGCGCCCATCCAGAACACCTTCGGCAACGTCTGGGAGGGCAGCCTCCCCAGTGCCAGCTGCAGCGACACCCCGCAGTTCTACCTTCGGTACACCGGCGCCCAGGCCGGGCAGCAGACCCTGCCCGCCAACGGGGCCTTCCAGCCCTTCGGGGTCCTGGTCGGCACTCCGCCGGAGGTCGAGCTGGACTTCAACACCTCCGCCGGCTGGACGGCCACCACGTCCGCGGACGTGGGTGGCTGGGTGCGCGCGGTTCCCTCCGCGGACAGCATCTCGGTCGACGACTGCAGTGCCCCGTCGCAGGACTTCGACGGCAGCGGGCTGTGCTGGGTGACCGGGAACGGCGTCTCGAACAGTGCCTGCGCGAACGACATCGACAACGGGTCCACCACCCTCACCTCCGCGATCTACGCGGATGCGGTGGACGCGGATCCGGTCACCTTCGCCTGGTGGTACGACAACACCAGCGCGAACAACGACCAGTACGACGACCTGTTCGTGATCGAGGTCAGCGGTGACTCGGGTGATTCCTGGGTGCAGTACGCCGCGGTCGCCAACGGGAACAGCGCCCAGACCGGCTGGGTGAGCGAGACCTTCACCATCGGTGACTTCGTGCAGGTGTCCAGCGGCTTCCGGATCCGGTTCACCGCCTCGGACGCCGATCCCGGTTCCGTGGTCGAGGCCGCGATCGACGGGTTCTCGCTCGGCAGCTTCAGCTGCGTCGAGGAGCCCGCGTGCACCACCAGCGGCGACCTGGACAACGACGGGTTCATCGGTGGGGTCGACCTCGCCCTGATCCTCGGCAACTGGAACTGCACCGGGCCCGGCTGTTCGGGCGACGCGAACTGCGACGGAGTCGTCAACGGACAGGACCTCGCCCAGGTGCTCGCCGACTGGAACCCCTGACCCGGCGCACCGGTTCCCGCGAATGCATGACCCAGCCCCGCCCCTCGTGGGCGGGGCTGTTCGTTCCGCATGTCGCCGCCGACGAGCTGCTACCATCGAAGTCACCCGGGTCGATGCTGCCTGCCGTGCCTCCCGGCCCGATCCGCCGCCGAAGGAAGGTCCATGCCGCCACGCCGCCGCCTCTCAGTCTCCGTCACCTACCCGGCCTGGCTGCTCGCCCTGGTGCTCGGGGTCGCGTTCCTCCTCGGGACCCTTGCGGTGGGGGGCACCAAGCGCACCAGCGCGGACCTCCTGGACCGGATCACCGACCAGGCCACGGAGCGGATGCGACAGGCGGTCCTGGGCACGCTCTCCGGTCCCCGCCGACTGAGCGAGATGAACGCGGCCCTCATCAGCACCGGCCAGTTCGAGGTCGGGACCTTCGCGCAGATGCAGCAGCTGGTCCCGACCCTGATGATCCAACTGCGGTCCTTCGCCGGGGTGAGCGCGATCCTGGTCTGCAACGAGCGACGCGACACCATCTGGGTCGAACGGATCGCGGACGGCCGCACCAAGCTCGCGATGTTCCGGAACGCTTCCGGCGAGGACTGCAGGGAGTGGATCCTGGATGCCCAGGGTCGCTTCGATCCCGACGACCCGATCGGCTCCTTCCCCTATCGCCCCGAGGATCGCCCGTGGTACCTCGCGGCCTCCGGCGGCACCGACGGCCGCGGCTGGTCGCCGCTGTACGTCTGGGCCGGCTCGGAGGTGCTCCCCGTCGTCGGGTGCGGGCGCTCGGTCCTGGTCCTGGACACCGACGCGGACGCTCGTTCCGCGGTGGTCGACGTGGGGTTCACGGTGCAGGCGCTCTCGGAACAGCTTTCCGACATCCAGATCAGCCCCAATGGCCAGGTCTTCATCATGAACGCCTCGGGCCACCTGGTGGCGACGGGTTCCCCGGAGGTGCCCACCACCCAGGGCGAGAAGATCCTGCTCGCGGGGAACGCCCCGGATCCCCTCGTCGCCGGGGCCGCGAAGGTGCTGGCGGACCCCGAACGCACCTACGTGGATCCCCGCGGATTCCGCCACGCCTCCTTCGCCACCCCGGAGGGCGGGTCCTACAAGGTGAGTTCCGAGGACGTCGATGTCGCCTGGGGACCGGACTGGACGCTGGTCACCATCATCCCCGAATCCGACCTGCTCGCCGGGGTCCGGGTGGTGCAGGACCGACTGGTGTACTCCGGCATCGCGGTCCTGGTGTTCGCGGGCATCGCGGGGTTCCTCCTGGCTCGTTCGATCGTCAATCCCATCGTCGCCCTCCGGCACACCGCGAGCCGCATCATCGACGGGGATCTCGAGGCGACCTTCGAGGCCCGTGGCGGTCGGGAGTTCCTCGAGCTCTCGGACGACCTTGAGGAACTCACCCGGGCCCTGCGTGAACGGCTGGCGATGCGTTCCGCGCTCGCGGTCGCCATGGAGGTCCAGCAGCACCTGCTCCCGGGGGAGACTCCCGAACTCGAGCACGTCGACGTCGCCGCCACCAGCATCTACTCCGACGAGACCGGCGGCGACTACTTCGACTTCCCGACCCAGATCGAATCGATCTCCTCCGAGTGCGACGGCTCGACCCTGGTCGCGATCGGGGACGTGACCGGTCACGGGATCGGGGCTGCGCTGATCATGGCCACCGCGCGCTCCGCCCTGCGCACCCGGCTCCACTCGGTGGGCGACATCGGCACGGTGCTCACCGACGTGAACCAGGTCCTCGTGCAGGACGTGCCCAGCGGACGGTTCATGACGCTGCTCATGCTGCGCATCAGTCCCGACGGTTCCAGCTTCCGGTGGGGGAGCGCGGGGCACGATCCGCCGATCCTCTACGACCCGCAGCGCGACCGGTTCCGCGAACCCGACGGCGGGGGCGTGCCCCTGGGCATCGTCCAGGACCACGAGTACGAGGAGTATGCCGGCGAGTTCGGTGGCCCCGGCTCGCTCCTGGTCGTCGCCACCGACGGGGTCTGGGAGACCGCCTCCCCCGAGAAGGAGCTCTACGGCAAGGACCGCCTGCGCGACCTCCTCCGTCGCCACGCCTCGGAGTCCGCCCAGTCGATCGCCGATGCGATCATCCGCGAGCTCGACGAGTTCCGGGGCAGCTCCCGTCCCCTGGACGACGTCACCCTCATCGTGCTCAAGCGACGCTGACCACCCGACCGGGAGCCAAGTCATGTCCTGCACCTTCCTGCTGCCCGTTCTGGTCCTCCTGCACCAGGCCGTGCCCGACCGGGCCCCCGGTCCGGCACCCGTCAACGAGTTCACGGTGCTGGCCTTCAACATCCTCACCGACGGGAACCCGCCTGGCCCCGATGCCGCCAGCCCGCTGTACCGGGACTCCCGGCGGCCGAGGATCGTCGAGATCATCCACGAGCATGCCCCCGACGTCGTGCTCCTGCAGGAAGCCGGTGGTGGTGGGGCGGTCCACGCACTCCTCGCGGAGCTCGATCCCCGCTGGCGGATGAAGGGGGACGGGGATCGCGGGCAGACCACCCTCGCCCGCCATCCGCTCAAGTCCCTCGGGCCGAACACCGCGGAGGTCGAGCTGCCCTTCGGCCCGGTGGTGGTCCACAACGTGCACTGGGAGCCGTACCCCTACGGTCCCTACGAGTGCCAGGACCGCCTCATCGAATCCCGTCCGCTGGACGCCCGCGAGCTCCTCGCGGCCAGCGACAAGGGCGAGGTCTACGCCCGCACCTACCGCGCCGTCCACCCCGCCCTGGACCGCGGCGTTCCGGTGGTGGTGGGGGGGGACTTCAACGAACCCTCCCACCTCGACTGGACTCCCGGGTACCTGGAGCGGGGGGCGGACCGCTGGGTGGGCAACCCCACGGGTCGCCCGCTCAAGGCGGTGGTCCCGTGGAAGGGATCCCGGCTCCTCTCGGACCCGGATTCGTTCGGCGAGGAGCTCGCACTGGGCTCCGACGAGCCCCTGCCCCCGCTGCGGGATGCCTTCCGGCTCCTGAGGCCGGATCCGGTGGCGGATCCCGGGCACACCTGGACCCCGGCATACGCCCTGGCCACCACCAGTCGTCGCCCCTACCGAGCCCGGGAGGACGGGGCCGCCGGATCGGATCCCCGGAGCGCGGTGCTCGACCGCATCGACCGGGTCTACGCCTCCGGGAACCTCCGCCCGATCTCCGCCCAGGTGCTCGGGGACACCGGGGGGGCTGGTACGGACCTCGGGTACGACCCGTGGCCCTCGGACCACCGTGCGGTCCTGGTCCGCTTCGTGGTCGTTTCCCCGGAGTCCTCCGACGCGCCCGATTGAACCGGGCCGCGAGCGTGCCACCGGACGCGGCGATACCCTGTGTCACCGCATGGAACGCATCGCAGACCCAGACATCCGGAACGTCGCGATCATCGCCCACGTCGACCACGGGAAGACCACCCTGGTCGACTCCCTCCTCGCCCACTGCGGTGCGGCGGTCGAGGTCCGCGAGCGCGAGGATTGCGTCCTGGATTCCGACCCCCTCGAACGGGAGCGCGGGATCACCATCACCTCGAAGAACTGCGCCGTCACCTGGGTCCCGGACACCGGCGCCCACGCGGGTCGGTCGATGCGCATCAACCTGCTGGACACCCCCGGGCACGCGGACTTCGGGGGCGAGGTGGAACGGGTGCTCACCATGGCGGACGGCGTGCTGCTGCTCGTGGACGCCTTCGAGGGTCCCATGCCCCAGACGCGTTTCGTGCTGGGCAAGGCCCTCGAGCTCGACCTTCCCCTCATCCTGGTGGTCAACAAGTGCGACCGCACCAACGCGAGGCCCGACGGCGTGGTGGACCAGGTCTTCGACCTCCTGGTCGCCCTGGGCGCCAGCGACGAGCGCCTGGACTTCCCGGTGGTCTTCGCCTCGGGACGGGCCGGCTGGTCCGCGGTGGACTCCGACGCCCGGGAGGGGACGATGGCCCCGCTGCTCTCGTGCGTGGTGGAGCACCTGCCTCCGCCCCTGGGCGATCCCGACGCTCGGTTCAGGATGCTGGTCGCCAGCCAGGACTACTCCTCCTATGCCGGGCGCATCGCGATCGGCCGGGTGTTCTCCGGCACCGTCCGGCGCGGGGACGCGGTGACCGTCTGCCACGAGGATGGGAATCGAACCGCCCGGGTGCAGAGGCTCTTCCGGTTCCAGGACCTGGGTCGTGCCGAGGCCGAGGTGGTCTCCGCCGGTGACCTCTGTGCGCTGGAAGGACTCGGGGAGTTCCAGATCGGCGACACCATCGCCTGTGCCCGCGAACCGGAGGCCCTTGAACGGATCGAGGTCGACGAGCCCACCCTGCACATGCTCTTCCGCATCAACGATTCGCCCAACTCGGGCCGTTCCGGGAAGTTCGTCACCTCCCGCCAGATCGCCGACCGCCTGGACCGGGAGCTGCGAAGCAACCTGGCCCTTCGGGTCGAACCCGGTGAGAGCTCCGAGGAGTTCCGGGTCTCGGGCCGGGGCCTCCTGCACCTGGGCATCCTGATCGAGAACATGCGTCGAGAGGGCTACGAACTCACCGTCGGTCGACCGGAGGTGATCGAGAAGGTCGTGGACGGGGTGACCTGCGAACCCGTGGAGCGGCTCTACATCGACGTGGACGAGGGTGGGCTCGGTTCGGCGATGGAACTGCTCGGACTCCGCGGCGGGGAGGTGCTGGCGGTGGAACCGCGAGCCGACCGGATGCACCTCGACTGCGAGATCCCCGCCCGGGGGCTGATCGGGCTGCGCAGCCAGATGCTGACCGCCACCGGTGGCCAGGCGGTGATGACCCATGCCTTCAAGGCCTTCGCGCCCCGTCGGGACGCCAACCCCACCCGCGGCACCGGGGTCATGGTCGCGACGGATTCCGGGTCCGCCACCACCTTCGCCATGCTGAACCTCTCCCAGCGAGGCGTGCTCTTCGTCGAACCCGGTGACCCGATCTACGCCGGCCAGGTCGTGGGGGAGACCGCCCGCGAGCATGATCTCGAGGTCAACATCGTCAAGGCGAAGGCGTTCTCGAACATGCGTGAGTCCACCAAGGAGGCCACGGTGGTGCTCAAGTCATCCAGGGTGCTGAGCCTCGAGGCGGCCCTCGAGTACATCGCGGACGACGAGCTGGTCGAGGTCACGCCGGAGGCGATCCGGCTCCGAAAGCGAATCCTCGATGAAGCCACCCGCCGCCAGATCGCCCGGCGACAGAAGAATGCACGAGAGGGTCGTTCCGATGGCTGATCGAGTCGGTGGAGGCCCGGCATGACCAGTGACGGGCCCCGGCCCGGCACCGAGCTGCTGGCGGTGGACCTCGGCCTGCGGACCGGCCTGGCCCAGTACGGGGCGGACGGTCGGCTCCGAGCCTATCGCTCCAAGCATTTCGGTTCGGTCCGCGAGCTCCGGCGGGGGGTCCACGCGATCCTCCGCGAGGACCCCGTTCCGGGCTGGGTCTGGGTCGAGGGCGGGGGGGAACTCGCCGAGGTGTGGGAGCGCCAGGCGCAGCACGATGGGATCGAGTTCCGCCAGGTCCACGCCACGGATTGGCGTACCCGGCTGCTGCTGCCCCGGCATCGCACGTCGGGGCCCGAGGCCAAGCGCCACGCGGGACGCCTGGCGCGCTCGGTGATCGACTGGAGCGGCGCTCGTCGGCCCCGGGGGGGGCTGCGGCACGACGCCGCGGAGGCGATCCTCCTCGGCCTCCACGCGGTCCTCGAGATGGGCTGGCTCCCTCGTCTGCCCGATATGCACTGAGTTCGACCACCGACCCCCCTTATTTGCCTCCAAGGGAGGTTTTTCGGAGGACATCCCAAGGTTGTTCCCGTACAACTAGAGACACCATCGTCCCTCATCGCTCGGGAAGTCTGAGTCACCGCCACCCCACCCACGGAGCAATCAATGGGGCCCCAACGATCCGCAGCCTTCCTGATCCCCCTCCTTGTCGGAACCCTGGGCGGCACCACCTTCGGTCAGGTCCTTGATGCCTCCCCCCGGCCCCTGGACTCGCCGTTCGTCCGGTCCGCGGCCCATTCGCCCTGGACGGACTTCTCGGCCGCGACCATCGAGGTGGACGACGCCAGGCTCCGCGAGGTGGCTCGCCAGGCCACGCTGTACGGTGACGTGGTCGTCACCGGGGTCCCGATGGGCCCGGACCTCGACGTGGACGTCCTGGTGCACCTGGCCTCCGCCATCCATCCCGGGACCCGGATCGTGCTGGCCGAGCCCGATCCCGTCGACCCCGGGCGGACGATCGAGCGCGAACTCGAGCATCCGGACCTGGTGGTGCTCGCCGGTCACGTGGTGGGGAACTCGGAGGAGCGCGTGCTGCTCGCCCACGGGGCGATGGGCACCATGGGCCACGCACGGATCGACGACCGGACCTTCATGATCTCCAGCGGGGCGATCACCTCCGACCAGCCGATCCTGAGCTTCGACGCGGGCGAGATGCCCGAGGGAGCCCTGGAACTGACGCCCCTGGAGTGCACCCTCATCGACGACGCGGGGCTGGGTGGTTCCGCGCCGCCGATGCAGCTTCGATCCGCGCTCGCCGGTGGCCTGCCCTGCCGGAAGGTCGGCTTCGCCATCGAGACCGACAACGAGTACCTCCAGAACCTCTTCAACGGCAACTCCTCGGCGGCCTCGGCGTACACCGCCCTGCTCCTGGCCGCCTCGACGGAGATCTTCGTCGACCAGTTCAACGTCAACCTCGAGTTGAACTACCTCCGGCTCTGGACCCAGAACGATCCGTGGTCGGCCGGGAACACCTCCAACGAACTGTACGCCTTCCAGGACTACTGGGTGGCGAACATGTCCGACGTGGACCGCGACCTCGCGCACTTCCTGAGCGGTCGCTACCTCGGGGGTGGGGTCGCGTTCCTCGGCGGGCTCTGTGGCAGCGGGGGCAACCCGCCCTACGCGCTGAGCGCGAACCTCAACGGGTTCTTCCCCTACCCGATCGTGACCAACAGCAGCCAGAACTGGGACCTCATGGTGTTCACCCACGAGACCGGCCACAGCTTCGGGTCCACCCACACCCACCAGTACTCGCCGCCGATCGACGGTTGCGGGAGTTCCCCCCAGGACTGCTCGGTGGGCAACGATGGCACGATCATGAGCTACTGCCACCAGTGTCCCGGCGGGGTCGCGAACATGCGGATGATCTTCCACCCGAGGGTCGAGGACGTGATCCGCAACCGGATCGAATCGATCCCCTGCAACTACACCGGATCCGGCGAGGGCGCGGTCGCGGTGGACGACCAGTTCTCGGTGTCGTCCAACTTCTCGATCACCCTGCCCCTGCTCACCAACGACTCGGTCGTGAGCTGCGGGGCGATCTCGATCACCGAGCTGCCCGCCACCAGCCAGCAGGGCGCTTCCCTCGAGCTGCTCTCCAACGCGATCAACGGCTTCGACGCGGTCCTGTACACCCCGCCCACCGACTACCTGGGGCCTGATTCCTTCAGCTACACCCTCGCCGACTCGATCGGGAACAGCTCCGTCGCCGACGTGGACGTCATCGTCGAGCCCACCGTGTCCCTGCTGTTCGCTGGTGGTCCCCCGACCGAGGTCACGCCGGGCCAGATCGTCCAGGCGATCCTGTCCTCCATCGACGTCGAGCTGGTCCCCGCGACCGCCCGGCTTCGCGTCGGGTCCCAGACCCTGGTGCTCGAGCCGGTGCCCGGCGCGTCCGACCTCTACGGTGCCGCGATCCCCGCGGACCTCGCCTGCCCCGGCGCGGTCGAACTCGAACTGCGGATCTCGGCGACGGATGGAAACCAGTACTCGAGCGATCCGATCTCGGTCGGGGTCGGGTTCGAGCTCGAGGACTTCGAGGGCTCGAACATCGGCTGGGTGGTGAGCGGGGACGTCACCTCGACCGACAGCGGGATCTGGGAATTCGGGGTCCCCGACGGGGTCTCGGACCGCGGTGACCCCGCCAACGACTTCGACGGGTCCGGCCAGTGCGCCCTGACCGGGGCGGCGACGGGGAACACCGACGTGGATGACGGCTGCACCATCCTGCGCTCGCCCCGGGTGGTCGCGGACCAGGACACCATCGTGACCTGGGCGCAGTGGTACGACAACAGTGCCGGCGCCTCCCCCGGGGCCGACGTGATGGTGATCGAGATCACCAACAACCTCGGCCAGGACTGGGTGCTGGTCGACGAGGCCGGCCCCAACGACAACACCTCGGTGGGGGGCTGGCTCGTCCAGGAGATCAGGGTCTCGGACTACCTCGCCCCGACCAACCAGGTCCTCATGCGGTGGACGGTCTGCGACAACGGGGACGGCTCGGTCATCGAGGCGGGCCTGGACGCCTTCGGCTTCGGCACCTGCGAGGTCGTGGTCCCGGACCCCTGTGACCTGAACCAGGACGGCCTGATCGGTGGGCCGGACCTCTCGATCCTGCTCTCCGGCTGGAACCAGGTCGGGGGCCCGGGTGACTGCAACGGGGACGGAGTCACCAACGGCCAGGACCTCGCCTACCTCCTTTCCCGCTGGACCGGCTGACCGGTCGCCCCCCTGCCCGTGATGGGGGGGCGCCATGCCCGGGTTCCGGGTGTGCTCCGGCCGGGAAGGCGCTATACTCCCGCATCGTCGTCAAGGATGGCGTACCCCAACCTCGAGCCGCACCACCTCCTGGTGCATGGAACCGCGCTCACCCATGTCACAGCCGCTTGCCCCCACCGCCCGACCGAGGCTCGCCCTCCCGGATTCCATCGTTCCCGGACAGATCCGCTGGGTCTATGCGATCCCGATCGTCGGCATCCACCTGCTGGCCCTGATGGCCCTGGTCCCGTGGTTCTTCAGCTGGACCGGCCTGATCCTGATGCTGGTCGGCGTCCACTTCTACGGCCAGGCGATCAACCTCTGCTACCACCGATTGCTCACCCACCGTTCCGCCAAGGTCCCCAAGTGGCTGGAGCGGACGTTCGTGGTGATCGCCCTCTGCTGCATGGAGGACACCCCCGGGAAGTGGGTCGCCATGCACCGCTACCACCACAAGCATTCCGACCACGAATCCGACCCCCACACGCCGATGGTCGCCTTCCTCTGGGCCCACGTCGGCTGGTTGCTGGTGCGGAACCGATCGACCCACACCCTCGAGTCCTATCGCAAGTACGCCCCGGACGTCCTGCGGGACCGCTTCTACATGAACCTCGAGAAGTCCCACGCCTGGGTGCTGATCTACGTGGCGCACGCGGTCCTCTACTTCCTGGTGGGTTTCGCGATCGGGGCCGCCAGCGGGGGGCTCGCCGTCGGGTTCCAGTTCGGCGCGAGCCTGCTGGTCTGGGGGGTCTTCCTGCGCACCGTGGTGGTCTGGCACATCACGTGGTCCGTGAACTCCCTGACCCACCTCTTCGGCTACTCCAACTACGAGACCGACGACTGCAGCCGGAACAACTGGTTCGTGGCGCTCCTCACCGTGGGCGAGGGCTGGCACAACAACCACCACCACGATCCGGTGAGTGCCTCGAACCAGCATCGCTGGTGGGAGATCGACGTCACCTACTACCAGATCAAGCTGCTGGAACGACTCGGGCTCGCCTGGGACGTGGTGCCCCCGAAGCACGTCCGGGACCGGCGTCGCAGGCAGGTCAAGGAACAGGCCCGCTCCGACCGTCACGACGCCACCCAGGGCTGACCCCGGGGACCCGCCCGGGACCGTCGAAATCAGGCCGGCTGGTCCTCGCGGAGCATCTGGGCGATCTTGAAGTCGATCAGGAAGGGCCCGAAGGGCACCACCGCGGCCACGAAGCCCAGGAGGACCATCTTCCACGACAGGGGGACCACCCATCGACCGATCAGGAACATCAGGACCAGCACGATGAACAGCACCCCGTGGACGGTCCCGACGACGGGAACCACCACCGGCACGTTGCCGAGGTGCTTCAACGGCATGGCGATGAAGAACAGCACCAGCGTCGAGGTCCCCTCGACCAGCCCCATCACGAAGAGCGCCTTGAGGAAGGTTCTTGCCTGCTCGGTCATGACGGTATGGTAGCCGCGTCGGGCGCTTGCGGCGCCCGGTGCACTCGATCCTCCAGGGAACCGCCGATGCCCCTTCCATCCCGTCCCGCGTACCGCTCTCGCTCCCGCCTCCTGCCCGGGTGCGTGCTGCCTGCCCTCCTCGCGATCCCCGCGTTCCCTGCACCCCAGGAGGCACCGGTCCTCCGGCACGACGGCCTCCACGGGTACATCGGGAGCCACGCCACCTCCGCACCCCCGGAGTACCGCTACGGCGCCGGCTTCCACGCCGCGGTCTGGTCCCTCATCGAGGAGCCGATCGGCGGGTTCCAGATCGGACTGCCGTCCGCCTGGATCACCCCCGAGCACGACGACAACGACTCCGAGCCGCTCTGTCCCCCCGGGACCATCGCCCGTGACCACTGGCCGGAACGCGGGCCCACCTACGGCAGCGTCTTCCAGACCATGGAGGGCGGGCTCGGGTACTGGGCCGGGAATCGCTTCCACTACGGGTCCCCGAAATTCAGCATGAATTCGACCCCGGACTGCTACACCACCGAGATCGCCACCCCCGGTTGGCCGTTCTTCCGCAGCTCCGAACCGCTCCCCGACGACCGGCTGGGCATCGCCCAGTTGAGCAATCGCCTGCTGCTCCCCCCCGACGGGCTGCCCTTCGCGGGACGGCCGATGGGGGCCTACCTCGGCTACGCCTACCTGGCCCTGCCCCTGACCGATCCCACCGACCACCCCCAGCCCACCGGTTCCCACAGCTGGACCCTCTTCCTGGACGCGGAGAACTTCAAGGGGCCCGTGGCCTACTACCTGCCCGAGACCTGGAGCCGCATCGCCCGCGACTACCCCTTCGACGTCGGTCGCGGGCTCGACAGCCGCACCGGTTCGGGTGCGGTCGCGGGCTCGATGGAGATCAATACCGTACCGGTCCTCGCCTCCACCACGGGCTCCGGGGC
Organism: Phycisphaerae bacterium; assembly: GCA_002862305.1. Classification (GTDB taxonomy): domain Bacteria; phylum Planctomycetota; class Phycisphaerae; order Phycisphaerales; family SM1A02; genus UBA8087. Next base: position 48,465 of record PKCS01000053.1, on the reverse strand, counting down.
GGGCTTCTCACGGATCCCCCAGCTCCAGTTCCCGGTGGATGCCCAGGGCCGGACCCACCTGGTGCGCGACGTCACCCTGTTCTCCCGGGAGACGATCCACGATGCCATCCTCGCCTGGCGCGCGGGTGGACCGATGCCCACGGGGGTGCTCGATCCCGCGACCACCCACCGCCCGGGGATCGGGACCGGTTCGGTGACCTACCGACAGGGAGGACGCGTGATCAAGGGGGTGAACCAACTGGCGAGACCGACGGTGTTCGAGGGCGGGATCTTCGGCCTCCAATGGCCCGAGGGCACCGGTCCCGGGGTGGCGCGGTTCCCGGCCTTCTTTGCCGAGGACGCCGAGGGGCTTCGCGTGGTGGATCGCGCCGACGTGCCGGAGTCGAGCGGCCTGGCCACGAGTCGCTTCCCGGCTCCCGATCCCACGCCCGCCCCCTACGACGCGCTGCCCCTGGAGGGCGCCTGGGCGAATCCCGGCCCAACCTCGCGGGTCATGACCGTCGACCTGGTGGACGGCTCGACCGTCCACTACGCCTGGTACCGGTTCATCGACCAGCCGGTCTTCCAGCAATACGGATGGCCGGAGGTCAAGCGCCGTCGCCTGCAGGCCCTGGTGGAGGCGATCCACCGAAACTGGCCGATCGATCGAAGCTACCTCCCGCCACGCACCGGGGGTGAGCTCGCGACCCTCGATCCCGCGCTGCTGGTGACGCCGCCCCCGGGGCTCGAGGCGGGGTACGTCCCGATCGTCGTCCGTCAGGCGGCGACGTCATCCGCCCCGGCTTCCTCCGCTTCCGCCCGCGAGCGGGCGGACGGGGACTTGGCCCGGTCCGCGGCCCGGTAGAGGCACCACGTCGCCACCGACCTCAGGGGCCGCCACGGTTCGGCTCGCTCCAGGACCCGGGCGGGGGTCGGACGCTCCGCGAGCCGGTCGAGAACCCGGATGCCCTCGCGGACCCCGAGGTCCCCGGCGGGCATCACGTCCAGTCGACCGAGTCGGAACATGAGGAACATCTCCGCGGTCCAGGTCCCGATCCCGTGCAGGCGGGTCAGTCGCTCGATGATCACCTCGTCCTCGAGTCGCGCGATCGAGCGGAGGGGGAGCGTCCGATCCTCGACCGCACGAGCCAGTCCCACGATCGCCCGGTGCTTCCCCTTGGAGAGCCCCGCGGCCCGGAGTCGTCGCTCGGAGAGCCGGAGGACCTCCGGGGGGGTCGGGAACCTGCGCCCGGGGCCGAGTCGCCGGACACGATCGTGGATCGTCTTCGCCGCGCGGCCCGCCAGCTGCTGGTAGATGATGCTTCGGGCGAGGGCGTGGAAGTGTGAATCCGCGGTCCGGGGGCCGCCGATCCCCGGGAACGGGCCCACGTCCTTCAGGAGCCGTCCCAGTGCGGGGTCCCGGCGGGCGAGTGCTCGGAGGGCGGCCCGGGAGGGTTGACCCACGGGTGGTGTCATGGGGTGGCGACTCCGGTCGGGGTGCGAAGGTCGGTCACGGGCTGGCGCACGGCCCCCAGAATGCGAGGAGCGTGGCGAGGTCCGTGCCGCCCACCACGCCGTCCCCGTCGACGTCCACGCCCGGGGCGTCCTCGCCCCAGAACGAGAGCAGGATGGCGAGGTCCGCGCCCCCACGTTCCCCGTCCCCGTCGAAGTCCGCGATGCAGGGGGCCGTCGGAGCGAGGTTGAGCGCGTCGAACACCGCCTGGCGCCCCTCCTCGTTGCCGTCCTGCGCGAGGGCGACCCGGATCATCCGGTACATCGCGTCGTAGGCATCGAGGTTGGCGCCGGAAAGGGGGATGCCGTCCTGCGCCTGGGTCGACCCGGAGAAGACGTGCAGACGACCCGATCGGCCTGCGGGCAGGTCGAAGTCCGGGTTCGCGATGGTGGTGACCGGGATGCTGAGGATTCGGAGGTCGACCTGCGCCCCGGTGGGTCCGTCGATCCCCTGCCATGACCACGCCACGTCCTCCGAGGTGGGCCAGTCCCCGGCCTCGAAGACCTGGATCTGGGCCGTCGGCACCGAGCTGCTGCAGGGATCGTCCTCGAGGCAGATCGAGGGCCCCGGGGTCCCGCCCAGTTCCAGGCAGAGGAAGGGGTCCTTGGCGGAATACCCGAAGAGGAATGCCACGCTGCGCGCCAGGGGGACCTCCCCGGGGGCGCAGGAGACCAGCGGGAAGAAGGAGGGGTCGAGAAGGATGATCTCGAATCCCTCGAGCTCCTGGTTCCGTTCCAGGTGGTGCAGGAGGGCGGTGACCGACGTCGAATCGTGGATCCCGCCGTCGCTGATGCGGAGGTACCGTTCGCCGGCGAGGTCCTGGTAGGAGGCGCTCGGGACGTTGCCCCGCGTCCGGAATCCCGAGTCGGTGAAACGCAGGGGGACCGAGAGGTTGCGCAGGTAGTTCCCGAGGGTGTTGGCGATCTGCGGGGAGAACCCGAGGGACTCCCGGTAGAACTCGTAGGAGGAGGCGACCCCGCCCGCGGCGGACGAGGCCGCGGTCGCGCCGAGGACGGTGATGTCCGAAGGGTCGTTCCGACCGATGGTGACGGTGGTTCCGTCGCCCGGGGACATCCCCTGCTCGAAGTAGGTGAGTTCCAGGGGGCCGCCCGGAAGCAGGTCCGGGGCGGTGCGTCCCGCGGCGACGCCCGACCAGAGCATCGGCACCCCGAAGGGCTGGCCGGCGGAGGCATCGGTGCTGCTGACGTACTGGTTCAGCAGCGAGATCGGGAAGACGTATCGATTGCAGAGGACGTCGTTCCAGCCGGAGGCCACCGTGGTGAAGATGAAGTCCTTCTCGCGGGCCCAGGCGGGACGGGCGTCGAGGTCCGCGAGTCGCACGCCCTGCAACGCCGAGCGCATCCCGAACGGCTCGAAGACGATCGCCTCGCAGGTCTCCTGCCACCTGGGGTCCAGGATGTTCCCGGCACTCTGCAGGACGGAGAAGACCGGATTGAGGATCGCAACCGTCTCGCAGAGGTCCTGGAGGCCGCCCCCGGGCAGCACCGAACAGTCGAAGGCCTCGAACCCCTCGAAGGCGTTCCGGACCCGCCCCAGGTAGCCGGCGGAGTCCGTCCAGCCGTCGCGGTTCGAGGCGAGCTGCTCGATGAATGCCTCCGAGTACCCGATGTGCGTCAGGAACCACGAGCCCCCGGAGATTCCACTCATGGATCGAACGTTGGCCAGGGGCACCCCCGGGTCGCCGGTGTCCCAGAGGTCCATCATGGCAGCCAGCCAGCCGGTGGCGTGCGTGTGCGAGTAGAACCCACCACCGGCCACCGCGAGGTGCACCGGCTCGGGGGGTGCCTGCCCGCTTCCGTGCAGCGAGGTGGCCTGACTGAGGCAGCCGACGACCACGGCCACCCACACGCGGGCGCGGCGGGTGGTCGAAGAGGGTCCGGATCGCGGTTTGGTGGTCATCAGCACTCCATGGAGCCGAGGGGCGGCGGGAACGTCCGACCTTAGCAGGCGACGTGGGGTCGACCAAGCGTACAGTCGGGCTTTTCCCTGGTCCCGTCACCACCGTGCCGCGGCTAGGTCGGTCGGATGTTCCAGACCCGGTTCAGGGCGAGGCCCCCGTCCACCAGCAGCGTGATCCCGGTCACGTACCGGGAAGCCTCGCTGGCGAGGAACAGTCCCGCACCGGTGACGTCATCGGTGGTCCCGATCCGCTTCAGGGGCAGGTGTTCCTTGAGGATCGAGACCCGGTCCTCCCGGGAGAGCGCGGTCTCCACCATGTCGGTCTCGATCCAGCCCGGGGCGATGAGGTTGACCCGGATGTCCGACTCCGCGAGGTCGGCGGCCACCCAGCGAACCAGGTTCTCGACCCCACCCTTCGAGGCGAAGTAGGCATGGTTGGACGGGGCGACGGTGAACGTGGTGCAGCTGGATCCGATCGTGATCAGGCTGCCTGGTCGGTTCGCCCGCTTGAGGTGTTCGCCGAAGGCGACCAGGACCCGCCAGGTGCCCATGAGGTTGACATCGAGCACCTTCGCGAACTCCTCGTCGGGCATCGGCGGAGGCGTGTAGGAGAACAGCCCCGCCGCATTGAGCACCACGGTGGCGACTTGTCCATCCTGCTCGATCCGTTCGATGAACCCCGCGATGTCCGATTCCCGGCAGACGTCGACTTCGTGGGGGATGATCCGACCGTCCGGAGCCTCCGACGCGAGTTCCTCGAGGCGGTCCACCCGGCGTGCGGCCGCGTACACCGTCGCCCCCGCCCGCGCATAGGCCAGGCTGAGACTGCGGCCGATCCCGGAGGAGGCGCCGACGACCGCCGCGGTGACGCCCTCGAGGGTGAAGAGAGTGGTCGGGTCGTCGGTGGTCATGGTCATGGGCTCCGTAGGGGGTGCGGGGGGGGCGATTCGGACTCAGGAAGGCACCTGGTTGGCTCGACGGCAGGCCTTGCGCAGGGCGAGGCCGAAGCCCGGCCAGAAGCATCGCTGCGCGAGGGTCCAGGCCCGGTGCATGCCGCGCCGGACGTGGGACTCGATGCGCACCGTCACCACGCTGGTGGTCGGGCTGCTCGGGGCCGCTTCGACGCGGAGCAGGGTGGGCCGGATCAGGCGGAACGCCAGTGCGTAGGCCCCGTAGTCGTAGTGCAGGTCGCGCCGCCCCCCGTCCGGTCCGGTCTCGACCCGGGTGATGCGGCCGCAGAAGTTCATGAACGGCCCGTGGTGGGCGTTCAGCGTCCCCACGTCGAACCCGCGGGCGATCCGGCCGTCGGGCAGGGGGGTGTCGAGGAACTCGACCCGGAACGGCCACACCTGCCCCTTGGTGAAGGTCTCCGGCGTCATCAACCAGGACCAGGGGACCTGCCAGGGGACCGGGACCTCGTAGGCTCTCGTGAACACGTGTTCCGAGAATCGGGGTGGGCAGGGGATGGATTCGGGTACTTCCATGGGTGGCCCCATCCTAGTCGCCCCCCTCTGGCCGGGTCGGCCGGTTCATTTCGGCGAGGCGATCCGCACCGGTCCGCGGAGGTCTCGGGGATCGATGGTTCGTCCGGACTGGAGGAGGCTGATCCGGCCCGCGAGGGCCAGTCGCCTGGCCGCCTGTCGGAGGGGTTCCCGTTCCGCGGGGGTGCGTGCCAGTTCCTCCAGGGGCCTGCCCCGGGCGGGTGCCCCGGACACCGCGGCGAGGATCCGCTCCTCGAGCCGTCGCTCCTCGTCGCCGGGCCGGCCGCGCTTGCAGGCGTTGGAACAGTACCGGACGTGTTCCCAGTCGCGTTCCCACTTCTTGCGCCAGGCGAACCGTCGTCCACACCGAGCGCAGGTCTTTTCCGGAAGCGAGGCGTTCATCGCGAACTCCGGGTCCCTCAGGCGACGGGCTGGCCGAGGATCCACCACCACGCCAGGTCGAATCCCAGCAGGAACACCCCCTGGAGGATGATCGCCGCCCCGAATCCGGAAGCGAGCCGGTCCTTCCGGGTGACGAGGATGCCGCCGACGATGATGTACACCACGTCGAGTCCGCTGTTGATCAGCAGCAGCTTCTGGAATTCGGCGACGTCGTCCACCGGGGCCAGGAGCGCCCAGACCACGATCACCAGGTCGACCGCGACCCAGAAGATGGTCATCACCCAGAAGCCGGTGAACCAGCGATGGGTCTCGGGGCCCCTGGTGCAGCGAAGTCCGAACAGGAACCCGATGCCGGCCAGGACCAGCCAGAGGGCGCACCAGCCGGTGAGGATGGGAAGGAAGAGGTTCGGCACGGGTGATCTCCTTGGACCTGAGCCTAGGCCGTCCGACGGGCAGGGTCCTTCCCGGGACGGCACAAGGATAGGCTTTTCTCGAGCCAGGCGTACCGGTCGCTGCGCGGGGTCGTGGAGCGGACGCCGAGGCGCCTCGCACCCACCCCATGGATCACGGGCGTGGATCGCGGGCGCCCTTCGGGGGTGGTGATCCTGCTATCCTCGGCTGCGATGCCTTCGGTCGCGACCACAACGATCCGGGTGGCCCTGGTCGGGTTGCTGTCCGGACTCCCCGGCTGCTCATCCTCCTCGATGGCCCCGCCGGACCCCGCCCCGATCGTCCAGGAACACGCCGAGGCCCCCGAGACCACGTCCGGTCCTTCGACGCCGGCGGCCGTGCTTCGTTCGGCACTCTCGACCCTGGAGTCGATCCTCGAACGACGCATCGCGCTGTGCTCCGCGTTGTTCGAGGTTCCCGCGGACTTCTCCCGAAACGACGCCGAGATGCTGGTGGCGACGTGGTACGACGAACGCCTCGAGGTCTCCCGGATCCGCCGCCTGCTCGCCGGCGGGGGCGTGTCGCTCCCCGAGGTCTGCGCGGGATACGCCTCGGTCATCGAACCGATCGACGATCGATGGCTGCTCCTCAGTGCCTCGCTCCGCGAGGATCCCCGGCTCGGTCCCGAACTGGCCGAACGACTGTACGGCGGGCTCCAGGCCCGATCCGACCCCGGCGGGGAGCTGTCGCTCCCGCGGTTCCTGAGTCGCCGTGCAACGCTGGCGTACTGGGCGGACCATCCCGAGGCACGTTCTGCCAGCCCCGCCACCCTGGTCGATCTCTATCAGTTGTGCGAGGGGTCCGGACCCGGCTGACCTCGGTCCCGAGCGGGGGTGCTCGTCATCCCTCCCGGTGCGATCGGTCGGAGTCTACAAAGCGGGTGAAGGGGGTCGAACCCTCGACATTCAGCTTGGGAAGCTGACGCTCTACCACTGAGCTACACCCGCGTCGCGCCTCAGCGCTCGACCTAGTCTACCAACGGTTCGTGTTCCGGCCAACGTCGGGCCTGGTCATGGTGGAGAAACCGCCCCCTCCGCCGGCGGTCAGGGGCGAGTGAGCTCGAAACGGCCGGTCCCCAGGTCGAACACCCCGGCCACCACGCGGGCCCGCTCCTCCGCGACCGCTTCGGCGATCACCGGGGAGCGCCGGAGGAGCTGGTCCACGCCTTCGTTGGCGTTGGCGACGACCGACGTGGCCACCAGCCCAGGCAGCTCCTCCCCGTCCGCCGGGCCCCCCGTCACCGTGACCTGCGCGATCAGCTCGGGCAGGGAGCCCGGCAGCGCCTCGGGCTGGTCGCGATAGCGGATCGCGGCCTCCACCGCACCGCATCCCGAATGCCCCATGACCACCACCAGCCGGGTACCGAGCACTTCCACCGCGTATTCGAGGCTCGCCACCACTTCGGTGGTCACCACGTTGCCGGCGATCGCGGTCACGAAGATCGCCCCCAGGGGTTGGTCGAAGACGAGTTCCGGGGCGACCCGGGAGTCCGCGCACCGGATGAACGCCGCGAAGGGGGCCTGCCCGGCCGCGAGCCCGGCGCGGGCCTCGGGGGGGTTGGTGGACACGGTCCGTCCCGCGACGTAGCGATCGTTGCCGGCGAGCAGCTCGGCGATCGCCTCCTCCGGGGATCGGGGGGTGGTGGTCGGGTCAGTCATGGGGATGGGTCATGGAGCTGACGTCCAGCAGCTCGTCCAGCTGGTCCGCGTCGAGCAGCCCGTGCTCCAGGCAGTACTCCCGGATGGTCTGGCCGGTCTCGTGGCAGGCCTTCGCGATCCGGGCGGATTCGTTGTAGCCCAGGGCCGGGACCAGGGCGGTGCCCAGCATCAGGCTTCGTTCCACCAGTGCCTGGATCGAGTCGGTGTTGGCCGAGAGCCCGTCGACGCAGCGCACGGCGAGGTTCCCGGCCGAGCTGGCGAGCAGCAGGATGCTCTCGAGCATGGTGGTCGCGGCCAGCGGGAGGGCCACGTTCAGGTTGAGCAGGGACCCGAGTCCCCCCATGCCCGCGAGGGCGATGGTCCCGTCGTTGCCGACGACCTTCATGCACACCTGCATCGCGGATTCGAGGATCACGGGGTTCACCTTGCCGGGCATGATCGACGAACCCGGCTGGACCGCCGGGAGGACCAGCTCGTTCAGGCCGCAGCGCGGGCCGCAGGCCATCAGCCGGATGTTGCTGGAGACCACGGAGAGGCTGACCGCCACGGTCTTGAGCCGTGCGTGGGCGTCGACCATGGAGTCGATCGCCGACTGCGCCTCGAAGTGGTTCGCGGCCTCGCCGAACTCCATTCCGGTGGCCTCGCTGAGCGACCTGGTGACCAGGCCCGCGAAGCGGGGGTGGGTGTTGATGCCGGTCCCGACCGCGGTCCCCCCGATCGCGAGGTTGCCCGCGAGCTCCCGCATCGCCTGGAGGCACCGGTCGACCCCGTAGCGGACCTGGGCGGCGAAGCCCGAGAATTCCTGGCCGAGGCGGATCGGGGTGGCGTCCTGGAGGTGGGTGCGTCCGATCTTCACGACGTCGTCGAACTCGGTGGCCTTCCGCTCGAGGGAGCCGGCGAGGGTCTCGAGGGCGGGGACCAGCTGGTCCCGCAGGGCGAGGGCGCACGCGACGTTCATCGCGGTGGGGAAGGTGTCGTTGGAGGACTGGCCCATGTTGACGTGGTCGTTGGGATGGACCGGGTCGTGCGATCCGATCGTGCCCCCGGTCGCGGTGGCGACCAGGTTCGCGATCACCTCGTTGGTGTTCATGTTCGTGGAGGTGCCCGACCCGGTCTGGTAGACGTCGACCGGGAAGTGGGCCATCGCCTCGTCGCGTCGGCCGGGATCCTCGAGGTCGGCGAGCATCCGGTCGCAGGCGGTGACGATGTGCCCGGCCAGTTCGGGGTCGAGCTTGCCGAGGGTTCGGTTCGCTTCCGCGGCGGACCGCTTGACCAGCAGGAACGCGTGGATGACGTTCCAGGTGACCGGTTCGCCCTTGATCGGGAAGTTCATCACCGCCCGCTGGGTGGTGGCGCCGTAGAGGGCGTCGGCGGGCACCTCCATGTGTCCCATGGAGTCGTGTTCGGTCCTGGCGTCGGGCGTCGCGGGCTGGTCGTGCATGGGCGGCCTGGGGCTGGGGGTGTGGGTGCGAGGAATGCTGACGGAGTATAAAACAATCCCCTGTCCTCGTCCGGGTGCCCTGTCGCCGATCGCAGGTCACATCGCCCGTGGATTTCGGCAAATACGGAAGTGGGTCCTTGTCGTCCGACAGCACGCCCGTCACTATTTACGAGTCGGCCCGTGCTCCGTGTGGATCCGGTCCGTCGATCCATCGACGCCGCGTCCCCGGACCGTTCCGCACCACCAGAAAGGATGATGCCATGCCCGCTCCCGAGACCTCGATCCCGCTGGTGGTGCTGGGAGCCGCGCTCGCCCTCGGTACCAGCTCCCCGGCCCTCGCGCAGGCCAGCTGCACCGCGGACCTCGACCGGGACGGGCAGGTGAACGGCGCGGACCTCGCGGTGGTGCTCGCCTACTGGAACACCGCCGACGCGACCGCGGACCTCGACGCCAGCGGTTCGGTGGGCGGTGCGGACCTTGCCATCGTGCTCTCCCAGTGGAACTTCACCTGCCCGACGAATCCCTTCTGCGACGCGGTGGTGGTCACCCAGGCGGAGGGGATGATGGTGGTCACCACCACCGGGCTCCCCTGCCACGCGACCGGTCCCTTCGACGGCAGCTACTTCGATCCCGACACCGGCCAGAACTGCTTCAACCCGAACACCCCGAGCGTCCAGAACAACGTCTGGATGATCCCCCTGGAACCGGTCCCGACCGATGATCCCGCGGTCGACGTGCTCGACACCCTGGGTCCGATCGGCGTCGCGATCACCGGGGCCGCCATCTACAACGCCTACGACGGCGGAGGCGTTCCCGCCCCCGGGAACATCTGCATGGACTTCTGCCGCGGCCACGCCTCGCCGGACGGTCGGTACCACTACCACCAGATGAGCCCCTGCTTCGGGGAGGTCGACGATCCCGATGGCCATTCCGGCATCGTGGGCTACGCCTTCGACGGCTATCCGATTCACGGACTCAACGACGTCGGGGGCCTCCCGCCCACCGACCTCGACGACTGCGGTGGCCATTCCGACCCGGTCCGCGGCTACCACTACCACCTCCAGGACCAGTTCCCCTTCTCCCTGGGGTGCTACCGTGGGATGCCGGAACTCTCGAACTTCGCCGGCGGCGGCGGTCCCGGTGGGGGGGGCGGAGGCCCCGGTGGCGGCGGTGGGGGCTGCTCCTCCTGCGCGGCCCTGATGATCCCACCCCAGATCTGCAACTGCGTGCACACCACCCCGGGCTTCGAGTACTGCTGCGAGAACTGGAACCAGGCCTGCACCGACTACGCCGAGGCCTGCTCCAACTGACCACCTCATCAGTGCGAATCGATCACGCCAATCCCGCGTCCCGCAGTCCCAGGACGATGTGGGTCCTCTTCGGACCTGTCCTCGCGCTGGTCGTTCTCGGCTGCCGAGGCCCCGGACCGGGTCCCTCGTCCCCGGCGTCTCCCCGTCCCGTGGAAGCACCCCAGCTGCCCGCCGAACCGGGCGAGGTCCTGGCGGTGGTGTTCACCAGCGTCGACTGCCCGATCGGGAACGCGATGGCGCCCCAGCTTCGTCGCACCCTCGCCCGGGCACGCGAGCAGGGCGTCTCGACCTTCCTCGTCTACCCTCGCAGCGGACTCACTCTCGACCGTGCTGCGGAGCACGCGCGTGACTATCGGCTGGAGGGCACGATCCTGCTCGACCCCGACAAGCACCTCGTCGAACGGTTCGATGCCCGGATCACCCCGGAAGGGCTGGTGCTGGAATGCCTGGGCCCCGACCGGTTCCAGGTGTGCTATCGGGGCCGCATCAACGACCTCTACGCTTCCATCGGGAACCGTCGGGAACAGCCGAGTCGCCATGACCTCCGCGAGGCAATCACGCTGGCCTGCCAGGGACGGCCGGTGCCGGAGCCGCATCCACCGGCGGTCGGCTGCCGGATCGAGCGGGTTCCGTGATCCCGGGGCTCTTCCATGCGATGGTGGTCGGGATGCAGCTCTCGGGGGCCGTACCGTCCGCGACCACCGAGCCGCCGCCCACCTGGCACGGGGGGATCGGTTCTCTGGTGGCCGCCAGGTGCGGGGACTGCCACGCCCCCGACGGTGCCGCCCCCTTCGTTCTCGCCTCGCCCGAGGACTTCCGTCCACGTCGGAGCTTTGTCGCGGAGGTGGTCGGGAACCGCCTGATGCCACCCTGGCTGGTCAGCGGAGGTCGCCCGGTGCACGGGGATCGCACCCTCCCCGAACCGGATCGTTCGGCCCTCCTCGCCTGGCTCACGGCCGGCTGTCCCACCGGGGAGCCGCCTGCCGGACCGTCGGTCGTCGAGGAGGCACCCGAGGCGCGTCCCCTCGATGCCTCCGAGGCTTCCCCGAGGCTCCACCTCCGGATGCGCTCGCCGTGGACGGTCCCCGCAGAGGGTGGCGTTCGCTGGTACAAGGCTGAACGCGACAAGCGAACCTTCGTCCTCCCGGTCGGGAACCCGAGACCCCTTCGGGTCCGCGCGCTCGATTACCGAAGCGCCGCTCCCCAGACGCTCGGTGCGGTGGCGTTCTCGGCGGACCCCACCGGGGACGGACGCCGAATGGTCGACTGGGACGAGGAGCCGGGAAGCTACATGATGGCTGACATCCGCTCGGTCCCTGCGGGAGCCCTGGGGATCGTGGGGCCCGGAGGTGGTCGCCTCGAGTATCCGGAAGGATTCTACGTGCCCGTTCCCCCGGGCTCGGACATCCTGAGCGAGGTCCACTACCGTCCCCAGGGACGCGAACGAGTGCTCGACGACACCCTGGTCCTGGAGACCCTCCCGAACGCGGCGCCCGGGCGGCCGCTCCTCCCGGTCAACCTCATGGTGCCCCGGGTCACCCTGAAGGCCGGGGAAACCCGTCGGTATGCCAACCAGCTCACGCTTCCGGTCGCGGTGGACGTCGTTGCGCTCACGCCCCGTGCCTCGGCCCGCTGCCGGGCCCTCCGGCTTGAAGCCCGGCTGCCGGAGGCGGAGTCGCCGGTGTCCCTGCTCGAGATCGACGACTGGAATCCCCACTACCGCTCGACGCTGGTGTTGGAACAACCGTTGCGCCTTCCCGCCGGCACCGTGATCCGGGGGGCCTGGGACTACGACAACTCCGACGGCAACCCGCGGAATCCGGTGGTCCCACCTGAGTCGATCGACCTTGGGGCCCGTTCCGGGGCGATGAACGTCCTGCTGCTGAGTGCCCCGGTCGAGCGCAGGGAAGTCCGCGAACTGATGGAGTTCATCGAGGTGGAATCGAGACGCAATCGCGGCTAGCGACGGACCTCAGGCATCGGGATCGATCGTCTCCCCGGGGGACATCGCCCGGGTCCTGATCCCCGCCGGCGCGAAGGCATCGGAGTCCGCTCGGATCGGATCCCAGGTGTCGTAGTGGCAGGGGATCGCGAGCTTCGGGGCGATCCACTCCGCGGCGATCGTGGCCTGGCGCACCCCCATGGTGAATCGATCACCGATCGGGAGGATCGCGATGTCCGGCTCGTACAGCTCCCGGATCAGCTTCATGTCACTGAAAAGCGCGGTGTCCCCCGCGAAGTAGGTGACGTGGCCGCCCATGGTGATCACCGCTCCCAGGGGGTCGCCCATGTAGCGGCCCTGGAAGGAGGATGAATGCAGGGCGGGGGTGAAGGCGACGGAGCCGAACGGGGCCTGGATGCAGCCGCCGGTGTTGCCGGGTTCCAGTCGCTGGACCCCCTGTTCCCCGAGGTAGGTGGTGATCTCGTGGGTGGCGAAGACGGTGGCGTCGCAACGGATCGCGATCGAGGCTGCGTCGCTCATGTGGTCCTCGTGGCCATGGCTGACCAGCACGTGGGTGCACTCGATCCGGTCCGCGGGGGTCTCGCAGGCGGGGTTGTCGTCGTGGAAGGGGTCCAGCAGCAGCTGATGGGTGCCATCGTCCAGCAGGAAGGTGGAATGTCCGTGGTAGGTGATCTCGAGGGGCATGGGGGCTCCGTGTTCGGGGTGGGACACGAAGGTACATGAAAGCCCCACGGTCGTGCGACCGTGGGGCGTGGTTCGGACGGGAAGGCGGCTCAGTTCCCGGTGCAGGGGCCCCAGTTGCCGAGGATCAGCGCGATGTCGGAGCCGTTGACCACCAGGTCCCCGTTGAGGTCGCCGGGGATGCCCGGTCCGGTCTGGGCCCAGGTCGACAGCACCACGGCCAGGTCCTGCCCGCTCACCGCGTTATCACCGTTGATGTCCCCCTCGCACACCGGCTCATCGCCGCAGTTGATGGAGGAGATCGAGAACGCGTCCACGCCGGCCTCGACCACCGACCCGGGGTCCTGGTCGCTCGCGATGAAGCGGATCCGGAAACCGGAGCTGACCGAGACGTAGTCACGGATCACGAACGAGCTGGTGGTCCAGCCGTTCTGGGCGCTGTCCCCGTTGGACACCGTCAGGAGCGAGGTCCAGCTCGTGCCGGAGTCCCCACTCACCTCGACGATGAAGACGTCGTCGTACTCGGTGTTGTTCGCACTGGTGTTGTCGTACCACCACGAGAAGCGGACCTCGGTGGCCGGCTCGGTGACCTGGTAGACCGCGGAGGTGAGGATGGTGTTGCCGCCGTCGATGTCGTTGGCGCAGGCGCTCTGGGAGAACCCGTTGCCGGTCAGCCAGCAGCTGCCGCTGCCGTCCGCGTCGGTGCCGGGTGCGCTGCACACGTCGACCGAGGTGGTGTCCCCGGTCGGGACCCCACGCTCCCAGCCACCGGCGGTGGCGGTGGTTTCCGCGGTCCATCCGGCGGAGGTGTCGAAGTCGAGGTCGGCGACCTGGTCGATTCCGTCCGCGATGGGGGCCGAGAAGGCCCCGGACGCCGGAAGTCGGCGGGTGAGCCCCGCGGAATCCTCGGCGGTGAAGTACCAGTCCAGCTGGTTGCCGCAGGGCAGGTCCGAGAGCTGGGCGGCGTAGAGCCCCCCGCCCTGGCTGGCCAGGGGGATCGACTGCTCCCCGGTGCCGGTGTCGATGACCACTCGCGGGCTGCCCGGGACCAGCCCGCCCGACTGCAGCTCGGTGATCCGGACTTCCGCGGTCAGGCCGGCGGGGGGGACCAGGGCCGGGACGTCACCCACCTGCTCGAGCTGGATGAGCTGCACGACCGGGTCCGTGAGGTCGGTTCGGTAGTACTCGAGCGTGCAGCGCATCCGTCGGTTCTGGAACGGCGTGAACTGCTCCATGCAGATGTCGTCGGAGTAGTCCATGTAGTTGTCGTCCGGAGCGACCCCGCTGCAGGAGGATCCGTTGCACCCGAAGGTGGGGGAGTTCTGGGGACTGGTGTCGCAGATCAGGTCCCCGCCGGTGTTGCAGTTGCCGCCCTCGCACCCGTTGAAGGTGTGGTTCAGCCCCAGGTAGTGCCCGACCTCGTGGGTCAGGGTGCGGCCGAGGTTGTATGGCGGCCCGATGGGGGCGCCCTCCCCGTAGGATTCCCAGAGGACCACCACGCGGTCCGAGGCCGAGCCCGGGGACCCGCAGGCGGGGAGGAACGGGACGTAGCCGAGATTTCCTCCGGCGGTCGTGGTGTAGATGTTCATGTACCGGGACGGATCCCAGCTGAGCGAATTCCAGTAGGAGCCGCCGTCGTTGTACCAGGTGTCGTTGTTGCTGAAGGTCACCCCGTTGGTGGGATTCCCGTCGGGGTCGACCTCGGCGAGGTAGAACTCGATGTTGGCGTTGTTCCCGTTCGCGCCGTTGGTCCCGGAACGTGCCGAGAAGTCCTCGTTGAGGATCCGGATGCCGCTGATCACCCGCTCCAGCGGGATGTCACCCTGGGTGCCGGAGCTGTTGCGGATGACGTGCACCACGCAGGGGACCCTGAGGACCCCGACCGAGGGATCGTACTCCTCGCTGGGGTTGTTGCTCGAGCAGGAGCAGTCCGCGGGCGACATCAGCATGGTCCCCGGATCGGGGGCGGGGGCGTCCGCGGGGCGGAAGGCGCAGCGGTGGTCGTTCAGTCCCCGGGATTCGCGCTCGTCGAAGTAGGCCTTCCAGCTGGCGTATCGTCGCCCCTGGAAGTGGATGATTCCGTCATTGGTCTGCCACGGACGTTCGCTGCTCAGCTCCGCCAGGGTCGCGGCATCCGGCTCCACGATCGCACCGGTCGACTGGGCGGTGGCGGAGTGGGCGACCAGGGGAAGAATCGCGAGACCCAGGGCGAGGCGGGCGGTGAGGGAGGTCGGCATGTGGTTGGCTCCTGCATCCGGAAGAGTGGGGTGATCACCCACGAGGGTACGCCTGGGGGCGATAAATCGAAAGAATCAACTTCAGATTTGTGGGAGTTCCCGAGGCTCGCGGATCTGTCGAGCCGTCCGTGGTTGATTATTCTGCCCCTATGACGAAACGCCTGAGCGATCAGGAGCTGCTCGGTCGGCTGGTCGCCTTCGATACCACCAGCGATCGGACGCCGCGAGGTCTCTTCGACTTCCTCGAGGAGTACCTCGACCACCCCGCCTTGCGCATCGAGCGCATGGACTGCGGTGACGACTTCGAGAACATGCTGGTGGAGTGCGGCCCCCCCGCGCACGACGGGGACGGGTGGCTGCTCAGCGGACACGTCGACACCGTGCCCGCCGGGGAACCGGACTGGGACACCGATCCCTGGACCCTCGTCGAACGCGATGGTCGGCTGTACGGGCGCGGCGCGTGCGACATGAAGGCGTTCGACGCGATCGCCGCGAACCTCCTCAGGGATCGGGCGGAGGCGGGCTTCGACCGGCCGCTCGCGCTGCTGCTCACCCACAGCGAGGAGGTCGGCACCGTCGGGGCCGGGCACTTCGTCAGGGACTGGGACGTCGCACGACCTCTGCCGCGACGGGTGGTGGTCGGCGAGCCGACCTCCCTGCGTCCCGTGCGAGGCCACAAGGGACACCTGAAGCTCCGGTTCGCCGTCGCCGGTCGTCCCTGCCACACCGGGTTCCCCGCGCAGGGCGTCAATGCGATCGAGGGTGCGCTGCCCCTCCTGCGTTGCCTGGCCGCCCTGCGTGCCGAGCTCGTCGAGGAGCGTACCGCGGACAGCAGCCTGTTCCCCGAGGTGCCCCATCCGGTGCTGACCATCGCGGGCATCGACGGCGGCTCCGCCATCAACGTGATGCCCGAGCGCTGCGAGGTGCTGGTCGGAATCCGCCTGCTGCCCGGCCAGTCCTCCGACGCGATCCTCGGCCGACTCCGGGACGCCCTCGACGCCGCCGGGGTGCGGCTCGCCGAACGCCCCGAGGAGGGCGCCTGCACGATGGAGCTCCTCAACGAGACCCCGGCCTTCTCGACCCCGCCCGACGACGCCTTCCTCCAGGAGGTGTGCCGGGTGAGCGGGCATTCGGAGGCGGAGGGCGTGAACTACGGCACCGACGCCGGCCGCCTCGGCCTGATCGATCGCCGGTCGGTGATCTTCGGCCCGGGGGACATCGCCCGGGCCCACCAGGCCAACGAGTGGATGCCGGTCGATGAATTCGAACGAATGCCCGTCCTGCTTGGAGCACTTCTCGATGGATCGAACTGACCTTCCGTGCCACCACCCGCCCGCCCAGCCTTCCGTGCGCCGGTCGGCGACGGCGTTCGTCCTCGCGGCCCTGCTGGCCGTCGTTGCCGGATGCATGACCACCAGCCCGCCGCAGCGGATCGACCCGTCCACCATCGACACCAGCACCACCGACGGACTGATCCAGAAGCTCCAGGCCGAGTTTGACTCGCGCTCCGACGGGCAGCACCTCCGGTACATCGGGTTCCTGATCGCCGACTACGGCACCAGCATGACCTCGCAAGCGGTCGGGAAGCTCCTCGAGGACGATTCACTCACGCTGGAACAGTCGATCTGGCTGCAGGAAGTCAGGATCGACATGGGCCGGGGGCTGGTCAGTTGCGCGGCCAACCCGATCCCGGCGTCCAACATCTTCCAGGAACTCTTCATCATGCGGATCGCCTACCTGATCGTGAAGCGGGAGGCCCCGTCGATCATGGGTGAGAAGGCGGAGCCGCTGGTCAAGGCGCTCGACGGCATCCAGTCCCTGATCTGGTCGAAGCTCACGGACGCGGTGAAGGCGCCGCTGACTCCCTTCGAGAAGGACGTGCAGAAATGGATGAAACAGCATGAACAGGACACAAGTCGCTTCTGGTGGCCGCGGGAGGTCGGGCTGCTGATGTCGCTGGACTCGATGGACGAAGTGAAGTTCTCCGGCATGCTGGCATCGGTCGAGCGCGCGAACGCGGGGATCGACCAGCTGGACAACGAACTCCAGAACTTCCAGTTCGTCATCGAGCGGCTGCCGATGCTCGCCAGCTGGGAGATCCAGCTGGCCTTCACGAAGATGCTGGCGACCCCGTCGCTGCAGTCGGTGTTGGAGGGGGTGGGGGGGCTCGCGGGCGACCTCGGTCGACTCAACGACACCATGGATCGGAGCTTCGACACCCTCTCCACGCGGCTCGGGGGGTTCGAGCAGTCGTTCACCGGCAGGATGGAGTCCTTCGTGAGCACCCTGAAGGACCTCTCCGGGGTGCTCGAGACCAGTCGCCAGCGATTGACCGGGGCCCTCACCACGCTGGCGACCAGCTTCGAATCGCAGGCCGGGGTCCTTGCCGAGCGGATCGAGCAGGCGGCCAGGGAGATCAGCACCAGCTCCGACTCGATCTCCAGCACGCTCGAACGACTCGACCAGACCCTCCTCCGCCAGGAGACCAAGCTCGAGTCACTCGCGGAAGACCTCCCGAAGGGGCTCTCCGGGGAGCTTGGCGGCGTGGTCGACGGGGTCAGCCTCCGCCTCGGGTTCGCGGTGGGGCTCGGGGTGCTGGCGGCGCTGCTGGTCTCGGGCGTGCTCGCCCTCCTGGCCATCCGGCTCGGCCTGCTCGCACCCGGACGCTGACCGGTCGGGAACGCCGGCAAAAAGACAAGCGCCCGCGGTCGGAGGCTCGCGGGCGCTTTCACGTGCGGACACGTGCTGGTCAGAGCATGATCACTCGCGAGCGCTTTTGCAAGTCACCTCCCGAAAATCGTCCGGGCTCTGATCGACGTCGGACTCCCGAGCCGGACTGGGGCTCATGGTGTAGGCTCCACGCATGGTCATCGTCTCGTCCGCGCTCGCCACCTTCCATCTGCTCCTCGTCCAGTCGGTTCCGTCCCCCGCCGACCCTCCGTGCAACGTGGTCATCGTCTTCACCGACGACCAGGGCTGGGGGGACCTCGGCTGCCAGGGTTCGGTGGAGATCCCCACCCCCAACATCGACCGGCTCGCGGCGGAGGGCATCCGCTTCACTGACTTCTACGTCTCGCAGCCGGTGTGCTCGGCGAGCCGGGCCTCCCTCCTGACCGGGTGCTATGCCAACCGGATCGGCATCGCGGGTGCCCTCGGTCCGTCCTCCCGGGTCGGCCTCGATGCGGGCGAGGTCACCATCGCCGAGGTGCTCCGTCCCCGTGGCTACGCGACCGCATGCCTGGGCAAGTGGCACCTCGGTCACCATCCCGAGTTCCTGCCGGTCCGGCATGGCTTCGATCTCTACTCGGGCATCCCCTACTCCAACGACATGTGGCCGCTCCACCCGGAATCACCGGACGCGTGGCCGCCGCTTTCCTGGTACCGGATCCAGTCCGGCGCGCGTGATCCGGTGCTCGAACCGATCGACGATCTCGGGGATCAGGACCTCATCACGCGTCGGATCACCCGGGAAGCGGTCGCATTCATCCGCGACCATGCGGACCGGCCCTTCTTCCTGCTCATCGCCCACCCCATGCCGCACGTGCCCCTCGGGATCGCGCCCGAGTTCCGGCAGACCACCCGCTACGGCCCGTACGGCGACGTGATTCGGGAGCTGGACTGGTCGGTGGGGGTGGTGCGCGAGGCCCTCGAGGAGGTCGGGGTGCTCGACCGCACCCTCGTCATCTTCACCAGCGACAACGGCCCCTGGCTCTCCTACGGGGACCACGCCGGTTCCACCGGCGGACTCCGGGAGGGCAAGGGCACCACCTTCGAGGGCGGGGTCAGGGTCCCCATGGTCGCACGTCTCCCGGGCGTGATCCCACCGGGGACCACGACCGCCGAACCGTGCATGACCATCGACCTGCTCCCCACCATCGCCGAACTCACCGGGAGCGAGGCCCACCTCGGATCCCGGGTGATCGATGGTCGCAGCCTGCTGCCCCTGCTGCGCGACGAGCCGGGTGCGAGCAGCCCGCACGAGGCACTCTTCTTCTGGTACGGGAACGGCTCGCTCGAAGCGATGCGGTCCGGACGGTGGAAACTCCACTTCCCCCACGGGTACCGGTCGATGGAGGGTCGGGCACCCGGCAACAACGGCATCCCCGGCCGCTACGACTACGGGCGTCGGATCGGTCTGGAGCTCTTCGATCTCGAGTCCGATCCCGGAGAGACCACCGACCTCGCGAGCGCCCATCCGGAGGTGGTGCAGCGCCTGTCCGCGCTGGCGGAGGTGGCCCGTGCCGAACTGGGTGACCGGGCGCGCGAGCTCCGGGGTACGGGTGCTCGACCACCAGGTCGGGTGGAACCGTGAAGCGGAACCTGCAAGGATGTCGGGACTGGAGGCATTGACATGAACAGGGTGGACCAGGCCTTCTCCCGCTGCCGCGATGATGGACGACCGGCGATCATGCCCTACCTCACGGCCGGGGATCCCCCGGAACCGGTCCTGGGCGACCTGCTGGTCGCGATGGACGCCGCGGGGGCGGACATCATCGAGGTCGGCATCCCGTTCTCGGATCCGATCGCGGACGGGCCGGTGATCGCCTCCGCGATGCACCGGGCACTCTCGCGGGGGATCACCCCCGAGCGCGTGCTCGAGGAGGTTCGGAGGGTCCGCGGGTCGATCGAGTCCGCCCTGGTCGCGATGGTCTCGACGTCGATCGTGGTCCACGTGGGCGTCGACGCGTTCGTCACGAGCTGCGGGGACGCCGGATTCGACGGGCTCATCGTCCCGGATGCGGACCTCGACGACTTCGATCGCCTGGGCACCGCCTGCCGGCGGGCGGGCCTGACCCTCTCGCCGCTGGTCGCCCCCACGACGGGACTCGAGCGCCAGCGTGCGATCGCGGACCGGGCCAGTGGATTCGTCTACCTGCTCGCCCGGGCCGGGGTGACCGGGGAACGTTCGAGCGCCCCCGACATCGAAGGTCGCGTGGAGGCGCTGCGGACGGTCACTGACCTCCCGGTGTGCGTGGGCTTCGGAATCTCCACCGCGGAGCACGTACGGGCCGTGGGCCGGCACGCCGACGGTGCGGTGGTGGGGTCCGCACTGGTACGGGTGCTCGACCAGGCCCATCACCAGGGAGCGGACGTGTGCGCCGCCGCGCACGCCTTCGTCACCGACCTCCGGTAGCGGGGGGGGCGGGCCGGGCAGGGCCGTGGTTCAGTATCGCCGCAGGACCCCGATGACCACGCCCTGGACCTGGCAGTGGTCGACGATGATCGGGTCGAACGCCTCGTTCGCCGGCTGGAGCCGGATCCGACCGTCCTTCTCCTTGTAGAACGTCTTGAGCGTGGTCTCGCCCTCGGGGAGGAGGGCCACCACCCGTTCACCGTTGCGAGCGGTCTGGCGCCGCTCCACGATCACGTAATCGCCGCTGAAGATGCCCTCGTCCTGCATCGAATCCCCCTCGACCTGCAGGGCGAAGGTCGCGCCCACGCTGCCGGTGGTGGGTCCGAAGAAGGACGAGAGGTCGAGGGACTCGTCGTCCTGCATCCGCTCGATCGGATACCCCGCGGCGATCCGTCCGACCAGCGGGAAGCTGACCCCGTCGTGCATCTCGTCCGGGAGGACGTAGTCCTCAGCAATCGATAAAGAGCGAGCCTTGTTCTTGTCGCGGGTGAGGGCCCCCTTCCGGACCAGGGCCTCGACGTGCTCGAAGACCGTGACCTTGCTCACGCCGAGTTCGTCGGCCAGTTCCTGCATCGTGGGGGAGATGCCATGCGACATCCTGGCGTCGCGGATCAGTCGGAAGATCGCAATCTGCTTCGGGGTCAGTGACACGGTGGGTGCCCTCCATGCGGTTGGTGATCAGGGAACAGATGTCCTGGGGGGTTCGGGCGGTCAGCCGGTTCCGGCCGGACTCGGTGAAGGTGAAGCCTCCACGGCCTGCACCCGCTGGGGACGTCCCCTCGGACGGTCGGGACCGTCGGGGGTCCCGCACGGGGACGTCCTCGCGGGTTCGGGTGTGCAGGTCGGAGGTGGTGGTGGGGGCGGGTTCCTCGTGGACCGTTTCCGGCAGCCTGAGTCGGGTGATGCCCAGCACCCAGTCGAGGAAGCTCCGCGCGATCGGCCGCATCGGCTCGGCTCCGGTCCCCCGTGGTTCCCGGGACCCGGTCGCGAGGGCGTGGTTCGGATGCAAGGCGGTCAGCGATCCGCCATTGGGGACGTAGTCGATCCGGTAGGTCCCGCCCGGTCCGAGGGCGACGAGGGGCTGGAGGGAGCGCTCGGGTCGGGCGGCGGGCCGGGATGTCGGGGGATTGGGGGGGGTGCTGCTCATCGGACGGGCGTCGTTCCTGGACTGGACCCCGGAAGGCCCTTCCAGGGCCGTGGGGGATGGTTGGTACGGGTGGTCGTGCTCCGCACGGCCGATGGACGAGACGGGGTGTGGACGCCACCCCTGACACCATCTGACCATGTTGTTCGGACTATGTCAGGGTCTCCCTGCATATTTTGTTCGGAAACTGTACGGTGCCCCCCCTGCGCCGGTGCCTAAGTCCCGTCATGCCAACAGGCTGGCCCCCACCCTGGAATCCCGGGGCGGACCAGGGGCGGGGGCCCTGATCGGATACCGTGCAGTGATGGACACTCAGCTGCGTTCACCCGAGCCACCGATCCGCCCCGAGGGGTTCGGTGCCGCGTGCCGGGATGCCTGGCTGCTGGACCCCGACATCGCGTTCCTGAACCACGGCTCCTTCGGGGCGGTTCCTCGCGTGGTGCTCGACGTCCAGGACGACTGGCGTCGACGAATCGAGCGTCGACCGGTGGAACTCATGGATCGCCGGATGCCCGAGTTGCTGGGGGTGTCCCTCGACGCCGCCGCGGGGTTCGTCGGCGCCGATCCGGCGGGTACCGCCTTCATGGTCAACGCCACCGCCGCGGTCAACGCGGTCGCGCGCTCCCTGAGCTTCGCGCCGGGGGACGCGGTCGCCACCTCCTCCCACGTCTACAACGCGATCCGGAAGGCGCTGCAGTGGACGGCCGCCCGGGACGGCGCCGACTACGTCGAGTTCGACCTGGCCCTCCCGATCCGTTCGGAGGACGACCTGCTCGAGCGCCTGCTCGCCTCGATCCCCCCGGCCACCCGCCTGCTGGTGATCGACCAGGTCAGCTCGCCCACCGGCCTGGTCTTCCCGATCGAGCGCCTGCTCGCCGAGCTCGCCCCCCGGGGCGTCCGGGTGATGATCGATGCCGCGCACGCTCCGGGGATGCTGGACGTGGACGTCCGACGCTACTTCGATCTGGGGGCGATCGCCTGGACCGGGAACCTGCACAAGTGGTGCTTCGCCCCGAAGGGCACCGCGGTGCTCATGGTCCACCCGGACCTCGCGGATCGCGTGCAGCCGACGATCATCAGCCACCATTCCGACGACCCGTTCCGCAAGCGGTTCTCCTGGCAGGGCACCGCGGACTTCACGCCCTGGCTCTCGGTGCCCGAGGCCCTGGCCTTCGGGGAGCGTCGCTTCGGCTGGGACCGGTTGCGTGCCGCCAACCATGCCCTGGCCGCCTGGGCGCATCGATGCCTGGTCGAGCACTGGGGCGTCGAGCCGGTGAGTCCCCTGGAGGGCGACCTCCTCGGATCGATCGCGACGGTGCGGCTCCCCGAGTCCGCGTGCGCCGCCTTCGACGACCCGATGGCCCTCCAGCTGGCCCTGTACGACCGTCACCGGATCGAAGTCCCGGTCATGGACTGGGGTGGGTCATGGTTCGTCCGGGTCAGTGCGCAGGCGTACAACGAACCCGAGCAGTACCTCGCCCTGGCCGAGGCGGTCCACGCGCTCTGAGCTCAGGGCGTGCCGCCCGTCGGTCCCGGGCCGCGTGGGGGAGGTTCCCGCGAGGGGAGGAACACGCGAGCGTGCCAGTCACGCCAACGAGCCACGTCGTACCCGAGCGCCGCGGTCGATCGGCCGGACGCCCGGCTGGTCAGTCGCACCAGGGCCTGGTTGATCCCGGGGCGGCAGACCAGCCTGAGCCCGGTCCCCGCGTCGACCCCGAAGCCCTCGTTCAGGGTCCCGACCACCGGCTGGTAGGCGACCGAGCCGGGCCCGAAGACCGGGATCACGTTCGCGACGTAGGCGATCTGCTGGCCGCTTCGGATCAGGCCGCCTCCCGAGAATCCCTCGACCACCTCGTCCCGGACCGCGATGAGCTGGGTCTCGATGAGGAGGGGGATCGCCTCGGTGACGTCGAGCAGGTTGACCACCCCGGCGGCGTTCGCGGCCACCGCCCGGTGGGGGTGGCGAAGGGCCGCGTCGAGCACCGCGAGGACCTCACGCGGTGCGGGTCGTTGCAGCCGCAGGAGCGATTCGTTGCGGAGGGCGGGGTCGCGGGCGTGGACCGCGGTCCACGCCAGGGCCGCCTGTCCGGCCTCCCCGTTGCCGGAGAATCCATCAAGCATGGCCAGTCGCACGTCGTCCTCGGCGCCGTTGAATCGTTCGACCATCGGTTGGAAGGCCCGGGGGTCCGAGATCGACTCCAGGGTGCGCAGGCCCGCGGTCCGGGTCGCTGCGGGGAGCCCGGGGGCGAAGTGCACGCGTTCGATCCGGCGGAGCTCCTCCCGCCATCGGTCCGAGGCCGTGCGGTCGTCCTGGGCACGTCCCGCGCCGGCCGGCAGCAGCGTCAGCAGAAGCAGGGCGATGATCACCTGGAATCCCGGCATCGTTCGAGTGTAGGCCACCGGGAGGTCAGGGAGCCACGATCTTGGTCACGAAGGTCTTCGAGTCCCCGAGCCGCCTCCGGGTCAGCTCCGCGTCGGTGCGGGTCGGGAAATCACCGATCTGGGCGGCCCAGCCGGTCGTCCCCCTGGCTTCGGCGGGGACCACCGTCGCGGGGCCGATCGACCACGTCCGCCCCTCGGCGGAAAGCTGCTCGGCACGCCGCACCGCCCGCAGGCGATCGGTGAAGAAGCCACCCTGGATGGTGAATCGACCCGGCGTGAGGGCCTGGGCCCCGTCGGACAGTCGGGTTTCCGCCGCGGACTCGTCGCCGGCCGCTCGGTAGGCGAGTCCCGCCCGGTACTTCGCCCGGACACGATCGGCCCCGGTGAGCTTGCCGGCCGCACGGTCGAAGGCTCGGGCCGCCTGTCGAGGCTCCCCGTCCTCCAGGAGAAGGGTCCCCAGGCTGACCTCGGCGCGTCCCGAGACCAGCGGATCCCGGGAGCGGGCCGCTTCCTCGAGGTAGGTCCGTGCGGTGAGCGGGCGTTCGATGCGGATCGCCGAGAGGCCGGCGAGGTAGGCCGATTCGAAGCGGGCGGCCCCGGAGGAGGACTGGCGCGCTTGCCGGGCCTGGTCGTAGGCCTGCTGATACCGACCGGCGTTGTACGAACCGATGGCGGCGTCCAGCTGCTTGCCGTTGGAGGCGCATCCACCGACCACGCCGATGGCCCAGAACAGGAGGGCCGGCGCACCGAGGCGAAGGAGGGTACCCGGCAGCAGGCGAGATCCGTTCATGTGGCGTATCGTACAGCCTCATGAAGGACCTTGGAACGCGCATCCGATTCAACCTCCTCCGCGCCCCGCTGCGCCAGGTGGTCCGGGACGACCAGCGCACCTGGCGGGGGATCACGATGTGGGTGCTGGCACAGCACATCGGGCGCGCGATCCGTCGCACCACCAGCGCGGAACGGGTGGGCATCATGCTGCCCACCTCCGGGCTCTTCCCCGCCAGCCTGATCGCGGTCTGGGGCGAGGGGCGGACCGCGGTCCCCCTGAACTACCTCCTCTCGCGCGACGACCTCGAGTACGTCGCGCGCGACGCGGGCCTCGACACCATCATCACCGTCCAGCCGATGATCGACTTCGTGGGCGGGCTGCCCGCGGGTCTCGAGGTCCTGCGCCTCGAGGACCTGTCGATCGGATTCCCGCCCCTGGGCCGGGCCCGCCGCCGTCGCCCGGAGGACACCGCGGTGATCCTCTACACCTCGGGGACCTCGGGGCGTCCCAAGGGGGTGGTGCTGAGCCACGGCAACCTCGCCGCCAACGTCGAGCAGGTGCGCACCTGGGCCCGCTTCACCCGCAAGGACGTCCTCTTCGGGGTCCTGCCCCAGTTCCACTCCTTCGGGATGACGGTGCTGACCCTGATGCCGCTCTCGGTGGGCTGCGGGGTGGTGTATTCCGCGAGGTTCATTCCCAACAAGGTGCTGTCGCTGATCAGGAAGCATCGGCCGACCGCCATGCTGGGGATCCCCGCGATGTACAACGCGCTTCGGATGCAGAAGGACCTCTGCCCGGACGACGTGCGTTCCCTGCGCTACCTGGTCTCCGGGGGCGAACCGCTCAGTGACGCGGTGTACGAGTCCTTCAAGGA
The DNA here is from genome assembly GCA_002862305.1 of Phycisphaerae bacterium. Classification (GTDB taxonomy): domain Bacteria; phylum Planctomycetota; class Phycisphaerae; order Phycisphaerales; family SM1A02; genus UBA8087. The sequence goes on along the minus strand of PKCS01000053.1, from coordinate 23,124 downwards.
GAAGACGGGACGCGAGATCTGCGAGGGCTACGGCCTGACCGAGACCGCCCCGGTCACCAACTGGTGCCTCCCCTGGGAGAATCGCCGGGGGACCGTCGGCCGGTTCCTCCCCGGGATCGAGCACCGGATCGTCAGCGAGGAGGACGGCTCGGTGCTCGGCGCCGACCGTGACGGCGAGGTCCGCCTGCGCGGGGACAACGTGATGCAGGGCTACTTCAACCTTCCCGAGGAGACCGCCGCGGTCTTCGACGAGGACGGGTTCTTCCGGACCGGCGACATGGGACGGGTCGACGCCGACGGGTTCCTGGCGATCACCGGCCGCATCAAGGAGATGCTGATCATCGGCGGGGAGAACGTCTTCCCCCGCGAGATCGAGGAGGTCCTCAACCGCCACGAGTCGGTCAAGGATTCCGCGGTGATCGGCCAGCCGGACCCGAGCCGGGGGGAGGTCGCGCTCGCGTTCGTGGAACTGGTCGACGGGGCGAGCTTCGACGCCAAGGCGATCCGGGCATTCTGCCGGGAACACCTCGCCCAGTTCAAGGTCCCGCGCGAGATACGGGGACTCGAGGCGCTCCCGCGGAACGCCACCAGCAAGATCGTCCGCCGCCAGCTGTCGCCGGAGACCCCGGGGCAGCTCTGAGCCAGGCCATTCCCGACCAACCCCTTCCGAAGCAAGGAGAACCCCCGCCCATGATCCTCAAGGTCGACGACAACGCGCCGCCATTCGTGCTCCCCCAGGGTCCCGGCCAGATGGTCGATGCCGGGGCCGCCTTCGATGAGGGGCCGGTGCTCCTGCTCTTCTACCCCCTCGCCTTCAGTTCGGTGTGCACCGAGGAGTTCTGCACGCTCCGCGACGACTGGTCGGAGTGGGGCGAGCTCGGGGTCTCGGTCCTCGGGATCTCCGTCGACTCCTCGTTCGTGGCCCAGAAGTTCCGCCAGCTCGAGGAACTCCCGTTCCCGCTGCTCTCGGACTTCAACAAGGACGTCTGCGCCAGCTACGGAACGCTCCACGACGACGCCTTCGGGCAGCGTGGCATCTCCCAGCGTGCGGTCTTCCTCGTGGCCCGGGGGGGGACGATCCGGTACGCGTGGGTCGGGCAGGACGGCGAACAGGTCGACTTCGACGGGATCCGGGCGGCGATCGCGGGCCTGTAGTCGTCCGCCCCCCTCCACGGAGCCAAGGCCATGGACCAGCGACCACCCACCACCCCGAACGCGCCCGAGGCGGAGCCCGGCACCCGACCGGTCCTGCTGGGGGTGGTGTTCGTGGGCCTGCTGTGCGGGTTCATCGGGGTGTTCGTCGGACTCACCATCGGGGGACTGCGCGAGCTGCGGAACACCGCCGAACTCCGTGCGGATCCCCTGGGCACCGCGGTCCTCGCACCCGCCCTGGAGGCCTCCGACTCGCCGGTGTTGCTCCTGGGGGACTCGCGGGTGGCCGACTGGTCACCCAGGCCCACCATCGGCGGGATCGAGGCGGACGCGATCGGGCTGCCGGGGCTCACCGCGGCCCAGCTCGCGGCCGCGGTCTCCGCGCGACCTCCGGGACTCACCGGTCGGACGGTGCTGGTCCAGGTCGGGGTCAACGACCTCAAGGCACTGGGCTACACCGATCGATCCCCCGACGAGGTGCTCGGCGCACTCCGCGCGAACCTTCGCACGATCCACGAGGCGCTCGCGGCGCAGGGAGCCAGGCCCCTGGTGCTCACCATCGTGCCCCCGGGACCCGTGCCGTTCTCGCGCCGCTTCATCTGGACCGAGTTGATCGATCGCTCGGTGGCGGGGATCAACCGGGAACTGGCCGAGGGTTCGATCGTCCCCGCCTCCGCCGTGATCGACCTCCGGGACCTGGTGGGTGCCGAGGACGGGCTCTTGCCTGAATTCGCCGCGGGAGCCCTGGAACTCACTCCCGAGGGGTACCAGCTGATCTCGGATCGTCTCGCGGAACGCCTGGCCACCCCGCCAGCATCCGGCGAGTGAACCGGTTCTCCCCGGTGCGTGAAACCGGCTCCATTCCTGGGGTTGCGGTTCCCCATGGTCGCGGACGGTGCTAGCCTTGGACCAACGGGGGGCCCCGGACCGGAGCGCGCCCAGGATGAAGCACGCCCTCACCACCACGATCATCACCCTGCTCGCCGGCGCGCTCGTCGGGGACTGCGATGCCCAGGTCCCCGTGGAAGTCCTCGAGGATGGTGGGTTCGAGGCGGGGGCCGTGGAATGGGTGCCGGTGGGCCCGGTGACCCTTGACCCGGAATCCCTGGTCGTCCACGAGGGCTGCTGCGCGATGCGAGTCGGCAACCGGACCAGTTCCTGGAACGGGGTGGGCCAGTTCGTCACCGACCGACTCGTCCCGGGTCGATCCTACGCGGTGAGCGGATGGGTCAGGCTGGGCTCCGGCGGACCGGACGAGGTGACCATCAAGTACCGCAAGATCGACGAGTCCGGGACGGACTGGATCCTGCTGGGGCAGGGCACCGCCCGCTCCGACGAGTGGCGCGAGTTCCTCGGGGCCTTCACCTACCGCCCGGTCGGCGAGGTCGAGTCCCTGCGGTTCTACGTGCAGGGTCCCGCCGCGGGGGTCGACCTCCTCGTCGACTCGATGTCGGTGACCGAACTCGATCCCGGCTGGCGGCCCGCCGCGGATGCCCGGATCGAGGCGCTGCGCACCCGCCCGGTCACGGTCGAACTGACTGATGCCGACGGCTGTCGTCTCGCGGACGTGCCGCTTTCGGTGGTCCAGGAGCGAAACGCCTTCGGTTTCGGGACCGCGATCAACCGCAACCACATGGACAACCCCCTCTACACCGCCTTCGTCGCCGAGCACTTCCAGTGGGCGGTGATGGAGAACGCCGTGAAGTGGCGGCAGAACCAGGCCACCCCCGGGCCGACCGACTATTCGGACGCCGACGCCATGGCGGCGTTCTGCCTCGCCAACGACCTCCGCCTCCGGGGCCACTGCGTCTGGTGGGCCAACCAGCTCCGGGTCCCCGACTGGGTCCAGCCCCTGGTCGGCATCGAGCTCCGGGAGGCGATGGAGCAGCGGGCCGCAAGCGTGGTGCCACGCTACGAGGGGGTCTTCGAGCATTGGGACGTGAACAACGAGATGATCACCAACCGGTTCTTCGCCGATCGGCTGGGTCCCGGGGTCCGTGCGGAGATGTTCCAGCAGGTGCGATCGCTCGATCCCGGGGTGAAGCTGTTCGTGAACGACTTCAGCATCCTGACCAGCAATCGCCAGACCGCGATGTTGCAGCAGGTCGCGGACCTCGAGGCGGGAGGGGCCGAGGTCGACGGGATCGGGGCCCAGGGGCACTTCCCCGAGGCCCCGGAAGGCGAGGTGGTCCTCCGGCGGCTCGACCACCTGGCCCGGGCCGGCAGGCCGATCTGGATCACGGAGTTCGATTGCCCGGTGGTGGACGAGTCGGCTCGTGCGGATGCGCTCGAGACCGTCTTCCGCTCCGCGTTCAGCCACCCCGCCGTGGAGGGGATCCTCCTGTGGGGGTTCTGGGCCGGTGCCCTGAACAACGGGCCCGACGCGGCGCTCGTCTCGCTGGACTGGTCGCTGACCGAATCCGGGGTCCGCTTCCTCGAACTGATGGACGAGTGGAGCACCGAGGCCGCGGGAGCCACCGATCCCGACGGGCGGTTCGGGTTCCGCGGCTACCACGGCCGCTACCGACTGGAGGCCGAGCTGCCCGGTGGGCTGGCGACCGGCTGGTTCGAGGTCCCGGTCGGATCCGAGGCCCTGGTGCTGGAGGTGTCGCTCGAGGCCGTGCCCGGGAGCGGACCCTGCACGGGCTGCGCCCAGGACCTCGACGGGGATGGCGCGGTGAGTGGCGCGGACCTCGCGGCACTGCTCGCCGGCTGGGGCCAGCCGGGCGCCTCGGACCTCGACGGCTCCGGGACCACCGATGGGGCGGACCTTGCCAACCTGCTCGCGGCCTGGGGCGGGGTGTGCGACTGACCACCCATCCCGTGGCACGGTCGGCCCGGAGCCGGCGTCGCCGATCGGCCGCCCAGCCGCCTCGCGGTGGCACCGGGGCTCCACGGATTGGACGGGAATGGGGGATCCAGTCCGTCGCGGTGGGTATCCAGCCGCTACACTTGTGAGAATCTGTCTCAACGGGCCCTCACGAACGCCCGTTCCAGACCTTCGGCCCGGCAGCCGGAACCCGGGACCGACGCACCACGAACCCCGAACCACACGGAGTACACGAGTGAAAGCGGCACTGATTTACGGATCCTGCACTGGACGGACCTGGCACGTTGCGGAGATCGTCCTCGAGGCGCTCAAGCCCGAGATCGAGCTGGAGTTCGTCGACGTCAACAAGGTCGGGGCCAGCGACCTGAACAACTGGGACTTCCTCGTCTGCGCGATCCCGACCTGGGACGTGGGTGAGCTCGAGTACGGGTGGAGCGACGTCTACGACGACCTCGACGACGTCGACCTGTCCTGTTCCGTGACAATGATCGGCGTCGGGGACCAGTGCTCCTACGCGGACACCTACCAGGACGCGATGGGCATCCTCTACAAGAAGCTGCTCGAGCGTGGGGCCACCGGCGGCATCGCCTTCACGCCGACCGACACCCACGAGTTCGAGGAGTCCCTGGCGGTGATCGACGGCGAGTTCTGCGGTCTCGCGATCGACGAGGACACCCAGGACCACCTCACGGAGTCCCGCATCGCCGACTGGGCCCAGTCCCTCAAGGGCGCCTGGCCGGACATCGTGGCCCGTCACGGACAGTCCGTGGGCTGAGACCGCGCCTCACCTGCGGTCAAATTCCCCGGACCCGGATCAGGGCCCACGACAGTCCAGCCCCGGTCTGATATCGTGAAGTCGTCCGTTCAACGGACCTGGCGCGGGCGTAGCTCAGTTGGTAGAGCGTCAGCCTTCCAAGCTGAATGTCGAGGGTTCGAACCCCTTCGCCCGCTTCCTGAACAGGTACCGACCCCCCGCATCCGGGGGGTCGGCGTCGTTTTCAAGGCCATGCTTTGACGCTCGTCCCTTCGTTGGTGAGAATCGGGGCCAGCGCGGTGTCCCGCGAATTTCCCGGAGTCGACGCGCCCATGACCCTCATCCTCGCCATCCCGCTGGTGATGCTCGGTGGAACGATCGGGGCCCTGGCCCGCTACCTCGTGCTCACCCTGGTGTCCGCGCGTACCTCGCTTCCCGGCTGGTGCGGGATCCTGGTGGTCAACCTGCTGGGCAGCTTCCTGGCCGGGTTCTTCGTCAACTGGCTGACCCTCGAGCAGGCGGGCCTCCGGCTCGGGCCGCTCTCCCCGCTGAACCTCGAGATCGAGAGGATCGAGTACGGCGAGCTGCTCGCCCTGACCGCGGTCGGTTTCTGCGGGGCGTTCACCACCTTCAGTTCCTTCGCCCTCGATAACGTCTTCCTCGCGATCGAGGACCGGCGCTGGTTCACCGCCAACATCCTGGTCTCGGTGGGCGCCTGCTTCCTCGCGGTGCTCGGGGGTTGGACGCTGGGAGGGGTGGTGGCGGCGTGAGGACCCTGATCATGATGCTGGGGATCGGCGTGGGCGGCGCCTTCGGGGCGCTGGCCCGACACCTGCTTGCCTACCTCGCGCACGACGTGATCGGCCTCCCGCAGTACGTCGCGGTGATGATCGTGAACGTGCTCGGGTGCCTCCTGATCGGCCTGGTGTTCATGCTGATCGAGGCGGTCTACAACCGCGACCAGCCGAGTCGCATGGCGGGCAGCCGCCTCGCGGCGCCGCTGTGCTCGAGGGGGTGGTGGCCGCCCGGGGATCCCACCGCCCCGGTCTTCCGGGAGTTCGCCGCGGACGTGCGCGCGCAACTGGCCTCGGCCATCCTGATCACCGGGTTCCTGGGCGGGATGACCACCTTCAGCCTCTTCAGCCTCGTGTCGCTCCAGCTCAACGCCGGCGGCGACACGGTGGGACTGCTGGTCAACGTCGTGGGGAGCGTGGTCCTGGGGGTGCTCGCGACGTGGGGGGGGCTCAAGCTGGGGCAGCTGATCGTGCTGGCCCGGCACCCACTCGCCCGGGACCCGTCCGAAGTGACGCAGGACTGAGGCGTGTCACCCACCCTGGGGGCGATGCATCTGGCTGCCGCCGCCACCGCCCATGGATCGCGTCCCGGTCTTGCTCGAGGCGAAGTCGGGGCGGTTGCCCCCGCGAGGCAGCGGCTTCTCCGCCTGCTCCTGGTCCTCGCGCACCGCCTCCCGCCGTGAGGCCGCCTTCTTCTTCTTCCGGAAGTCACGCATCTTCTTCTTCTGCTGCTGCTGCTTCTTCTTGGACATCGATGGGCTCCGGGCTTGGGTCAGAAGGGACGTCCACCATATCGTTCCGTGGCGCGGGTTCCAATCACTTTTCGTGGTTCCCGGCCGCGACGTGGCCGCCGGCCGGCACCAGTCGGAGGTAGCTCACCCCGAGCCAGAGGGTCTGGGCGAGGTTCCCGAGCGTGGTGGCCAGCATCACCACCGTGATGCCGTGGGCCGGCTGGATCCAGATCCCGGACCCGATCACCACCCCGGTGACCACGACGTAGATCACCACCGACTCGGTGATGAACCGGGTCCGGTGCGCATTGACGATGCAGCCCTGGAAGTAGGACTGGAGGAAGGTCATCAGCGGGATCGGCAGGGCGATCCAGAGGGACCGGACCCCGAGGTCGACCAGGTCGGGGTCCAGCCCGATCATGGTGCCGAACCAGAAGCGTGCACTGGGTGGAAGGGCGAGCAGGCCCAGCACCCCGGACGCGGCCAGCCCCGCGGTCCAGGCGAATCGCCAGAGCGCCCGGCGAGCCCCCGGCTCCTCGGCGTGGCCGATGACCACCTCGTTGAAGGCCACCCCGGGGCTTCGACAGAAGAACACCAGGCTGCTCAGGGGCGCCCAGATCGCCAGCGAGGTCACCGCGTTGGGCATCCGGTCGATCCCCGCGGCCCCGACCGGCTGCATCGCCAGCACCAGGAGCGGGGTCATCGCGAGGGGGACGTAGAACCTCCAGAGGGCACGTCCCCTGACCACCACGTCGTTGACCGGGCGGGTTCGCATCGGGCCGCGGAGCACCGGGGCCACCTTGACTCGTGCGTACACCGCTTCGGCGATGGTGCTCAGGGCCAGGGCGGCGCCGGCGAGGAGTGCGCCCTCGACCTGCAGGGACCAACCGACCGTGAGGACCAGCAGGGTCGTGACCAGGCGGATCCCGGTCCCGATCGCGACGGTGCTGCGCAGTCCGAACCGGATCAGGACCCCCTGGTGGAACCGCCGGTCCGCGATCGCCCAGGTCCAGGGGAGCATCAGCTGGAAGCCGAGCCGCGCCGGCTCGACGACCTCCTCGGGGATGTCGAGCAGGGGAACCACCACGAGGTCGTAGAGGGGCGTGAATCCGAAGAGCAGGTGGAGCAGCGTCATGGCGAGGGCGGTCCTGGCCATGAACCGCTTGAGCACCCGGTACGCCGCCTCGTTGGTGCTGAGTGCGGTGGACGCGGCGAGCATCATGATCACCGGCGCCTCCACCAGGAGGGCCAGGGGGAAGACCACGCCGCCGAAGGCCGCCAGCTGGACGGTCTGGTCGGGCAGCCTGGCCACCACCGCGCTGATCATCGGCAGCTCGACCCCCATCATCAGCCAGCTCAGTGCCAGCGGCCACCACGCCACCAGGATCTCCGAGAGTCGTCGAGCGTTGGCGGGGGGTGGGTTCACGGGATCGGGGCCGGGCGTGGTGGGGGTCAGCTGGACAGGGGAGTGCTGGTGGGGGGAGTGGCCGGATCCGAGGGGATTCGGTGCTCCTGCGGGTCGCGTCCACCGGTGATCCAGTCCCGGAGCCTCAGCAGGTCCTCGAGGGCCAGGTAGAGCGCGGGGACGATCAGCAGGATGATCACGGTCGCGAAGATGATCCCGAAGGCGATGGAGATCGCCATGGGGATCAGGAACCGTGCCTGCACCGAGGTCTCGAAGAGCATCGGCATCAGCCCGCAGAAGGTGGTGACGCTGGTCAGGAGGATCGGCCGGAAGCGCCGTGCGCCCGCCTCGCCGACCACCCGGGCGGGGCTCCACTCGGGATGGGTGCGCCGGTACTCGTTCGCGGTGACCAGGAGCACCAGGGAGTCGTTGACCACCACCCCCGAGAGGGCCACGATGCCGAACAGCGAGATCAGGCTCATGCTGTAGCCCATCAGCAGGTGCCCGATGATCGCGCCGATCACCCCGAAGGGAATGGCGCTCATCACGATCAGCGGCTGGGCCCAGCTCCGGAACGCGATCGCCAGCAGGGCGTAGATCGCGAACATCGCGTAGCCGAATCCCTTGGCGAGACTCGAGAGGGACTCCCACTGCTCTGACTGCTCGCCTTCGAACGTCCAGCTCAGCCCGGGATAGGCGCGCAGCAGCTGTGGAATGACCTCGGACTGCAGCTCCGCGACCACCAGGTTGCCGGTGGTCACCGCGGTGTCGAGGTCCGCGGTCACCGAGTTCACCCGGCGTCCGTCGGTGCGGGAGATCGAGTTGTAGGCCCGGCCCTCGGTGACGTCGACCGCCTCCGGCAGCGGGATCTCGGTCCCGTCCGGGGCCCGAAGGAGGAGGTTCTCCAGGGTGTGGAGGGTGGTGCGCTCGGATTCCGGCAGTCGGACCATCACCCGGATCTCGTCACGGCCGCGTTGCTGCCGAAGCGCCTCCGACCCGAAGAGGAAGCTCCTGGTCTGGCGGGCGAGTTCCATCGAATCGAGTCCGAGGCTGCGGGCCTCGGGGGTCAACGCGTAGTTGAGCTGGGACTTGCCGCGGGAGATCCCGGAGTCGATCCCGGACAGGCCCGCGAAGCCCTGCAGGGAATCCGCGAGCGAGCGACTGGCCGCCTCCAGGAGCTCGGGGTCCCGGTGGCTGAGTTCGACGTCGATCGCGGCCCCGGAGGGGCGCCCGATCTCGCTGGTGAAGGAGAGGCTCTCGACGCCGGGGAGGGTTCCGGTGTGTTCGCTCCAGATCCGCCTGAACTCACTGGCGTTGAAGCTGCGCTCGCCTTCGGGGACCAGCTCGACGCGCAGGCTGAAGAGGTTGCTCGCGGTCCGACCCGAGCTTGCCCCGGGGCCGCCGCCCCCGATCGTTCCCCCCGCGACCGCCTGGATGTTGCGGATCGTCGCGGGTCCGCCGAGTTCCTCGATGGTGGTCTCCAGCGCCACCCGCACCCGCTGCTGGAGCTCCTGGGTCCGCTCGTAGGGGACGCCGACCGGCAGTCGGGCGTTGACCCGGATGAAGTCCGCATCGATCGTCGGGAGGAAGGTGAAGGGGAGCCAGCCCCCGAGCACCAGGCTCACCGAGAGGGCCAGCATCGAGAATCCCAGGGAGATCGTGAGGTAGTGCTGCTGCATCGCGACCCGTGCCACCGGGGTGTAGACGGCCCGGATGAAGCGCCGGAGGGCGCGGCTGAAGTAGTCCGATGGCAGGGAGACGATCTTCCAGAAGAGGGTCCGCCGGGGTGAATGCGAGAGGTGTGCGGGCAGGATGAAGAGGGATTCCACGAGGGAGATCAGGAACACCGAGATCGCGACCGCCGGGATCTGCATGAAGAACCGTCCGCTCGCGCCGGGGACGAAGAGCAGGGGGGTGAAGGCCACGATGTTGGTCAGGATCGCGAAGGTGACCGGACCGGCGATCTGCCGCGCCCCCTCGACCGAGGCCTGGAGGGCGGGCATGCCCTGCTCCCGCTTCTCGTAGATGTTCTCGCCCACCACCACCGCGTCGTCCACGATGATGCCGAGGGTCACGATGAACGCGAAGAGGGAGATCATGTTGATCGAGGCATCGGTGGACCCGAGGAACATGAAGGATCCGAGGATCGAGATCGGGATCCCGAGCGTCACCCAGAAGGCCAGTCGAGGCTCGAGGAACAGGCCCAGCATCAGGAGCACCAGCACCAACCCGAGCATCGCGTTCCGAAGCAGGAGGTTGATGCGCTCGCGATAGGCCACCGAGTCGTCCTGCACGATCTCCGCGGTCATCCCGGGGGGCAGTTCGGGGGCCAGTTCGGCCAGGTACTCGGTCACCGCCGAGGACACCGAGATCGGCGATTCCGTCCCCACCCGGAACACCTCGACGCTGGCCGCGGGCAGCCCGTTCACCATGCGGTCCTGGTCGACGTCCTGGAAGCCGTCCTCGATGACCGCCATGTCCCCCAGCAGGACCACCGACCCGTCCGGGTTCGCGATGATCGGGATGTCGGCGAATTCCCGGCCGAAGTCGCGCCGCTCGGTGGTCCGGATGAGGACCTCCCCGGCGTCGGTCCTGAGGCTTCCCGCCGGAAGTTCGACCGCGGAGCTCCGGATCCGCCGGGCCACCTCGTCCGGGGTGATGCCGTAGGAACGAAGGACCGCGCTGGGGATCTCGATGGAGATCTCCGGGGCCTTCGAGGATCCGAGCTCGGTGACGGTGACGTCCTCGCGGATCGAGAGTTCGTCGCGGATCCGCTCCGCCATCCCGCGCAGGACCTTCTCGGGGTACGGCCCGTACACCGCCAGCGTCACCACCCGGTTGCGGCTCTCCATGAGCGACACCTTGGGTCGCTCGGCGTCCTCGGGGTAGGTCACGATCCGGTCCACCGCGTTCTTGACGTCCTGCAGCACGCGATCGACGTCCGCGGAGGCGAGCAGCTCCACGCTGACCGAACCGGATCCCTCCCGGGCGGTCGAGGTGATCCGCTTGACGCCCTCGATCCCGCGCACCGCATCCTCGGTGACCAGCAGGATCCCCGTCTCGGTCTCCTCGGGGCTCGCGCCCGGATAGCTCACCGAGATCCCGATCACGTCCAGGGTGAACTCCGGGAACACCTCCTGCTTGATGTTGAACGCGGAGACGAAGCCCCCGATCAGCAGCGCCAGCATCAGGAGGTTGGCCGCGACGGGGTGCCCGGCCATCCAGGCCACGGGCCCTCGATACCTGGAGCGGGGGGTGGTCACGAACCCTCGTTCCCCCCTCCGGGGGCGGCCTGCCCGGTGAGTTCCACCGCACCGACCTCCGCGAGGGGCATCCCGGCGATCGCGACCCCGATCGGGCTGGTGATGATCCGGTCGCCCGGCTCCAGTCCGATCCGGGCGAGCACGGTGTCCGTCCGCCCGAGCACCACGGTGTAGTCGCGGACCGCGAGCCGCTGGTCGGCGTCCATCACCAGGATCGTGTCGTTCTCCCGCAGGACCGAGCGTGGCAGCTCGATGACGTCCTCGATCATCGGCCCCTCGATCTCGACCCGCACGTAGCTTCCCAGCAGCAGCACCCCGCGATCCGGGATCCCCTCGCGGTTGAGGGGATCGAGGATCTGGATGATCACCTTCGCGAGGCGTCCGGAGCGTTCGACCTCGCCCGCGAGTCGGTCCACCCGGGCGCGTCGGACCAGCGTGCGTCCGTCACCCAGCTCGAGGGTCACGGTCGCCCGGGAATTCCGGGCGGGGTCCGCGGGGTCGATGACGATCAGGGGGATCTTGGCGAGGGGGATCGAGGCGATGACCTCGAACTCGTCGGTCCCGACCAGGGTCGCGACCGGGGTTCGGGGCGCGACGATCTGCCCGAGCTCCACCGAATCGTTCAGCACCAGGGCGTTGAAGGGGGCCCGGATCGTCGTCCGCTCGAGGTCCAGCTCCGCCAGCTTCAGCTTCCCGCGGGCGGCATCGAGCATCGCCTCCGCCTCGCGGCGCTGGGGCTCCTTGCGGGCCAGCTGCCGTCCGATGTCGCTGGTCTCGATCGACTCCCCCAGGAGCTCCCACTCCCGTTGCGCGACCAGCGAGCTCGCCTCCGCCATCTGCAGGTCGACCTCGGCATTGGCCACCTCGGCTCGACGCTGCTGGAGCGCGAGTTCGTAGTCCTGGGTCTCGATCTGCATCAACACCTCGCCGGTGCCGACCAGTCCCCCCGCGACCAGGGAGGGGTTCACCTCCAGGACCGCGCCCCCGACCTGGGGCTGGAGGGTGAGGACCCGGTGGGCTTCGACCGTGCCGTAGCCGGTGATGACCGCACGGTCCGGACGGGTGACCGGCAGGACCGTCTCCACCAGGGTGGCGCGCTGGTCCCGGTCGATCCGTGGCGGGGTGGGGCGAGCGCCGATGAGCAGGATGCTCCCGTACACCGCTCCGGCCATGACCAGCACCGGCAGCAGGAAGCGCACCACGGCGAGGAGCACGCGGAGGCCGTCGGGACGTCGGGGGATGGACTTCCGGTCGCTCACGTGCGGGGCCCTCCGTCATCCGGGGCGGGGTGGTCGAGGGCGGTCTCGCCGAATCCGGGTCCGGGTTCCAGCTCGCGCAGCCAGCTGCCGCCCAGCGCGAGGTAGAGGCTCGCACGCGTGGCGAGCAACTGCTTGCGCACCGTCACCTCGCGTCGCTGGACGCTCTGCAGCGACTGCAGCGCGGAGATCACGTCCAGGTACTCGTTCTGCCCGTTCGCGTAGCTGAAGCGCGCCTCCGCGAGGGTGGCGGTCGCGATCCCGACCTGCTCGCGGATCTCCTCCAGGAGGACGACCTGGTTCAGCTCACGATCGATCGCGTCCTTGATCTCGCGGAGGGCGACGAGGAACGCCTCGCTGAACGCGCTGGCCCGTTCGAGCATGAGCCCCTTGCGTCGCTCGACCTCGGCCCCCCGGCGATCCGCATCGAACACCGGCTGGAGCAGGCTTCCACCCATGCTTGCGATGGTGTCGTCGAAGAGGGTCGAGAGGCTGGGGGAACTGAAGGCCGCGTCGAGGGAGATCCTGATGGTGGGGAGCATGTCCGCGATCGCGGCCGCCACCTCGAGGTCCGCGGCCGCAAGGCGCTTGTACGCGGCCCGGAGGTCGGGACGGGTGTCCAGCAGTTCGCGGGGGGCGGGCAGGATCGGAAACGCCGGAAGCTCCGGGAGGACCGGGGCCGGGAGGGGCTCGACCGGGAACTGGGGGGCTCGTCCCAGGAGGATCGCGAGCTGGTTCTTCGTCACCTCCAGCTCCGCCTCCACGGTGGGGACCTCGGAGACCACCTGGGCGAGCTGAAGGCGCTGCTGGAGGACCTGCAGCGCGCTGCCGACGCCCCGTCCGTAGCGGAGTTCAACCACTTCCAGCTGGTCGCGGGAGGCTTGGATCTGCTCGCCCAGCACCACCAGCAGCTGCTCCTGTTCCTGGATCGTGAACCACAGGTCCACCACGGTGCCCGAGAGCAGCAGGGCGGTCTGCTCGACGTCGTCCCGGGTCGCGGTGGCGAGCAGGCGCGCGGCCTCCGCGCGGTTGGCGATCTTCTGCCACAGGTCGAGCTCCCAGGTCAGCCCGAGGCCGAGCCGAAACTGGTTGGCGTAGAGTCGATTGCCGTCGGAGTCGGTGCGGCGACGCTCCGCGCCGCCGTCGAGGTTCACCTCGGGGTAGACGGGTGCACCGACGATGGTGGCCTGCGCCATCGCCTGCTGCAGCCGGGCCCAGGCCTGTCGGAGGTCCAGGTTCTCGGCGAACGCCTGCGTCACGGTCTCGTCGAGCCCGGGCTCGTCGAAGGCAAGCCACCAGTGCTCGGGGACCGCCAGGACCGGGGCCGGGGCGTCGAGGGATTCCGGCATCACCACCGCCGGGGTCCGGAGGTCCCGGAGCTCGTAGGGGGTGCATCCCGCGAGCAGGACCACCATGCAGGCTGTCGACGTGGTGTGGTTCATGGCCCGGCGGCGCCCCGGTGGCTTCCTCTTGAATGGTCGTCCCCTGACCGGATCGCGATCGTCCAGTCTATCCGGCATCGGTGCCAGCTGCCCCCTGCGATCTCGAGGCTGGTGGGCATCCGCCCCGCTTCGGGGGCTGATAACCGCGGCCGGACCGATCCCGTTCATCGACCACGGGCCCTACACTCCCACGATCATGTCGACCCTGCTCACCGCCCGAGAGCTCGTGAAGTCCTATCCCTCGAACCTGCTGTTCGAGGGGGTCGGCGTCCACATCGAGGAAGGGGACCGTCTCGGTCTGATCGGACCCAACGGGGCCGGGAAGTCGACGCTGCTCCGGATCCTTGCCGGGCTCGAGGCGCCGGATGGGGGGGAACTGATCACTCGTCGGGGCCTGCGCACCTGCTACATCGCCCAGGCGGATCGCTTCCCCGAGGGGGCGAGCGTGCTTGCGGCGGTCACCGAGGGCACGGCCGGGAGCGTGGAGGAACCCGTCGTCGACCTGACCGCGGCCCGCACCGCGCTCTCGAAGCTCGGATTCGAGGACCCCGACGCTCCCGCCGACACCCTCTCCGGGGGATGGCGTAAACGACTCGCTCTCGCCCGCGCGATCGCGCTGGATCCGGAGGTCGTCTTCCTCGACGAGCCCACCAACCACCTCGACCTCGAGGGAGTGCTCTGGCTGGAGCAGCACGTTCGTCGCTCCCGGGCCGCCATGGTCTTCATCACCCACGACCGGGTCTTCCTCGAGCGAACCACCCAGCGGATCATGGAACTCTCCTCGGCGTACCCCGGTGGCACCTTCCTCGTCCGGGGCAACTACTCGGATTTCCTCCGGCGACGCGACCAGTTCCTCGAGAGCCAGGCCCAGGCGCAGTCCGCACTGGCAAACAAGGTCCGGCGGGACACCGCGTGGTTGCAACAGGGAATCCAGGGGCGACAGACCCGCAACAAGACCCAGGTTGAACAGGCCCGGGGCCGCCGGGCGGAACTGCGTGCCTCGCGGGACCGGACCGAGCAACCCCGCCGTACCACGGACATCGACTTCCAGGCCACCGAACGGAAGACCCGCCGCCTCGTCGCGCTCCATTCGGTCTGCAAGTCGATGGGAGGGCGTCGGCTCTTCGAAGGGCTCGACCTGGTGCTCTCCCCCGGACAGCGACTGGGACTGCTCGGGGCCAACGGGGCCGGCAAGACCACCCTGCTTCGGCTGATCTCCGGGGACCTGGCCCCGGACTCCGGGACGATCAAGCGCGCCGCTGACCTGCGTACGGTGGTCTTCAGCCAGCATCGCGGCTCGCTCGACCCCGGACAGACCCTCCAGGAGGCCCTCTGCCCGGTGGGTGACACCGTCGACTATCGGGGCAAGATGGTCCACGTCACCGGCTGGGCCAGGCGATTCCTCTTCGAGCCCGAGCAGCTCGCGACCCGGGTCTCCCTGCTGTCGGGGGGCGAGCAGGCCCGACTGCTCATCGCCACCCTCATGCTGCAGCCGGCGGACGTGCTCCTGCTGGACGAACCCACCAACGACCTCGACATCCCCTCCCTTGAGGTCCTCGAGGAGGCCCTGCTCGAGTTCCCCGGGGCGCTGGTGCTGGTCTCCCATGACCGGTTCATGCTCGAGCGAGTGGCCACCGAGCTGATCGGGCTCGACGACGCCGGTGGCTTCCGGCAGGTCGCCGACATGCCCCAGTGGCTGGAACACCTCGAGCGGGTCCGGCGGGCCTCGACGTCCGCCGCCACGGCACCCCCGCCCCCGGAGCGGCGCGCACGCGACGCCCGCACGAAGCCCCGCAAGCTCGGCTACCTGCAGCAACGGGAGCTGGATTCGATGGAGGCTCGGATCACGGAGGCCGAAGCGGAGGTGGAACGCCTGCGACAGGCCACCCGGGATCCGTTGGTCCTGTCCGACCACGTCCGCTCGACCGAGCTGTTCCAGCAACTGCACGAGGCGGAGCAGCGGGTGGGCTCGCTCTACGCCCGTTGGGAGGAGCTCGAGGGGCAGGCTGGCGGGGGGAGCGCCTAGCCCCCGGGTTCCTGCCTGCCGGATGCACCACGCTGCGACGTGCCTCGCGGGGGAGACGGCACTACCATGCGCGGATGCAGCCTGCCGACACATCGAACGACCCGGCCGTGGTGGTGGTGGGTGCCGGCGTGGCCGGCCTGGCCTGTGCACGGCGACTCCAGGACCGCGGGGTCCGGGTCGTGGTCCTCGAATCAAGTGATCGAGTGGGTGGCCGACTCGGCAGCGTCCGGGTCGAGGGCATCGGCTGCGAGCTGGGATTCCAGGTCTCGATGTCCAACTACCACCAGCTCGAGTCGCTGGTACCGCGCTCGGTCCTCCCGAGGCACTCGTTCACGTCCGGGGCGGTGGTGGTCGAAGGCCACGGTCGGATCCGGGTGGTCGACCCTCGCCGGGCCCCGATCGCCTCCCTCGAGCCGATCCTTCGCGGGTTGGCCGGGCTCCGGGACCTCCGTGCCGTCGCGCGGTGTCGCCGTCTTGCCGTGCGTCCGGACCCGGCCTACGAACACCGGTCGACCGCGGAGCTGCTCGACGAGCTCGGATTCTCAACCCGGTTCCGGGAGGCCTTTCTCCGGCCCTTCTTCGGCGGCGTCCTGCTGGACCTCGAGTTGGGGGCCCCGGCGGCCCGCTTTCTCGCTGCGTTCCACCGGTTCGCCCACGGGCGGGCCGAACTGCCCCGGGGCGGCATGCAATCGCTGGCCGACGAGCTGGCGCGCCCCCTCGCGGGCCGGCTTCGCCTTGGGACACCGGTGAACCGGGTCGAGGACCGCCTGGTCCACCTTGCCGACGGGGAAACCCTCTCCGCCCGCTCGATCGTGCTGGCGGTGCCTCGACCCGCGGCCCGGACGCTGCTTGGACTCGACGAGGATCCATCGGATCGCTGGTTCGGCACCACTGCCGTCCACTTCGCCACCCGGGGGGCGCTGCCGATCGAACCGATCATCCACCTCAACGGGACCGGGACGGGGCTGGTCAACCTCGCCTGCTGCCCGAGCATGGTGGCTCCCGGGATCACCCGGACCCGGGAACACAGCGTGCTGGTCAGCCTGCGCCGAGGGCCCGGTGACGCGCCGTCCGGGACGTCCCCGGGCGGGATCCCCCACGACCTCGACGCGATCCGCGACGAGGCCGCCGGACTGCTTGGCGTGCCCGCCGACGCCTGGCGCCACCTGCTGACCACCGACGTTCCCCACGCCCTGCCCGCCACCGGGGACCGGCACGAACCGACGCCCCGTCCGGACTCGGTCTTCTGTGCCGGCGATTTCTACGGGACCCCCTCGATCGAGGAGGCGGTCGCGTCGGGACTCGCGATCGCCGACCGACTGGCGGCCGGTGGCCCCTGCCAGACGTGAAACGCCCCCCGGTGGGACCGAGGGGCGCTGCAGATCGTATTGACTGGTCCGTCAGTCACCAAGCGACGGGCAGGAGAATGGATACACGTAGCACCTCGCGCCTTCTTCCCAATGGTGATTCGGAAGGCTTTCGCAATAGCTCTTGGACGACTGCACGCACTTCTCCGTCACGCCGGCATCCAGGTAGCAGCAGGCGCCCTGAGGGGGAAGGGTGCCCAGCTCGTCGTCGGCGACCAGGTAGGATTCGCCGCAGGTGTTCCACTCGCCGAGCAGGAGCGCGAGGTCCGCGCCGTCGACGCTGCCGCTTCCGTCCACGTCCGCATCGCCGGCGGTGGCCCACTGGCCGAGGAGGATCGCCAGGTCCGCACCGTTGACCTCGCAGTTGCCATCGAGGTCGGTGGTGCAGGTGCAGATCACGGGGGCCACGGTGGGGAAGAACTTCACGGTGACTCCGCACTCGTTGAAGACCTGCGCGTCGGCGATCTGGAAGCCCCACGCGAAGGTCATGGAGCCATCCTCGCGGATGACCACCGGCGCGTTGCCGACTTCACCGTTCTTGCCGTTGTCGATGCCGTTCCCGCGGTAGTAGTAGTCGACGATGACCTCATCCTGGGGGATGACCCCGGCGATTTCGCCGACGCCGCTGGCCCCGTCGACCGGGAAGGTGGGCTGCTCGTAGCCGTTGCCGAAGTCGATGACGAAACGGGCACCGGGATTCTCGTCCGCCTGGACGGTCCCGCCGGTGAACAGGGGAATGGTGAGGTTCGCGCCCTGGAGGAACGGGGCGCCATCCACCGTCCGGGCGACGATGCTGATCTCCCACCGCCCGGTGTCGGTGTTGAAGGTCTTGCTCACGTCCATGGTCTGGTTGGTGAGGTCGGGCTGGCCCTGGCCGAAGGTGCTGGCATCGAACAGGATGGCGGGGCCGCCGTTCACGCATGGGGGGAACGGGTTGAGCGGGAACGGAAGGTTGGCGCCGAGCACCGCCGCACCCGCAGGGGGGGCGAACTGGTCGGTGAGCACGACCAGGGCGGTTCCGGCCACGTATTCATCCTCGCACTGGGCCTGCACCGTGGCGCAGACACCGCCGGCGAGCACAACCGAGGTCAAGGCAAGGGTTCGAGTGATCATGGTGCAATCTCCATCTCTTGTGAGCCGTGTTCAGGAACGGCGAATTCGTTGACTTTGCGAACTAATTCACAGACTGCACCGGTGGGATGGCGTGGCCTGTTCTCGGCAGCTGGTGCTGCAAGACTCGCCTCGGGGGATGGCGCACGCGCGCTCCCCGAGGACGAAGTCATCTCTCATGAACTCTAAACTAGTCCAAGATTCGGGCTTATGAAACAGATTCCGGGGAATCGGCCACAATTCACCCGAAGTTCAATTGGCCGTTCTGGGCCTTTTTTACCGGAACCTGGGCCCGTGAGGACCTGTGAGGCGGTAGGGTACGGCCGTCAAACAAACCCAAGGAGTCGATGACATGACTGTTTCCAGACGATGCCTCATTCCCTGCACCCTCGGCCTGGCCACCCTGCTGCTGACCGTGGGCTGCAAGACCCATACCGAGTCGGATGCCCTCATCGGTGCCGGAGCCGGCGTGACTGCAGGCGCCCTCATCGGTGGGCCGGTTGGCGCAGGCATCGGCGGTGCCGTCGGTGCCGGCTCCGGCGCCCTGATCGGCAGCGAACAGGACAAGGAAGCGAAGCGGGAGCAGGAAGGCGAGGACTGATCCCCGCGTCCTCGACCTCCGTCCAGCATCACGGCAGTCGGCCAGCCAACCGCGGCCGGCTGCTGTCGTACGGGGTGGCTGACCGACAAGGTGCCGTTCGCTGGACGTTTTTTGCTGGATTATTCGCTGGTTCCGACTAGGTTCGGTGGTGTCGCAATCTGGCAGGCATCGCGTCGTCATCGCGCGGCGCATCCGGTGGAGGTATCCCATGATCACGATCACTCGGGTCGGAGTCCTTTCAGTGGTGTCGGGCGCGCTCGTCGCGACCGCGCTTTCGGTCAGCGGGGGGAGCCCCGGGCTGGCCGGCGGCGGTGGCTCCGACTGCAGCAGTTCATCGGGCGCCGACGTCATCGTCGGCGATCTGTACGACGTCACCAGCTACGGCAGCGTCGGCGACGTCGCGGCATTCTCGGTCGGGACCTACTCCTGCAACATCGGCACCCAGCCTCTGGAGTGGATCTCGAGCAACAACCGTCACCCCGTGATCAGCCAGAATCTCTACCAGATCCGCGACGGGGTGATCCGCCAGTTGGGCCAGAGCTGGCTGAAGCACGGATTCTTCGCCCTGCAGAACAACCTCTGCTGCCCCAGCTGCTCGGGTGGGAGCTCCGACTACCTGGGGGTGGGCTGCGCGGATCCCTACAGCGCCGGCCTCAACGGCTCCCAGAGTGGTCTGGGGCCGAAATTCGAGGTCAATCCCCACACCGGCTACTACCCCTATCCCGCGACCGACCTGAACATCACCGGCAACTCGATCTACAAGCGGCTCCAGGCCCGCCACAGCGATCTCGAACAGGGTGGTCAGTTCATCGTCGAGGCCCAGTACATCGCGCAGGACGATGCCGCCTCGGGGAACCAGAACAACAACAACTCCTGGCGACCGGTCGGAATTTCCGGTGGGGGCGCCAACTGGACCATGTCCCTCCAGGGCGAGACCCACCGCGAGGACCCCGCGATCCGGGCCTGGAAGTACTACGACGACGCGGTGCAACTGGTCGACCACCAGCTCCAGCAGGATGGGATGGTCATCGTCGGTTGCCGGGTCTTCGAGAACAGCAACGGGACCTGGACCTACGAGTACGCGGCCCAGAACCTCAACAGCGAGCGTGCGGTGCGGAGTTTCACGGTGCCGTTCTCCCCGGGGGCCTCGGTGTACAACGTCGGCTTCCATGACGTCGACTACCACAGCGCGGAACCCTTCGCCTCGACCGACTGGGCCCACCAGGTGGGCTCGGCGAGCGTCACCTGGTCGACCGATACCCACGCCTCCGACCCCGACGCGAACGCCCTTCGATGGGGGACGCTCTACAACTTCAGCTTCACCACCGACGCCTCCCCCGCCGATGGGGCGGTGCTCATGGGCCTCTTCAAGCCCGGCCCGGGCCCGGACGTCGAATCGGTGCCGATCCAGACCCCCGGAGGCACGATCGGGTTCATCGACTGCAACGGGAACGGGATCTCCGACTACGACGACCTCGCCCAGGGGGACAGCACGGATTGCAACGACAACTCCGTCCCCGACGAGTGCGAGTCGTTCACGAGCGGACTCCTGCAGCTGGAGACCGTGTCCTCGGGAGCAAGCTACCCCACCGGGTTCGCCACCCGACCCGGCGACGCCTCCCGGGTGTACGTCACCGAGCTGGGCGGGCTGATCCGCTACCAGGACGACTCGGGCGCCAGCGGTGTGTTCCTCGACCTGAGCTCCCGGGTATCGATCGGCGGGCAACGAGGGCTCTTCTCGATGGTCTTCGACCCGGGCTTCGGCACCGAGAACACCCACCTCTACGTCTCCTACACCGACACCGCTGGTGATTCGGTGGTCTCGCGGTTCACCGCCAGTGGGCCCGGTTCGGTGCCGCTGGGTTCCGAGCTGATCCTGGTCCAGGTTCCCCAGGACGGCCCTGCGAACAACGGGGGCGGACTGGCCTTCGGACCGGACGGGATGCTCTACGCCGGCATCGGGGACGGCGGCCTGGCCGGGGACCTCAATCGGCGCAGCCAGGATCCCCAGAGCCTGCTCGGGAAGATCCTCCGGCTCGATCCCGACGACGGTCCGGACTTCGTCCCCGACGACAATCCCTTCGTGGGGGATCCCGGAACCCGCGACGAGATCTGGGCGCTGGGGGTCCGGAATCCCTGGCGATTCAGCTTCGACCGCACCACCGGGGACCTCTGGATCAGCGACCCGCAGGCCGATGCCGATGACGAGGTCAACCTCGAGCCCGCCGGCAGCGGGGGGGGGCGCAACTACGGCTGGAACTGCTACGAGGGGGGGGCTCCGTACGACCTCGCGGACTGCGGCGCCTCCGGGCAGTACGTCTTCCCCATCTTCCGTCACGAACTTGCCGGCGGCGGATGCTCGATCATCGGTGGCCACCTGTACCGGGGCTGCGCGAACCCGTGGCTCACCGGGCGCTACCTCTACGCGGACTACTGCTCCGGTCGGGTCTACTCCTACGATCCCGCCACCGGGCTGGTCGAGGACCACACCGCCGACCTCGGCTGGGACGCGGGGCTGGGCTCGATCGTCTCGATCGGGGCGGATTCGGACGGCGAGCTCTACCTCGTCTCCGACCAGGGTGGCGTGCACCAGGTCGTCCCCGAGGTGGTCGGACCGGTCTGCGGCAACGGCATCCTCGAGACCGGTGAGTTCTGCGACGACGGCAACGACCTGCCCCAGGACGGCTGCTTCAACTGCCAGCCGGAGACCGGGGCGGACCTCTGCGAGGACGCCTACGAGGTGGTCGTCGGCGAGAACTCCTTCGATACCCGATCCGCCTCCGCGGAATTCGCCGATCCCAGCGATTCGTTCTGCCAGGGTACCTACCTCGACTGGCAGCAGAGCCCCGACGTGTGGTTCACCTTCTCCCCCGGGCTGAGCGGCGCCCTGACCCTCTCGACCTGCCAGGCCGGCTCCTACGACACCTCGCTCGCGCTCTACCGGGGCGACTCCTGCGCACAGCTCGAGTACGTGGCCTGCAACGGGGACGGCTCCGGTGAATCAGGCTGCCAGGCCTACTATTCCCGGATCGCGAACTTCCCGGTCATCGCCGGGGAGGTCTACTGGATCCGGCTCGGCGGCTACTACGGCGAGACCGGGCAGGGGACCCTCGACGTGACGTTCGCCCCTTCGGGGATCGATTGCGACGGCAACGGCCTCAAGGACTCGCTGGAGATCGCCGAGGGCCTCGCTCCCGACTGCAACGGGAACCAGGTCCCGGATTCCTGCGACCTCACCTCCGGGGTCTCCTTCGACTGTGCCGGGGGACCGGTGGGCGAGGCCGCGCTCGGCGCAGCGCTCTTCGCCAACAACTGCGCGGGCTGCCACAACGCCGACGGTTCCGGCGGTGCGGTCTGGCCGGGTCCGAACATCCGGAACACGACCCGGACCGTGATCACCGAGATGCTGTTCGCCCCGACCAACCATCCGGGGGGGACCTTCGAACAGTTCGGCCTCGCCGACATCGCCGACCTCGAGGCCTTCCTGGCCGACGGCGGTTCGGGCGGGCGACCCGACGGGGTTCCCGACGGCTGCCAATCGGCTCCGGACTGCGACCAGGACGGGGTCTCCGACGCCTGCGAGCTGGCCGCGGGCACCGCGGTTGACCTCGACTGGAACGGGGTCCCGGATGCGTGCGATCCGCCCGCCTGCCCCGCGGACCTCAATGCCGACGGCCTGGTCGACGGCATCGACCTCGCACTGGTCCTGGGGTACTGGGGCACCGGAGGCGTCGGTGACGTCAACCAGGACGGGGTCACCAACGGTGCGGACCTCGCCGTGCTGCTGGGATCGTGGGGTGACTGCGGAGGCGCGGGCTGATTCGGTGGTGTTCCCGAATCAAGCGATGGACCGACCATGCCCTGGTTCGTCGTCACCCATGGTGCATTCGGATGCTTCGAACCAGGTTGCCGGGACTTCGGGACCGGCCTCCGCCCGCATCGGGCCCCGCGTGTCGTGCAATCACCGGGGCGCACGCAGGGCGCACGAGCTGGTCATCAGGTGAACCCGAATCCTGCACACCGCTGTCGCGGGGTGCGCGTCGTGTTCCACGAATCGAACCTGGCGATGGTGCGCGCATGACCGGACGGACGTTCGCGTGGACTTGAGGTTCTTATCAGTCCACCACGATTGAAGGCCACGGTGGACGATTTCACTCATATATCGTCCATAACGGTCAGGAAAACGTTCCGATAGATCGTTGCATGTCGAAATCACATGCGAACCTCAACCGGATTTGTCCCATTTACCGGGATTTGCTGGCATGAGGGGGGTTCCTCGATTAATTTCAAGGTGTACCACCACGCGTATTGGTGGGTGTTTCTTCAGCGATGAGCTTCAGTGCTTTCAACCACATTCGCGGCACGAAGTCATTCTGATGTGAGATGAATTGGT